>NZ_AP026966.1:700000-1050000 GCF_027923905.1 Massilia varians
CCGAACACGCCGGCGCTGGTGATCATGACGTTTTCGGTGATGAAGTAGCGCAGGATGTCGACCTTGCGCGCACCCAGGGCGCGGCGCACGCCGATCTGCTTGCGGCGCTGGGTGACCCACAGGCTGGCCATGCCGACGATGCCCGAGCAGGTAATCAGGAGCAGCAGCACGCTGACGGTGATCAGCATCCACGACAGGGCGACGTCGCCGCGGTAGCGCTTCTGGCGGTCTTCCGTGACCGTCTTGGCTTCCAGGATCATCGGCGTCGCCGAGGACTTGCGCAGCGCTTCCTCCGCTTCCTTCATGACGCGGTCGCGCTGGCCCGCTTCGGCGCGAACGGCGTACAGGGCGCCGGGATTGCCGTACAGGCGCGCCGGAACCAGCGCCGCCCACTCGCCGCGTTCGCCCAGGTCGCCGTGGGCCGACTGCAGGCGCTCGACCACGCCGACGATCTGGGCGCCCAGGGCGTCCGGGCCGGTGCCGAAGTACATCGTCTTGCCGATCGCGGAGGCGCCCGGCCACAGCTTGTCGGCCAGCGCCTTGGTGATGACCAGGTGCTTGGGCAGCTCGCGGCTTTCGAGCTCGTTGAGGTCGACCAGTTCCTGCGGCAGGAAGTCGCGGCCTTCGACGATCTTCAGGCCGAAGGTCTTGATCACCGAGTCGCCCGAGAAGTACACCGAGGCCAGCGCGCTCTCGCGCTCCTGGCGCCGGTCGAGCGCGACGCTGTTGGTGCTGCCGCTGCCCGAGATCGGCATCTGCGACACGTTCGCCACCGAGACCACGCCCGGCACCGCGCGCAGCACCTCGGCTTCGCGCTTCATGGTGGCGAGCATCTGCTCGGGGCCGTCGCTGTTCAGGTTGCGCACGTTGAAGTAGAAGGTCGCCGCCTCGTCCGACAGGCCGCTCGGGCGCGCCGCGACTTCGCGGCGCTCGTTGACGACATGCAGGGCGTTGGCCAGGATCGCCAGGCTCAGCGCGACCTGCAGCGCGACCAGGACCGGACCGGTCTTGTTGCGCATCAGCGCGGACAGGATGGGTTTGATTTCCATGATGGGCTCTCTCGTTCTTATTGCGATTTCAGCTGGATGGCCGGGGTCACCTGGCAGGCGCGCCAGGTCGGCAGCAGGCCGGCGACGATGGCGGCGGTGACGGACATGAGGAAGGTCAGCATCAGCATCTGCCAGTCCATGCGGGCGACCGCCGCCATGCCCTTGCTCTGCATGCCGATCAGGGCCAGCGCGCCGAAGGACAGCACCAGGCCGAGCACGCCCCCGACCAGGCCGACCACGCCGGTCTCGATCAGGAATTGCTGGAACACGTCGCGGCGCGAGGCGCCAAGCGCGCGGCGCACGCCGATCTCGGAGGCGCGCACCGAGAACTTCGCCAGCAGCAGGCCGACAGTATTGACCAGGCACAGGATCAGGAAGCCGAACGCCAGCCAGGCCGACAGCTTGCTGTCGTTGCCGACCACCTTCATGTGCTCCATCCACTCCATCACGTCGTACAGCTTGTTCGGCGCATTGCGCTTCAGGCGGCCCAGCTTGCGCTGCTCGCTTGCATAGTTGTCGAGCCAGGACTGCAGTTCGGCGCGGTCGCCGCTGCTCCTGGTCTCGAACCAGGCCTGGATCCAGGTGCATTCCGAAGTCAGGAGGTTGGCGAAGCCGGGGTCGCGGTTGGCGCTGCAGTTCATGCTGCCGTTGTGGCCCATTTCATGGCGCAGCGCGGTCGAGAACGGGATGAAGAATTCTTCGGAATTGCCGAAGCGGCTGCCGCCGATCAGCCGGTAGTAGCGCGGCAGCGGATTCCAGCTGTCCAGCACGCCGACCACCGTGTACGGGGAACCGCCGATCCTGATCTGCTTGCCGACCGGGCTGGCCTCGCCGAACAGCTTTTCGGCGACCGCGCGGCCCAGCACCACCACATCGGCGCCGCGCGCATCGTCGGCCTCGGTCCAGGGCTGGCCGTGCAGGAAGGGAACGTCGAACATGGCGAAGAAGTCGCGGGTCGGGGCCAGGCCGGAAGCGGTGAAGGCCGGGATGTCGGTGCGCGGCGGTTCGATCGGCTGATAGACGCCGTACATGGCGGTGCGGCGCTCGCCCTGGCCGCTCTTGAGGAAATTGGCGGCGTCGATGTAGCCCAGCTGGTCGTCGTTCGGACCGTCGCTCGGCGACCAGCCCTCGACCGGGCCGTTGTCCACGTGCGGCACGAACAGGCGGTCGCTCTTGGCGGGGATCGGGTCGCCCGACATCATGTGCAGGATGGTGAGCGTGGACACGCTGGCGGCCACGCCGATGGCCAGGGTCAGCACCATCAGGGCGGTCAGGGCAGGATTGCGGCGCAGGCTGCGCACGCCCAGCTTGAAGTAATAGGAGAACATGGCGCTTGGCTCCTTATGCCGACGCCGCGGCAGTCTTGGCGTCGACCAGGGTCGGGCCCTTGCGCACCAGGTCCGAGACCTGGCCGTCGATGATGTGCACGTTGCGATGGGTGCGCACCGCCAGCTCCGGGTCGTGGGTCACCATCAGGATGGTGGTGCCGGCCGCGTTGATCTCTTCCAGCAGCTCCATCACGCCGCGCGCCATCTGCGTGTCCAGGTTGCCGGTCGGTTCGTCGGCCAGCAGCAGCTTGGGTGAGCCGGCCAGCGCGCGCGCGATCGCCACACGCTGCTGCTGGCCGCCGGACAGCTCGGCCGGGAAGTGCTTCATGCGCGACGCCAGGCCGACCTTGCTGAGCGCGTCCTCGATGCGCTCCTTGCGCTCGGTCTTGTTGAAGCCGCGGTAGCGCAGCGGCACGTCGACGTTGTCGAACAGGTTCAGGTCGGGGATCAGGTTGAATCCCTGGAAGATGAAGCCCAGCTTCTCGTTGCGCAGGCGCGAGCGGGCGCTGTCGTCCAGGCCTTTTACGTTGACGCCGTCGAGGATGTACTCGCCCGAGGTGAATTCTTCCAGCAAGCCGGCGATGTTCAGGAAGCTGGTCTTGCCGGAACCGGAGGGACCGGTCACGGTGACGAATTCGCCCTGCTTGACTTCGATCTCGAAACCGCGCAGCGCGTGGGTCTCGATCATGTGGGTGCGGTACACCTTGCTCAGGTTGGTCATGCGCAGCATGGGATTCTCCTAGTTTGTGTTGGTCTTGTTCAGCGGTGATCGTTCAGTTGATCGTGACGCGGGTGGCGTTGTTGAAGGTGTCGGTGCCGGAGATGACGACCTTGTCGCCCTGCTTCAGGCCCGACAGGATCTCGACGGCGGAAATGCTGGTGGCGCCCAGCTGGACCGGGGTGCGCACGGCGATCCCGTCCCGCACCACGTAGGCATGGCGTCCGCCTTCGCTTTCCACGAAGGGGCCGCGCGGCAGCATCAGGACGTTGGGGCGCTCCTCGATCAGCAGGCGCGCGGTCACGCGCTGGCTCTGACGCAGGCCTTTCGGCTGCTCGCCGTCGAAGCGCACGCGCGCCAGCACCTGGTTGCGCACCACTTCCGGCGACAGCGCCGACAGCTTGCCGGTGGCCTTGCCCGAGGGCAGGGTGATCTCGGCGTTCATGCCCAGGCCGATGTCGGCCACATAGGTTTCCGGCACCTCGACCTCGACTTCGAGCTTGGACAGGTCGACCAGGGTCATCAGGGGCGCGTTGGCGGCCACCACCATGCGGTTCTGGACGTTGAGGGTGCCGATGAAGCCGTCCACCGGCGCGCGCACGGTCAGTTCGTCGACGCGGCGCTGGGCATTGGCCAGCGACAGGCGCTGGCGTTCCAGTTCGTTGATCTTGGTCTTCAGGGCCAGCTGGACGTCGTCGCCTTCCAGGGCCGCGGCCTGGGAGGCGTGGTTGGCGCGGATCTCGGCCGAGTTCAGGGCATCCTTGGCCTTCTGGTAATCGATCTTGGCGATGATGCCGACCTGGGCCACGCTCTCGTAGCGCTCCAGGGTGCGCTGGGCCGACAGGCGGTCGATCTCGGCGGTGTCGGCTTCGCGCTTGGCCAGCAGCTTCTGCTTGCGCGCCAGGATCTGCTGGCGCGCCACCTCAGCCTTGAGCTGCTCGTAGCTGGAGGTCTCGCGCTTGAGTTCATCGGTCAGGTCCGGGGACTCGAGCACGGCCAGCACGTCGCCCTTCTTGACGGTGTCGCCGGCCGCGACCTTCAGGTTGACGGTGGCCGGGGCGGTCGAATACAGGGTGGGGCTGACGGCGGCCACGATGCGGCCGTTCACTGATGCGTCGCGCACCAGAGGCCCGCGCGTGACCTCGGCGATGCGCAGGCGGGCTTCGCTGACGGAGTGTTCGCTGCTGGTCCAGGCGCCCAGCACGGCGACGCTGATGGCGAGCAGGGCGGCGGCGCCGCCCACCCACAGCGCGCGGCGCTTGAGCTTGTGGACCGGGGCCGGAGTGAGGACGGCGTCTTGTTCTGAGGTATCGCGGATCATGGCATCTTGGGTGATAAGCTTGGATGGCGTCGTCAATGCATGATCCGTGCCAATGAGCTAAGTAATTGGTTCCATGAGAAATATTACTGCCGCGTCCGGTGTCCGCAGTGTCCGTCATGACGCTGGGCGGACAGCGACCGGACACCGGCGGCGTGACAAAGATTGAGTATTCCGCCCAGGCGCGCTGCTACCATCCCTGCCATGCCGTCCACTCCTGCCTCCTTGCTGCGCTATCTTTCCGACCTCTTCAAGCCTGCAGCCGACCGCGAACCGCCGTCGCCCTTTTTTACTTCCGAGGAAATCGGCCGCCTGCATCGGGCAGACCTGGACCCGAAGACCGCGCTCGACGACCAGACCTGGCACGACCTGCTGCTCGCATCCTGGGAGGAGCGCCTGGCGCAGGAGACCAGCGTCTATGGGCGCCAGCTGCTGCATCGCCGCCTGCGCGCGGGCTTGCCGGATGCCGACTGCGCGGCCTTGAGCGCTCGCCTGCGCGGCCTGCTGGAGGAGCCGGAACGTCTCGATGCGCTGGACAAGGCCCTGCGGCCGCTGCGTTTTGCCGAAACGGAGGTCGCCGGCCTGCTGTTCGGCGGTCCTGGCAGCGACCTGCCGCAGCCACCGTGGTGGAGCCGCCTGCTCTGGACGCTGCCGCTGTTCCTGCTGTTGTGCCTCGGCCTGCTGGCGACCCAGCCGCTCGGCTGGATGGCGACGCTCGCCGCGCTGGCGCCGCTGATGGCGCTGCAGATCCGCTACCACCACCGCCTCGAGCTGTGGAAGAACACGCTGGAGAGCCTGGGCGCGCTGCTGGCCGGCAGCCACGCGCTGGCGCAACTCGGCGGCCATCTGCTGGAGCCCTTCGTCGAGGAGCGCGCCATGGCCGCACGCCTGCACGGGCGCATCGGCCGCCCGCTGCTGCTGCGCATGATCCCGGCCGGCGAGGCCTACATGAACTGGTTCGCCGCCCATAACGTCCGCCGCTACTGGAAGACCGTCCGCGCCGTGGCCGACGCGCGCGACTTCCTGCGCGCCTGCTATCTGCGCAGCGCCGAGCTGGAGGCCGACGTGGCGCTGGCCCGCCACCTGCGCCGGCAGGAGACCTGGTGCTGGGCCGAGCGCAGCCCCGCGCGCGCCCTGCACCTGCAGGGCGGCGTGCATCCGCTGATGGAGATGCCGGCGCCGCTGTCCGTCAGCCTGGACGGGCAGGGCGGTTTCATCTCGGGCCAGAACGCCTCGGGAAAAAAGCACCTTCCTGCGCATGGTGGGCTTGAACCTGGTGGCGGCGCGCGCCTTCGGCTTCTGCTACGCCGAGCATGCGCGCCTGCCTGCCGTGCCGGTGCGCGCCAGCATGCAGAACGAGGATTCGCTGCTGGGCGGCGAAAGCCTGTATATGTCGGAGCTGCGCCGGGCGCGCGAACTGCTCGATGCGAGCGGGGCGCTGGCCGGCATCTGCCTGGTCGACGAGGTCTTCCGCGGCACCAACCACCTGGAATCGGTGTCGGCCGCCGCGGCGGTGCTGGAAAGCCTGTGCGAGCGCGACCTGGTACTGGTCTCGTCGCACAACCTGGTGCTGGCGCGAATCCTCGCCGACAAGCTGGAGCCTTTCCGCATCGATAGCGCTAGCGGCCGGCCGGTCCTGCTGCCGGGCGTGCTGCGCGACCCGAACGGCATCGCGCTGCTGGCCACGCAGGGTTTCGGGGCGCGGATCGAGGGCCGGGCCGCCGAGGTGGCGCGCTGGCTCAGCGCACACCTGGCCGAGCCCGAAGCGAAGCAGCCGCCAGCCCTCAGTTGCGCTTGAACAAACCGGGGTCAGGTCTGACATTCGGACACAAGCTCGGCAGTTGAAGTCACTGTCGCAAGCTTGAGTCCGTGTCTAAATGTCAGACCTGACCCCGATCTTTCACCGATCTTTCAGTTGCGCTTGAGCGGCTTGCCGTTCGCAATCACCTCGCGGCAGTCGCCGCGCATGGTGGCGTCGTCGTAGTCGGTCCAGCCGTAGCTGTCGACGTAGCGCTTGTGGCGCTTGAAGGCCGGATTGACGAAACTGCGCTCCAGGCTGTCGCCGGGATAGCGGATGTCGGCCATGTCGAGCACCGTGTGGAACATGTTTTCGGTCGAGAGCCTGGCCTTGCGGTGGCGCCGCAGTTGCTCGACCTTGCCGGGGAAGCGCTCGCCATAGCTGCTTGAATACCAGACGAAGGCCGGCACGTGGAATTCGTACTGCGTGTTGTGGCCGTGGAAGGCAATCTTGCATGACTTGTCGTACAGGGTCTGGCCATGGTCGGCCACGTACAGCATGGACGCGGGCAGGCCGGTCTCTTTCAGCACCCCGATCACGTTCGCCAGGAACCAGTCGGTATACAGGATGGCGCTGTCGTAGCTGTTGTTCATCTGCGGCTCGAGGCGCGGATTGGTGTAGTCGGGCTTCTCGACTGACTTCAGCGAGGGCTGCCAGCGGTCGAATTCCTGCGGATAGCGGTGCGCGTAGTTCCAGTGGCTGCCCAGCGTGTGCAGCACCACCAGCACCTTCTGCGCCGGATCGTCGATAGCGCGCCGCAGCGGTTCGAGCAGCACCGCGTCGTGGTTGGAGGCGTCGGACACGCTGCCCAGGTTCAGGAACTGGACGTCGTCCGCCTCTTTCGCAAACACCGACACCGGGGTATCGAACTTGCCGAACGAGACCTGGTTCGAGATCCAGAAGGTCTTGAAGCCGGCCTCCTTGAACGCGGACAGGAAGGATTTTTCCGAGAAGCCGTCTTTCAGGCTCTGCATCGCGGATTTGCGCGAGATGATCACCGGCACCGACAGGCGGGTGGCCGAGACCGGCGTGATCACGTCCTTCAGCATGACCAGGTTTTCTTCCTGCGCCAGCAGGGGATTGGTCTCGCGTGCATAGCCGTTCAGGCTCCAGCGGTCATAGCGCGAGGATTCGCCCAGCACCACCACGACGACCTGCGGCCCGTGCCCGTCGCCGACCTGCTTCGCATGAAAGCGGAAGGCGGCGCTGCGCCGGTTCAGTTCGGCCAGGTAGACCCGCTCTTTATAGAAGTCGAGGCCGCGCGCGCTCAGGCCGAAGGGCCAGGACTGGGCGAACAGCGCCAGGTCGACCGGCGGCCTGGTCCAGGCCGGGAGGCTTGGCCAGCTTCCCGTGGAGGCGGCGGCGTGCTTGCCGTCGGCCTGGGCGAAGCCGAACTTCTGCCCGTAGGCCAGCACCACGGCGCCGGCGCCGAGCACCGCCAGCACGACCCAGCGCGAGCGGTCGTTCCAGTCCAGGTCGCGGGTGCGCCAGGCGGCCACCCAGGTCGAGCCGAACCACAGCAGCACGCCGACGATCACCGCGCCCAGCAGCCAGGCTTTTCCGCCCAGGAATTCCAATGCCTCGCTGGGGCTGGTCTCGGCGATGATGCCCAGGTGGTGCGTCGAGATCCCCTGGCCGTAATGGACCAGCAGGTAGAGTTCGGTCGGCAGGGCCAGGAAGGCCGGCAGCAGGGCCCAGTGGAACCAGGCCGGGCGCTTGCACAGGGCCCAGGCGGCGATCCAGGCGAACACGCCGGCGCCCAGCAGCTGCCACGGGTCGCTGCCGCCTTGCGCGCCCGGCAGGTCCAACAGCTTCGCTGCGAAAGGCGTGCTGGAGAGCAGGGCATAGCTCAGCAGCAGGTACAGGTTGGCGGGGCGCAGCAAACGCGGCAGCAGACGGGACATCGGGCGGGAAGAAGGCGAAATCGGCTATTATCCTGTCTTTATAGCCGGAAATACACTATCTTCGCCGCAAGCTTGACGGCGGCTTTGTAGCAGGCTTGCCACATCCACCACGGTAAACCCCAGGTTTACCCGAACCCCGGCTTCACCGGCCGGCAAAGCGGTTGACCCACTTGCGCATCGGGTCTATACTCGCGAGTTCTCGAATTTATTCTGCACATGTTATAAGCACCGCGCCTTCGCTGCCGCTCCTTCGGTGAGTGGCTTTCGTCGCCTCTGCTTTGGGTAGCGAATTTGGGACTAGGTTTCAGTCCCCGGACAAGCGCAACAAGGGTCCGGGTCATCAACGTAGTAATCTTTGTTGGATTTTTGAACGATGCCAACCATCAATCAACTGATTCGCAAGCCGCGTGAAGCCGCGGTTGTGAAGAGCAAGTCCCCGGCACTGGAAAACTGCCCGCAGAAGCGCGGCGTTTGCACCCGTGTCTACACCACGACCCCGAAGAAGCCGAACTCGGCACTGCGTAAGGTCGCTAAAGTTCGCCTGACCAACGGTTTCGAAGTCATTTCGTACATCGGCGGTGAAGGCCACAACCTGCAAGAGCACAGCGTCGTCCTGATCCGCGGCGGCCGTGTGAAAGACTTGCCGGGTGTGCGTTACCACATGGTCCGCGGCGCACTGGATACCCAGGGCGTGAAAGACCGTAAGCAGGCTCGCTCGAAGTACGGTGCGAAGCGCGCCAAGGCCGGCGCCAAGAAGTAATTCTTCGCGTAGCCCTGCGGACCCTGTCACAAACAGGTCACATTAAAAAGTTAAGTTGAGCCGGCCGGAAGGCCGAGTAAGTGAAAGATCATGAGGGTCTTTCGCGAGTGCGGACACCGCACTCAACTGAAGATAGGAAGGAATTGAAATGCCACGTCGTCGTGAAGTACCCAAGCGCGAGATTCTGCCGGATCCAAAATTCGGCAACACCGATGTCGCCAAGTTCGTCAACGTTCTGATGCTGTCCGGTAAGAAATCGGTCGCTGAAAACATCATCTACGGTGCGTTCGAATACATCCAGACCAAATCGGGCAAGGACCCGCTGGAAGTGTTCACGACCGCGATCAACAACTGCAAGCCGATGGTCGAGGTGAAATCCCGCCGTGTCGGCGGCGCCAACTACCAGGTGCCAGTGGAAGTTCGTCCGGTTCGTCGTATGGCGCTGTCCATGCGTTGGTTGCGCGAAGCCGCAAACAAGCGCAGCGAAAAATCCATGCCACAACGCCTGGGTGGTGAACTGATGGAAGCGGCTGAAATGCGCGGCGGCGCGATGAAGCGCCGTGACGAAGTGCACCGCATGGCAGAAGCGAACAAAGCGTTCTCGCACTTCCGCTTCTAAGCACATGGCCAAACCCCTTCGGGGAGTGCGGCCTGCAGTATCTGTTGTTCAGGCCGGGCGCGTTTTGATCGTCAAAATGCCGTCCGGTTTTGTCCATTCAAAGATTTAGGAAAAATTATGGCACGCACTACCCCCATTGAGCGCTACCGCAATATCGGTATTTCCGCTCACATCGACGCCGGCAAGACGACGACCACCGAGCGCATCCTGTTCTACACGGGTGTGAACCACAAGCTGGGCGAAGTGCACGACGGCGCCGCCACCATGGACTGGATGGAGCAGGAGCAAGAGCGCGGTATTACCATTACCTCGGCAGCGACCACCTGCTTCTGGAAAGGTATGGCCAGCAACTTCGAGCCGCACCGTTTCAACATCATCGACACCCCGGGCCACGTCGACTTCACCATCGAGGTGGAGCGTTCGATGCGCGTGCTGGACGGCGCCTGCATGGTTTACTGCGCAGTCGGCGGCGTGCAGCCGCAGTCGGAAACCGTGTGGCGTCAGGCTAACAAGTACAAGGTTCCGCGTCTGGCATTCGTCAACAAGATGGACCGTACCGGTGCGAACTTCTTCAAGGTGTACGAGCAGATGCGCGCCCGCCTGAAGGCCAACCCGATCCCGCTGCAGATCCCGATCGGCGCCGAAGACAGCTTCAAGGGCGTGGTCGACCTGGTCAAGATGAAGGCCGTCTTGTGGGACGACGCATCGCAGGGCATGAAGTTCGAATACGCCGACGTGCCGGCCGAGCTGCTGGATCAAGCCAACGAATGGCGCGAGAAGCTGGTCGAAACCGCCGCGGAAGCGTCGGAAGAGCTGATGAACAAGTACCTCGAAGAAGGCGAACTGTCGGAAGCCGAGATCAAGAAGGCACTGCGTAACCGTACCATCGCTGGCGAAATCGTCCCGATGATGTGCGGCACCGCCTTCAAGAACAAGGGCGTGCAGGCAATGCTGGACGCGGTCATCGAGTACCTGCCGTCGCCAGTGGACATCCCGCCGGTCACCGGCACCGACGAAGACGAGCAGCCGGTCTCGCGTAAAGCCGACGACAGCGAGAAGTTCGCTGCGCTGGCATTCAAGATCATGACCGACCCGTTCGTCGGCCAGCTGATCTTCTTCCGCGTCTACTCGGGCGTCGTGAACTCGGGCGATACCGTCTACAACCCGGTCAAGGGCAAGAAGGAACGTCTGGGCCGTATCCTGCAGATGCACGCCAACCAGCGTGAAGAGATCAAGGAAGTCCGCGCAGGCGACATCGCCGCGGCAGTCGGCCTGAAAGAAGCGACCACCGGCGAAACCCTGTGCGATCCGTCGGCACCGATCATCCTGGAAAAGATGGTGTTCCCGGAGCCGGTCATCCAGCAGGCAGTCGAGCCGAAGACCAAGGCTGACCAGGAAAAGATGGGCCTGGCACTGAACCGTCTGGCTCAGGAAGACCCGTCGTTCCGCGTGCGTACCGACGAAGAATCGGGCCAGACCATCATCGGTGGTATGGGCGAGCTGCACCTGGAAATTATCGTTGACCGCATGAAGCGTGAGTTCAACGTGGAAGCAACCGTCGGCAAGCCGCAGGTTGCATACCGCGAAACCATCCGCAAGGCAGTCACCGACGTCGAAGGCAAGTTCGTCAAGCAGTCGGGCGGCCGCGGCCAGTACGGTCACGCTGTCCTGACCATCGAACCGCAAGAAGCCGGCAAGGGCTTCGAGTTCGTCGACGCCATCAAGGGCGGCGTGGTTCCGCGCGAATACATCCCGGCAGTCGAGAAGGGTGTGCGCGAGACCCTGACCAGCGGCGTGCTGGCTGGCTATCCGGTCGTTGACGTGAAAGTCACCCTGACCTTCGGTTCGTACCACGACGTCGACTCGAACGAAAACGCGTTCCGCATGGCGGGCTCGATGGCGTTCAAGGACGGCTGCCGCAAGGCGAGCCCGGTCATCCTCGAGCCGATGATGGCCGTGGAAGTGGAAACGCCGGAAGACTACGCCGGTACCGTGATGGGCGACCTGTCGTCCCGCCGCGGTATGGTGCAGGGCATGGACGAAATCCCGGGCGGCGGCGGCAAGATCATCAAGGCCGAAGTCCCGCTGTCGGAAATGTTCGGCTATGCGACCTCGCTGCGTTCGGCAACCCAGGGCCGTGCGACCTACACGATGGAGTTCAAGCACTACGCTGAAGCTCCGAAGCACGTGATCGACGCGATCGTGACCGCGAAAGCCAAGTAATAACAATCCGGACAGGACGCTCACAAGGCGTCCTGTCCAAACAGACTAAAAACAAACAATCGTTTCTTTTAAAGGAAGATAGGAAATGGCAAAGGAAAAATTCGAACGGACCAAGCCGCACGTCAACGTCGGCACCATCGGTCACGTTGACCACGGCAAAACCACCCTGACGGCTGCAATCGCAACCGTTCTGTCGAAGAAGTTCGGCGGCGAAGCCAAGGCCTACGACCAGATCGACGCGGCTCCGGAAGAGAAGGCACGCGGCATCACCATCAACACCGCGCACGTCGAGTACGAAACCGCAAACCGTCACTACGCCCACGTCGACTGCCCGGGCCACGCCGACTACATCAAGAACATGATTACCGGTGCTGCGCAGATGGACGGCGCGATCCTGGTGTGCTCGGCCGCTGACGGCCCGATGCCGCAGACCCGCGAGCACATCCTGCTGGCGCGTCAGGTTGGCGTTCCGTACATCATCGTGTTCCTGAACAAGTGCGACCTGGTCGACGACGCAGAACTGCTGGAACTGGTCGAAATGGAAGTGCGCGAGCTGCTGTCGAAGTACGAGTTCCCGGGCGACGACCTGCCAATCATCAAGGGTTCGGCACGTATGGCCCTGGAAGGCCAGGCTGGTCCGCTGGGTGAAGACGCCATCCTGCAACTGGCTGAAGCACTGGATTCGTACATCCCGACCCCGGAACGTGCCGTTGACGGCGCCTTCCTGATGCCGGTGGAAGACGTGTTCTCGATCTCGGGTCGCGGTACCGTGGTGACCGGTCGTGTCGAGCGCGGCATCATCAAGGTCGGCGAAGAAATCGAAATCGTCGGTATCGTTGACACCGTCAAGACCACCTGCACCGGCGTGGAAATGTTCCGCAAGCTGCTGGACCAGGGTCAAGCTGGCGACAACGTCGGCCTGCTGCTGCGCGGTACCAAGCGTGAAGACGTCCAGCGTGGCCAGGTTCTGGCCAAGCCGGGCTCGATCAAGCCGCACACCGACTTCACCGGCGAAGTGTACGTCCTGTCGAAAGACGAAGGCGGCCGTCACACCCCGTTCTTCAACAACTACCGTCCGCAGTTCTACTTCCGTACGACTGATGTGACCGGTTCGATCGTGCTGCCGGCCGACAAAGAAATGGTCATGCCAGGCGACAACGTGTCGATCACCGTCAAGCTGATCGCTCCGATCGCGATGGAAGAAGGTCTGCGCTTCGCAATCCGCGAAGGCGGCCGTACCGTCGGCGCCGGCGTCGTGGCGAAAATCATCGCCTAATTTCGGTTAGCGAGATCGGAAGGGCGCCCCAGGGCGTCTCTTCCATCCAACGATGGGGACAGGTTTTTCGACCTGTCCCCATCTTTATGAGAGGGAACGATGTTATACTCCCGCCTCTTGAGCCGTACCGTAATACCTTTCACACATTGCCGGCACCTTGCCGGAACGTTCTTTTAAAGGAAATAGCATGTCCGCTCCGAACCAGAAAATCCGCATCCGCCTGAAAGCGTTCGACTACAAGCTGATCGACCAGTCCGCCCTGGAAATCGTCGACACCGCCAAGCGCACCGGCGCAGTGGTCAAGGGCCCGGTCCCGCTGCCGACCCGCATCCAGCGTTTCGACGTCCTGCGTTCGCCGCACGTCAACAAGACCTCGCGCGACCAGTTCGAAATCCGCACCCACCAGCGCCTGATGGACATCGTTGATCCGACCGACAAGACCGTTGACGCACTGATGAAGCTGGACCTGCCGGCTGGCGTCGACGTCGAAATCAAGCTGCAGTAATCGCATCCACCGTCAGCGGATCATTCCGCTGAGGTAGCAAGGGCCGGGAATCCGCAGGGATTCCCGGCCCTTGTCGTTTGCGGCCACCGTGGCAAGGGCTCAGTTCAGGAGCGCGTACAGCACCGGTCCGAGCAGGCTGCCCATGACCACACCGCCACCGAGCAGCATGACGAGCAGGACCGAGCGGCCGATCCAGCCGACCAGGGTCGGGTGACCGGTGAAATGGGCCCGCAGGCTTGCGGCGCTGAGGCGGGTGGCATCGTCGGGGAGGTGATCGAAGTTCGACATGGGAGCTCCTTGCAAAAGTCCATTGTCGAGTGCGCTTTTAGCGCGCACTTTGTGCTGGCGCAAACGCTAGGGCAGGCTTCCCCCACTCCCGACGGCGCTTTATGCGCTGCAAATTGTTCGAGCGCCTAGCCCATGGTGTAATCGTAGCGATCACAGCCAGACGAACAACACATGCTCCTGACACAGCGTTTCCAATCCGCAGCCCTCGATCTTCGCCGCAGGTCCTGGTCGCAGCTGGCAGGCCATGCCTACCTGGCCTTCCTCATCGTGCTGCTGGTGCGCCTGGCGGCGCCGGAAACGATGGGATCTGCGCTACGCAAGCTGGCCTTCGCGCTGCCCCTGGCCCTGTTGGCCGCCAAGGACCTGGCGCACCTGCCCGACGCGCTGCGGCGCCTGCGTGCCGCCAGCGGCTGGCGCGGCCGCATCCTTGCACTGCTGCCGCCCGAACTGATCGGCATGGCCCGGCTGGAGCGCCTGATGTGGACGGGGTTCCTGCAATGGCTGCGGCGCCGCCCGGCGGCCGCGCGGCCCGAAGGCATGGCCCTGACTTACCTGCAGCGCGGCGCCTACGGCACCGCGATCGGCTGCGCGATGGTCGCGGTGTTCCTGGAATTGCCGATCGATTTCGGCATCCTTCACCTGTTCGTCGACGATCCGGACACCCGCATGCTGATCCATGTGGTCGGCGGCATCGGGGCCTTGTACACCCTCGTGTGGGTGCTGGGTGACCGCTGGCACGTGGCCGAGGGCAGCCATGTGCTGGCGGACGAGGTGCTGCACCTGCGCGTCGGCGTGCGCACCCAGGGGAGCATTCCGCTCTCCGGCATCGAGCGCGTCGATGCGGTGCTGGAAGCACCCGAGCGCTGGCGCCAGCGCCATGGCATCCACCCGGCCGACACGATCACGGTGACGCCCTTCGACAAGCCCAACTGCGTGCTGGTCATGCGGCCGGATGCCGGCGTGACCCTGCTGCACTGGCAGGTGCGCCGCGCCGCCCCGCGCTACATCCTTCTTTATCTCGACCGGCCGGAACTGCTGGCAAGCCGCGTCAGGCAGGATCGCTGAGGCGCCGCGTCAACCCTTGGTGCCGGTCTTCCAGCGCAGCCCGAACCCGAAATGGCGGTCCATCAGCTCGTGGGCGCTGGTGCCGCCGCTCTGCTGGAAGTACTCGGCCAGCTTGGTGACCTGCAGGCTGCCGCCCCGGTTCTCGATCAGCGCGATCGCGCACATCATCTGGTTGCCGCCGCCGTCCAGGCGCACCTCGATCGGCGCCTGCTCGGGCGCGCAGATGGTCACCACGCCGTCGGTCGCCGCCCAGTTGGGCACGCCTTCGTAGATGAAGGAGAAGATCAGCGCGCGGCGGATCTGGTCGAAGCGCTCGCCGTTGATGAACAGGTTCTCGCCGCCGGCCACGGCCCCGGTGCGGTCGTCGGCATCCAGGCGGATGAAGGGCTCGCGCTCGAAGTCGCCCCAGGCATTGCCGAGCGCCTGCACCAGGCCGCGCCGGCCGTCGGCCAGCTCGTACATGCAGCCGAGGTCGAGGTCGATGCCGCCGCTGCCCTTGCGGCCGGCGCCGATGCCGCCGCCGATCAGCTTGTCGAAGAAGCCCGTCTTCGCAGGCTGGGGCGGGGGCGTCGAGGTCGCCGCCTGGTTCCAGTTCAGGTTGACGTGGATGCGGCCGAAGCCGCGGCCGGCGCGCTTGTCGAGCGAGACCTTGTCGCCGCGCTTTTCCAGCGTGACCTTCGACAGCGAGACCTTGGGCTGGGCCGGCGCGGCCGCAGGGGCCGGAGCCGGAGCGGCTGCCGGCTTGGCTTCGGTGCCGCCGAAATGCGCCAGCAGCGCCGACAGCCCGCCATTGAAACCCTGGCCGACCGCGCCGAAGCGCCACATGCCATCGCGCCGGTACAGCTCGGCCACGATGACCGCCTTCTCGTCGCCGAAGTCCGCGCCCGACCACGGGAAGCGCACCGCATTGCCGAGATTCAGCGCGCAGGCGCCGAGCGAGCGCATGGTTTGCAGACCATCGATGGCGGCCACGAACACCAGCTTGGCGATGGTCGGCGGCAGAGCATCGAGATTGACGGCGAAACGGGCCAGCGACGCGCCCAGCTCCAGCCGCACCGCGCCCTCGGGGCTGGCCAGCTGGTTGTAGAACACCATGTAGCGCTCGTCCGACAGGCGATCTGCCGCATCCAGGCCGAAACAGGACACGTCGACCGAGAGGCCCGGGGCCTGGATATCCACCTCGACGGTGAAGGCGTTGCCGGTGCCGAGGTCGGCCAGCTTGCCTTTCTGGCCACGCGAAAACAGGTTCATGAGGGTTCTCCTTCCATCGAACGGGATCCGAAGCGGTTTGACTGTTCCACCAGGCGCTCGGCCCAGGCGCGGTGGGTGGCGACTTCGCACATCGCGTCGTCCATGCGGAACACGGCGGGGCTGGCGTCGTCGAGGATGGCGCGCGCCACCGCCAGGTCTTGCGGGCGCACCTGGTAGTGCTGCTCGATCAGGGCGATCTGGGTCGGGTGGATCGCCGTCTTGCCGATCATGCCGTGGGCCAGGTCTTCCAGCACTTCCTGGTCGAGCAGCTCGGGCAGGTCGAGGTATTCGAACACCGGCGCCGTCAGGGCGAAGCCCCAGGGGCGGAACGTGGTCACCAGGCGCGCGATCACGGGCCCCAGCGGGGTGCGGTAGATCGTCATGCCGCGCGGCCGGCGCAGGCCCAGCAGGGCCAGCAGGTCGTTGCCGCCGATGCGCAAGGCCAGGATGCGGTGGCGCACGCCCGGCGCTTCGAACACGGCGCGCAGCTGCTGCATTTCGCTGTCGCTGAACACTTCCGCCGTCTCCAGCGTCGGCATCAAAACGTGACTGGTATCGCGCACCAGGCGGAAATAGGTGTCGAAGTTGTGGCGCGTGATCTTCGGCAGCACGAAGCCGCTCAGCTTTTCGGCGCCCGGCATGGCCAGCACGCGCTCCATCACCTCCGGGTTGCGTACCCGGACGAAACGCTCGGCCGTGACCTCGCTGCGCATGTTCGCCAGCACCACCGAGAGATTGAACAGCGACCAGCTCAATTCGCGGTCGGCGATGGCGTCCTCGAGGCAGAAGATCAGCGAGCGCGCGTCCGGCAGTTTTTCGCCGTTGGCGATTCTGGCCAAATCCTTGTGATTGGCCGGCACGTACAGCGACGCGCCTAAAGACTTATGCATCCGATGCACTCCTGATCAGGGAAACTGCGTGATAGGGCAGAAGCGGGTCGACCGCGACCGGCACCTGTTTTTCTTCGGCCAGCACTTCCAGGTGCCGCACGTCGGCGGCGCCCGGCTGGCGCAGCACCAGCAGGCGCGGGACGCGGCGCAGCAGCACCCGGGTCGCCTCGCCGATGCCGGGCTTGACGAGGTTGATGTCGGCGACGCCGTAGCGTGCCATCGCGCCCTCCAGGTAGGCGCGCGAGCGTGCGGCGGCCGCTTTCGGATCGGGCGGCGTGCCCTGCGGCAGGTCGCCGGCATCCCGCGCCAGCGTCACCAGCGCATCGGCGAAGCGCTGCGACTGGTCGTGGGCGGCGAACTGCTCGTAATACACGCAGCCATGGAAGTCGTCCGGGCCGATCCGTTCGTCCAGCACCGTGCGGCTCACCAGTCCCGACACGGTGGCATTCAGGATGCTCGACGGGATCAGGTAGTCGTCGCCGGAAGCGGCGCAGGCAGCCGCGCCGGCCAGGTCCGACAGCACGTACAGGCCGTTGTCGATGCCGGTGCCTTGCGCCGCATTGAAGGCGGACACGGACAGGGCCAGCTCGCGTGCGATCACGCCCTTGCCGGTCCAGCCGTCGACGAACACGATCGATTCCGGCGCGTGGCCCCGGGCCAGGATGTGGCGCAGGGCGGCGCGGTCGATGCCGCGGTCGCGCACGATCGACACGCAATAATGGACCGCCTCGCGTTTGAGCACCTCGCGCAGCAACCGCGCCACCACCACGCCCACCGGCGTGCCGGCGCGCGCCAGCGACACCACGGCGATGGCGCCGCCGCGCCGCGCGGCGATCAGGCCGGCCAGGCGCAGGCAGTCCGCCGCCATGCGCGCATTGTTGGCGCGGCAGGCATCCTCGAACACGGCCATGTAGCGCGCCGAAGGCAGCGCTTCGGGCGACAGCATCTGGCTGTAGTGGCGCTGGCCCGACTGGATCAGGCGCTCCTTGTCGTGCACGCTGGTGAATTCCTGCGCCGGCAAGCGCGTGAGCAGGAACTCCACCTCGCCGGCACGGTAGCTGCCCGGGAAGCTCACAGGGCCTCCACGGTCAGCCGCGCCAGCTGGGTGGCGCGCGGGACGATGGCGTAGTCACACGCGGCCATGAAGCGGGCATCCGAGCGGCTGTCGCCCATGCCGAAGGTGACGATGTCGCCGTGCTCGGCGCGCAGCATGGCGGTGACATGGGCGACGGCGTTGGCCTTGTCGAGCGCCTTCGGCAGGATCGCCAGGTTGTTGCCGTTGCGGTGCACCACATAGTCCGGGCGGCCGTCGGCGATCCACGGGCGGACCACCTCGTCCTCGATCGGCACCAGGCGCTCGTGGCGCTTGTCCGGGTCCTTCACGACCAGGAAGAAGGGCGTGGCGAAGTCCTCGATCATGCGGGCGCGGCCGCCGAAGCCGGTGCGTCCGGCATAGTCGTCGATATGCCGGGCCAGCTCCTGCAGGCCGGGCAGGGCGGCGTGCATCGCGCTGCGCATGTTTTCCAGCCAGGGCATGTCGGCGCCGCCGCCCGGCTGCAGCACCACGCCGCCGTAGTTGATGACGGCGTAGCTGTCGAAGGGCAGGTGCACGCGGCGCAGGCCGTCGTGGTCGCGCGCCGTGGTCGGGATCACGGTCATGCCGTCCTGCACGAAGCTCAGGAAGGCGCGTTGGGCGCGCGTGGTGTACGAGCAGATGCTGCCGTCCTTGTAATAGGCGGCCGGCTCGAGCGCGTCCGCGGCGGCGCATTTCTCGAAGGTCTGGAACAGCGTGTCGTCCAGGTCAGCGAACAGGAACTTCTTCAACGTCAGCCTCGGACAGGAAATGGAACAGGCGCGCATCCAGCAGGGCGGCAAGCTCGCGCAAGGGAGCGTTCGGCGCGGTCTCGTGGCAGGCCAGCACGTGGTCGTACTGGCCAGGCGCGATGTTGTAGATGAAATTGGCAATGCCCTCGCCATAGTTGTCGGGGAAGGACAGTGCCTGGCCGACCGCACCCCAGGTCAGGATGGGCGAGCGCGTGGTCGACTGCACCCGGACCTCGACGCCGCGCCGCTCCAGCGCCGCGCCCAGCAGCATGGCTGGATGCATGAATTCGCCCGTGCCCAGCACCGCGACTTTCGCGCCGGGCGCGAATTCCCCGGCCAGCCGCGCAGCCAGCGATTCGGGGGCGCGCAGGGCGGCGCGCAGGCCCAGGCGGCCGAAGCCGGCGCTGGCGCCGCGGTCCGCATCCGGGTCGAAGCGCTGGGCAGGGCTGGCCGGGGCCACGTAGTCGCCCGGCGTGAAGCGGTACTCGCCGCTGAGCAGGGCGCCTATGGTCACCGGCAGGCCGAAGCGGGCGGACAAGGCGGCGGTCGCTTTCCTCCCCATGAAATTGGTGATCGTTGCCAGGTGCACGCGCGCGATGCCCGGGTTGAGGCGGCGGCAGGCCTCGGTCAGGTTCAGGAAGGTGTTGCCGGTGCTGGCTTCGTCGTCCACCAGCACCAGGGTGGAGGCTGCCAGCAGCAGCGCGCGCAGTTGCGGATCTTCCGGCATGTGCAGGAACTGGCGCGGCGCATGGCTGTGCGCTTCCTCGAATTCGATCAGCGCGCCGCCGCCCACGCGGTAGCGCGTGGTGTGCACGAACAGCGCCTCGCGTCCCGGATGGGCGCGCAGCCAGGCCTCGAACACGCCCTGGCCCAGGCCGATGGCGGTTTCCGCCATGGCGATGAACACCACCGGACCATCGCTGGCCGGCACGGTGGCGGCAAGGCGCTCGTGGATGGCGAGCATGCTCGAGGGTTTGACCGGCCAGTGCTTGCCCAGCACCTTGCTCAGGAACAGGAAGCCGCGCTTGGCATTGGCGCGCGCCGCGAAACCGAGCAGGTCTTCGAACTCGTCCGCGCCCTCGGCGAGCGCGACGTCGAGCGTGCCGGTGGGCAGGGCCACGCTGCGCCGCGACAGGGCGTCCAGGTCGGATGGCGCGTTCATGCCAGCTCCAGCGCTTCCGGCACTTCGATGACGCGCATGCCGTTGGCGACCTCCGCCACCTCGACCGTGTCGAAACCGTCGGCGAAGCCCTTCAGCGCAATCCAGGGCAGGTTCGGCCCGGCCGCGCAGGCCATGCCGATGCCGCCCGACATGCGCGGATTGATTTCGAGCAGGCGCGGTTTGCCCGCGGCCTCGCGGAACTGCACGTTGAAGATGCCGTTCAGGCCATAGTCGGCGGCCAGCTTGCCGGTCGCCTCGATGATCTCGGGCCGCATGTCGATCAGCTGGCCGCTGCCGGTCTGCGCCGGCTTGCGGCGCGCCACCGCCGCCACCAGGCGGCCGTTGTCGCCCACGCAGTCGACGCTGTACTCGGCGCCCTCGAGGAATTCCATCAGCAGCATGGTGCGGAATTCCTTCAGCTCGGCCAGGCCGCGGCGCAGGTCCTGGTAGCCGATGTGGTACTCGACGCCCGCCAGGAGCAGGGCGGCGCTGCTGCGCTCTTCGTCGACGATGGCGAAGCCGATGCCGTAGATGCCGCGCGCCGGCTTGATGCACAGCTTCGCATGGCGCGGACGCAGCTCGGCCCAGGCCGCATCGAACTGTTCGACGTTGTCGAAGCGGCGGAATTCGGCCACCGGCGCCTGCGGCAAATCGGTCTCCGCATAGAAGCCGGCCTTGTCGTGCATGAGCTGGAGCTTGTGGGGCGTGGCCGCGCTCAGGACGCGCGTGCCGATGTCCAGGAAGCGCGCGTGCTGCGCGGCCAGGGTGGTGGCTTCGCGGCCGGGCACGAAGATGTCGATGCGGTGCTTGCGGCAGAATTCCAGGCACCACTCGACATAGGCGGCAGACTCCAGGCCGACCGGCTCGCCGTGGAACTCGTGGGCCAGGCGCGCCGCCGGGGTATGGCGGTTGGCATTGCTGTGAATGATGGTGAAGCGGCCGGCGGTATCGGCCTCGCGGATCAGCCGGATCGCCGCATAGATGGACGAAAACGTCCTGTTGTACCAGACGCGCATGAAGTTCTTCGAGACAGGTGGACATACGCGCCCGCCGTGCAGCGGGCGCGTGGGTTGGTTGCCTTAGACGTTGACGCCGAACGAGCGTGCCAGCGGACCCAGGCCGCCCTTGAAGCCCTGGCCGACGGCGCGGAACTTCCATTCGCCGCCATGGCGGTACAGTTCGCCGAAGATCATCGCGGTTTCGGTCGAGCTGTCTTCGGACAGGTCGTAGCGTGCGATCTCGGCTTCGCCGTTGGCGTTCAGGCAGCGGATGTAGGCCTTGGCGACCATGCCGAAGTTCTGGCGGCGCGCGTCGGCGTCGTGGATGGTGACGCAGAACGACAGCTTCTCGACCTCGGCCGGGACGCGCGCCAGGTCGACGGTGATCTTCTCGTCGTCGCCTTCGCCTTGCCCGGTGGTGTTGTCGCCGGCGTGAACCACCGAGCCGTCGCTGGACTTCAGGTTGTTGTAGAAGATGAAGTCGCTGTCGCCGCGCACCTTGGCGTCGGCTTTGAGCATGAATGCGCTGCCGTCCAGGTCGAAGGCCGCGCCGTCGGTGGAGCGCGGATCCCAGCCCAGACCGATGATCACCTTGGTCAGACCCGGTGCTTCCTTGCTCAGGTTGACGTTGCCGCCTTTTTGCAGACTGATTGCCATACGAACTCCTTGTGTGGTGTGGTTGATCGGTCGCCGCTTACGGCGTTAATTATTCGATTGTACACGCTCCGAATTTCACATTGCTCACTCTCTTTGCGTCCATACGCCTGTGGCCGCTTCGTAACATTCCTAGGCTGCGGCACGCGTATCGGCGGGCGCCGCTGCCACCACCGGCAGCTCGCCGGTCGGCCCCAGATGCACCATTTGCGCCGGCAGCGCCAGGCGGACCTTCTGCTCGCCGAGCATCGCCACGATGCGCAGGTAGATTTCCTGCTGCACGTCCATGAACACGCGGTAGTCCGGGCTGGCGACGTAGTACACGATTTCGAAGGTGTAGGCGGGGGCCGCCAGCGAAGCCAGGTGTGCGCGGTCGAAGCGCACCTGCGGCTGGGCCGCGACGATGTCTTCGAGCAGGCCGGGCAGGGCGCGCAGGGACGGCTCCGGCGTGTCGTAGGTCACCGCCACCTGGAACACCACGCGGCGCTCTTCCATGCGGCGCAGGTTGTGGATGCGGCTCTTGAGCAGGTCGGCGTTCGAGAACACGATCTGCTCGCCGCCCAGGCTGCGCACCCGGGTGGTCTTCAGGCCGACGCTCTCCACCGTGCCCAGCATCTTGTCGACGATGATGAAGTCACCCACCACGAAGGGCTTGTCCAGCACGATCGACAGCTTGGCGAACAGGTCGCCCAGGATGCTTTGCACCGCCAGCGCCACGGCGATACCGCCGACCCCCAGGCTGGCCACCAGGGCGGTGATGTTGACGCCCAGGTTGTCGAGCGTCATCAGGCCCACCACTGCCCACAGCACCACGCGCAGGAGGAAGGCGATCGCGGTCGACGAGGTGATGCGATCCGGGTCGCTGGCCTGCTCGGCGCGGGTGCCGGCCAGCCAGGCGCGCAGCGCATGGTCGCCCCAGATCGCGCACTGGATCAGCACCGCGGCGATCGCGACGCGGCTGATGAACAGTTGCGTGCGCTCCGGCAGGACCAGCAGGCTGGCGCCGGCATACAGTCCGATGATGATCAGTACCAGCAGGCGGGTTCTCGAGAGGGCGGCCACGGCCGCGCCGAGCGGGCGCGAGCCGCCCGGGTTGGCGGCCACGAAGGAGCGCAGGCGCCGCAGCACGATCGACTTGACGGCATCCAGGCCGGCCACCACCACGGCGGCGGCGGCCAGCGCCATCAGCCAGTCGGCCACCGGATTACCCAGGAAAACGGTATTCATGTGTGCTCCTCGTCAGGCTGCCGGGCGTTCGTCGACGCCGGGCGTTTCGTTGCGTCCCAGGGCCGCCAGGAAGCCTTCGCCCCAGCGCGTGACGTCGTGCTCGTCCACGATCATGGCCAGGCGTGCGGCGCGGTAGGCGACTTCGTCGGCGCCCATGCTGATCGCCTGGTACAGGGTCTCGCTCATCGCATTGGCGTCGTAGGGATTGACCAGCAGGGCGCCGTGCAGCTCCACCGCGGCGCCGGCGAATTCGGACAGGATCAGCACCCCGGGCCGTCCCACCGCATCGCGGGTGGCGACGTATTCCTTGGCCACCAGGTTGAGGCCGTCGCGCAGCGGCGTGATCCAGGCGATGCCGCAGGCGGCGTAGTGGGCCACCACGTCCTCGAAGGGCAGCGAGCGGTAGAAATAGCGCACCGGGACCCAGTCGAGGGTCGAGAAACGGCCGTTGATGCGGCCGACGGTGCGGTCGAGTTCCTCGCGCAGGCTGTCGTAGATCTCCATGCCGCTGGCGGCCGGGGTGACGATGTTCAGCAGCGTCACCTTGCCCAGCAGCTCGGGATGGCGTTCCAGCATGCGCTCGAAGGCCTGCAGCTTTTCCAGCGAGCCCTTGACGTAGTCGAGGCGCTCGATTGAGACGATGCCGGTGCGGCCCTTCAGCAGCCCGTCGAGTTCGGCCAGCTGGCGTTGCACCTCGCCGCCCTCGGCCAGGCGCCGGATCAGCTTGACGTCGGTGCCGACCGGATGCGCGCCGAGCGCCACCCGGCGTCCGCCGACCTCGATCGCGGTCATCATGCGGTCGACCCCGAGCGCGCAGCCATAGGTGAGGAAGCGCGGCGCGCAGGGCACGCTGCCGGCCACCTCCACCGGCGCGAACGAGCGCACCGCGTCGACGAAGTTCTCGACGTAGCGCGGGATGTGAAAACCCACGTAGTCGCACTGCAGCAGGCTGCCGATGATGTCGCGCCGCCACGGCAGGATGTTGAACACGTCGCTCGAGGGGAAGGCGGTATGGTGGAAGAAGGCGATGGTGAGGTCCGGCCGCAGCGGACGCAGGAAAGCCGGCACCATCCACAGGTTGTAGTCATGGATCCAGGCGGTGGCGCCATGGGCGGCCTCGCGCGCGGTCTGCTCGGCGAACAGGCGGTTCACTTCCAGGAAGCGCTCCCAGTGGGCCTGGTGGAATTCGGCCTTGTCGGGGAAGGAGAAGATGATCGGCCAGAAGGCCTCTTTCGAGAACTTCTTGTAGAACAGCTCGATGTCCTCGCCGGTGAGGGCGATGCGCGCCGCCTTGAGCTGCGGGTAGCGCTGCGGGTCGACCGCGACGTGGGTGTCGAAGCCCTCCGGCGCGCGCGACGCCTGCTGCGACCAGGCCACCCAGGAGCCCTTGCGTCCGCCGGCGAAGAAGTTCAGCAGGGTCGGCATGATGCCGTTCGGGCTCTTCGGGCGGCGCTGCAGCGTGACGCCGTCCACCACCAGTTCGTCGTAGGGCAGGCGATGGTAGACCATCACCAGGTCGGCGTCGCCCGATGCCGGCGCGGCGCTGGGCGCGGCGGCCGCGCCAAGCGGCATGCCGTGGCGCGCCAGGCCTTCCAGGATGCCGCCGCAGCCTTCCAGCGTGGCCACGTGCACGCGCACATTCCTGCGCACGCGCTCCACCAGGGCCGGCTCGGCGCCGCCCACCACCACGCCGCGAAAGCCCGCTTCGAACATCGACAGGTCGTTCAGGGTGTCTCCCGCCACCACCACGCTGGCTGGGTCGAAACCGGCGGCGCCGGCCAGGCGGCGCAGCGCCGCGCCCTTGCCGACGCCGCGCGGCAGCACGTCGAGGTAGCGGCCGGCCGAGAACAGCAGCTCGCAGTCGAGCGCTTCCACCGCCGCCCGCAGCGCCGGCGTGACGGCGTCCTCGGAGGCCAGGAAGGAGCAGCGCCGTTCCTGCGGCACGCTCTGGCGCACCAGCTGCGGGAAGCCGGACAGGGCGCGCAGCACCGCCTGGCTGCCGGGCCAGTGCGCGGTCAGCTCGTGCTGGATCGGCTCCACCGGCCGCAGCTCGCGGTCGACCACGGTGGCGCCGACGTCGGCGATGATGTAGTCGGGGTTCGGGATGGTCGGATCGCTCAGCAGGGGCATGACGGTTTCCAGGCCGCGTCCGGTGACGAAGACCAGGGTGGGGCGGCAGCCGGCGGGAGTGTCGGCCAGGTCGGAGAACAGGTCGCGCACGCGGCGCCGCGCCTCGGGGGTGCCCGCCAGCAGAGTGCCGTCGAGGTCGGTGGCGAGCACGAGGCGGGAGGGGGCGAGGGGGCGGGACCAACGTTGCGAGTCGATAACAGTCATGGATCATCCTTATCTACGATGCGTCCGCGCACCCAGGGCGGCGGACCGGGTCGGGGCGTGCCGGGTCCGCCGGGAGGCGGGCACGCCAGGAAAAAGGGCAGGCATGGTGCGCTGGACGCACCGTCATCTGCCGGCGAAGGGAACGTGAAAAGCGGGAAGGGCGGGGAGGTCGCCCGCAAACTACATTTGTACAATAGCATTTCATGGCGGCATCGACAACCGGCGATCCGGCAGGGCCTGGCGGAGAGCATGCAACACACGCCGGAAAAAAAGCTATTGCAAAACTGTCGCGCTGCTACGTATAATGCGGCTCCCCGGGCGGTTAGTTCAGCTGGTTAGAATACTTGGTCGACATCCAAGGGGTCGCAGGTTCGAATCCTGCACCGCCCACCAGACTTCCAGATCGCAGGCTCCCAGCAATGGTCGTAGCCTGCAGAGAAAAGGCGCAGCGGTGTGCCTTTTCTGTGCTGACCAGCAGGTCAGATTCCTTGCTCTCTCCAGCTACTGCGGAAAACGCAACAGGCCGAGGTCACCTCGAATTTATCCTGTTGCGCCGTTGCCGTTTGCGCGTTATACTAGCCGGCTTCGGTATGGGCGCGTCTTTTTTAGCCCATGCTTTTTTAGTAGTACTAATTAGCCCCGCCCAATCGTAGGTGGGAATGGAGAAAAAATGAGCCTGGGCCTCCTCGGTCGCAAGGTTGGCATGATGCGTATCTTCACGGATGACGGCGATTCGATCCCTGTCACCGTGCTGGACGTGTCCAACAACCGTGTTGCGCAAGTCAAAACCCCTGAAACTGACGGCTACACTGCTGTGCAAGTCGTCTTCGGCCAGCGTCGCGCTTCCCGCGTGAACAAGGCTGCTGCTGGTCACTACGCCAAAGCTGGCGTCGAAGCCGGCACGATGCTGCGTGAATTCCGCATCGATTCCACCAAAGCCGCTGAACTCAAAGCCGGCGACACCATCAATGCTTCGATGTTCGAAGTGGGCCAGAAAATCGACGTGCAAGGCACCTCGATCGGTAAGGGCTACGCCGGTACCATCAAGCGTTACAACTTTGCCTCGGGTCGTCAGACCCACGGTAACTCGCGTTCGCACAACGTTCCTGGCTCCATCGGTATGGCGCAGGATCCGGGCCGCGTGTTCCCAGGCAAGCGCATGACCGGTCACATGGGCGACGTTACCGTCACCACCCAGAACCTGGAAATCGCCCGCATCGACGCTGACCGTCAGCTGCTGCTCGTGAAAGGTGCCGTTCCTGGCGCCAAGAACGGCCAGGTGATCGTCAAGCCGGCTGTCAAAACCAAAGCCAAGAAAGGAGCCTAAGTATGGAACTCCAGCTCCTGAATGAGCAAGGTCAAGCTGGCGCCGGCGTTGCAGCTGCCGACACCGTGTTCGGCCGCGAATACAACGAAGCCCTGATCCACCAGATCGTGGTCGCCTACGCCGCCAACGCGCGCAGCGGCAACCGCAAGCAGAAAGACCGTGAAGAAGTCAGCCACACCACGAAGAAGCCATGGCGCCAGAAGGGCACCGGCCGCGCTCGTGCTGGTATGTCGTCGTCGCCTCTGTGGCGCGGCGGTGGTCGCATCTTCCCGAACACCCCGGACGAGAACTTCTCGCACAAGGTCAACAAGAAGATGTTCCGCGCAGGTATCTGCTCGATCTTCTCGCAG
Organism: Massilia varians; assembly: GCF_027923905.1. Classification (NCBI taxonomy): domain Bacteria; kingdom Pseudomonadati; phylum Pseudomonadota; class Betaproteobacteria; order Burkholderiales; family Oxalobacteraceae; genus Massilia; species Massilia varians. Next base: position 726,869 of record NZ_AP026966.1, read on the forward strand.
CTGGCCCGCGAAGGCCGTCTGAACGTTGTCGAAAACCTGTCGATCGAAGCTCCGAAGACCAAGCTGCTGTCGCAAAAGCTGCAGGGCATGGGCCTGGAATCGGTCCTGGTGATCACCGACACCATCGATGAAAACCTGGAACTGGCATCGCGCAACCTGCCGAACGTGCTCGTCGTCGAGCCGAAGTCGGCTGACCCGATGTCGCTGGTGTTCTACAAGAAAGTCCTGGTCACCAAAGCTGCTCTGGCCAAGATCGAGGAGATGTACGCATGAGCACCGCTATCAAATTCAGCGAAGAGCGCCTGATGAAGGTGCTGCTGGCTCCGGTTATTTCCGAAAAGGCGACCTTCGTCGCTGAAAAGAACGAACAGATCGTGTTCAAGGTTCTGCCGGATGCAACCAAGCCGGAAATCAAGGCTGCCGTCGAACTGCTGTTCAAGGTCGAAGTGGAATCGGTGCAAACCGTCAACCGCGAAGGCAAGGTCAAGCGTTCGGGCCGTTTCACCGGTCGCCGCAACCACACCAAGCGCGCTTTCGTGGCCCTCAAGCCGGGTCAGGAAATCAATTTTGTCGAGGAGGCTAAATAATGGCACTCGTTAAGATGAAGCCAACCTCCCCAGGCCGCCGCGGCATGGTGAAGGTTGTGAACAGCGACCTGTACAAAGGTCGTCCGTTCGCAGCCCTGGTTGAGAAGAAATCGAAGACTGCTGGCCGTAACAACAACGGTCACATCACCACCCGTCACATCGGCGGTGGCCACAAGCAGCACTACCGTCTGGTCGACTTCAAGCGCCAGAAGGACGGCATCCCTGCCAAGGTCGAGCGTATCGAATACGACCCGAACCGTACCGCGCACATCGCTCTGCTGTGCTACGCGGACGGCCAGCGTGCGTACATCATCGCTCCGAAGGGCGTCGCTGTCGGCGATACCCTGATGAACGGTTCGGAAGCACCGATCAAGGCCGGTAACTGCCTGCCGATCCGCAACATCCCGGTTGGTACCGTGATGCACTGCGTCGAAATGCTGCCGGGCAAAGGCGCACAGATGGCCCGCACCGCCGGCGCCGCTGTCGTCCTGATGGCCCGCGAAGGCACCTACGCCCAGGTTCGCCTGCGCTCGGGTGAAGTCCGTCGCGTGCACATCGAGTGCCGTGCAACCGTGGGTGAAGTCGGCAACGCCGAGCACAGCCTGCGCAAGATCGGTAAAGCCGGTGCGATGCGTTGGCGCGGTGTCCGCCCGACCGTCCGTGGTGTCGTCATGAACCCGATCGACCACCCGCACGGTGGTGGTGAAGGCCGTACGGCAGCAGGTCGCCATCCGGTGTCGCCATGGGGCCAGCAGACCAAGGGCAAGAAGACGCGTTCGAACAAGCGCACTTCGTCGATGATCGTCTCGCGCCGCGGCAAGAAATAAGGGATAACACATGACTCGTTCATTGAAAAAAGGGCCGTTCATTGACGCCCACCTGGTGAAGAAAGTCGAAGCCGCGCAAGCGACCAAAGACAAGAAGCCAGTCAAAACCTGGTCGCGCCGCTCGACGATCACTCCTGACTTCATCGGTCTGACCATCGCCGTGCACAACGGCAAGGTCCACGTGCCGGTGTACGTGTCGGAGAACATGGTCGGCCACAAGCTCGGCGAATTCGCGCTGACCCGTACGTTCAAGGGCCACGCTGCTGACAAGAAGGCGAAACGATAATGGAAACTAAAGCAATCCTCAAAGGCGTTCGCCTGTCGGAACAAAAGGGCCGCCTGGTGGCAGACCTGATCCGCGGCAAGAAAGTTGACGCAGCACTCAACATTCTGCAGTTCAGCCCGAAGAAGGGCGCGACCATCATCAAGAAGGTTCTCGAGTCGGCAATCGCCAACGCGGAACACAACGATGGCGCCGACATCGACGAGCTGAAGGTCGTGCAGATCTACGTTGAAAAGGGCCCGATCCTGAAGCGCTTCACCGCACGTGCGAAGGGCCGCGGCGATCGCATTTCGAAACAATCCTGTCACATCTACGTGACTGTCGGTAACTAAGGGGTCACACGATGGGTCAGAAAATCCACCCAACCGGCTTCCGCCTGGCGGTCACCCGTAACTGGGCGTCGCGCTGGTATGCTGGCAACGGCAACTTCGCCGAAATGCTGAAGGAAGACCTGGAAGCTCGCGCTTTCCTGAAGAAGAAGCTGAAGAACGCTTCGGTCGGCCGTATCGTCATCGAGCGTCCTGCCAAGAACGCGCGCTTCACCATCTACTCGTCGCGTCCTGGCGTCGTGATCGGCAAGAAGGGCGAAGACATCGAAGTGCTGAAGTCGTCGCTGACGAAGATCATGGGCGTGCCTGTGCACGTCAATATCGAAGAGATCCGCAAGCCGGAAATCGATTCGCAGCTGATCGCCGATTCGATCGCCCAGCAGCTCGAAAAGCGCATCATGTTCCGTCGCGCCATGAAGCGTGCGATGCAGAACGCCATGCGTCTGGGCGCTGTCGGCATCAAGATCATGTCGTCGGGCCGCCTGAACGGCATCGAAATCGCACGTACCGAATGGTACCGCGAAGGCCGTGTGCCTCTGCACACCCTGCGCGCCGATATCGACTACGGCACCAGCGAAGCATCGACCACCTACGGCATCATCGGCGTCAAGGTGTGGGTCTACAAGGGCGATCGTTCGGCAACGGGCGAAGCACCAGTGATCGACACCCCGGCCGACGAGAAGAAGCCACGCGGCCCGCGCCGCGATGACGGCAAGCCTGCCGGCCGTGGCCGTCCGGGCGCCAAGCCAGGTACCGCACCAGCAGGCCGCCGCGCTGCCAAGCCGGCTGCTGAGAAAGCAGGAGAATAAGCATGCTGCAGCCAAACCGCAGAAAGTATCGTAAAGAGCAGAAGGGCCGTAACACCGGCATTTCGCACACCCGCGGCACCTCGGTGTCGTTCGGTGAGTTCGGCCTGAAGGCAGTTGCCCGCGGCCGTATCACCGCACGTCAGATCGAAGCTGCACGTCGCGCGATGACCCGTCACATCAAGCGTGGCGGCCGTATCTGGATCCGTATCTTCCCGGACAAGCCGATCTCGAACAAGCCGGCCGAAGTCCGTATGGGTAACGGTAAGGGTAACCCGGAGTACTACGTCGCTGAAATCCAGCCAGGCAAAGTCCTGTACGAGATGGACGGCGTTGCTGAAGAACTGGCGCGCGAAGCGTTCCGCCTGGCCGCTGCCAAACTGCCGCTGGCGACCACGTTCGTGGTCCGTCAAGTCGGCCAATAACAGGAGTTGAATATGAAAGCATCGGAACTCCGCGGCAAGGACCAGGAAGCGCTGCAGAAGGAGCTGAATGAGCTGCTGAAGGCCCAGTTCGGCCTGCGCATGCAAATCGCTACCCAGCAGCTGGGCAATACCGCGCAGCTCAAGAAAGTACGTCGCGACATCGCGCGTGTGAAGACTGTGATGAACTCGAAGGAAGCCAAATGAACGACACCACTAAAACGGCGCTGAAGCGTACGCTGGTCGGCAAGGTCGTGTCCGACAAAATGGACAAGACGGTGACCGTCCTGATCGAGCGTCACGTGAAGCACCCGCTGTACGGCAAGATCATCGTGCGTTCGAACAAGTATCACGCGCACGACGAGACCAACCAGGTCAAGACCGGCGACACGGTCGAGATCACGGAAGGTCGCCCGATCTCGAAGACGAAGGCCTGGACCGTGACCCGTGTTGTGCAGCAAGCACAGGTCATCTAAAGCCTAAAAATTTGTCTTGCGTGGCCCGCTGGTATCTGTGATACTAGCGGGCTTCGTTCATGTGTTGCCGCAGTATGCCCCCGCGGTTCTGCGGCCTGTAACGAATGGAAAGTCCATCACCCAAACATGGGGCTCCAGCAGGGGCGTCATGGCGGGACCAAGACTGACCGCAGGCCCACGGTTTCCGTGGGGTTTTCTACGGCTTAAGTTGGGAAAGAAAATACTATGATTCAAACCGAAAGCCGGCTCGAAGTGGCCGACAACACCGGTGCCAAGGAAGTTCTGTGCATCAAGGTGTTGGGCGGCTCGAAGCGCCGTTATGCGAGCATTGGCGACATCATCAAGGTCACCGTGAAGGTGGCTGCGCCGCGTGGTCGCGTCAAGAAGGGCGAAATTTACAACGCCGTGGTTGTGCGTACCGCTAAAGGTGTGCGCCGCCAGGACGGTTCCCTGGTGAAGTTCGATGGCAATGCCGCCGTCCTGCTGAACAGCAAGCTGGAGCCGATCGGTACCCGTATCTTTGGACCGGTCACGCGCGAACTGCGTACCGAGAAGTTCATGAAGATCGTGTCCCTGGCACCTGAAGTTCTGTAAGGAGTCGACATGGATAAGATTCGTAAAAACGACGAAGTCATCGTTCTGGCCGGTAAAGACAAGGGCAAGCGTGGCGTCGTTCAGAAGCGTGTAGACGCTGAACACGTCATCGTTGAAGGCGTCAACGTCGCTAAAAAAGCGACCAAGCCGAACCCGATGACCGGTGTTACTGGTGGTATCGTCGACAAGACTATGCCGATTCACGTGTCGAACGTCGCGCTGTTCAACGCTGCGACCGGCAAGGCAGATCGCGTTGGCTTCAAAGATGTGGACGGCAAAAAAGTCCGCGTCTTCAAGTCGAACGGCGAAGTAGTGAAGGGGTAAGATAAATGGCCCGTCTCCAACAAATTTACAAAGACAAGATCGTCGCCGAACTGACCGAGAAATTCGGCTACAAGTCGGTGATGGAAGTCCCGCGCCTGACCAAGATCACCCTGAACATGGGTCTGTCGGAAGCAGTCGCCGACAAGAAAGTCATCGAGCACGCCACTGGCGACCTGACCAAGATCGCCGGCCAGAAGCCGGTCGTCACCAAGGCACGCAAGGCAATCGCAGGCTTCAAGATCCGCGAAGGCTACCCGATCGGCACGATGGTCACCCTGCGTGGCAATCGCATGTACGAATTCCTGGACCGCTTCATCACCGTGGCCCTGCCGCGCGTGCGTGACTTCCGTGGTGTCAACGGCAAATCCTTCGATGGCCGTGGCAACTACAACATCGGCGTCAAAGAGCAGATCATCTTCCCGGAAATCGATTACGACAAGATCGATGCGCTGCGTGGCATGAACATCTCGATCACCACCACCGCTAAGACCGACGAAGAAGCCAAAGCGCTGCTCGCCGCCTTCAAATTCCCGTTCAGGAACTAAGAGCATGGCAAAACTTGCACTGATTAACCGCGAACAGAAGCGTGCAGACCTGGTGGAGAAATTCGCCGCAAAGCGTGCAGCTCTGAAAGCAATCATCGACGACCAGTCGAAGTCGGAAGAAGAACGTTACGAAGCGCGCCTGAAGCTGCAGGCTCTGCCGCGCAACTCGGCCCCGACCCGCCAGCGTAACCGCTGCGCCATGACCGGCCGTCCACGTGGCACTTTCCGTAAATTCGGTCTGGCCCGTACCAAACTCCGCGAATTCGCCATGAAAGGCGAAATCCCGGGTATGACCAAAGCTAGCTGGTAATAGGAGAATAAGCAATGAGTATGAGCGATCCTATCGCCGATATGCTGACCCGCATCCGCAACGCACAGACCGTTTCGAAGACCACCGTCAACATGCCGTCGTCGAAAGTCAAAGTTGCGATCGCCAACGTCCTGAAGGACGAGGGTTACATCGAAGATTTCGCCGTGACCACCGAAGGTGGCAAGGCTGAACTGAAAATCGGTTTGAAGTATTACACCGGCCGTCCGGTCATCGAGCGCATCGAGCGCGTGTCCCGTCCTGGCCTGCGCGTCTACAAAGGCAAGAACGAGATCCCGTCGGTCATGAACGGCCTGGGCGTGGCAATCGTCTCGACCCCGCAGGGCGTGATGACCGATCGCAAGGCACGTGCTACCGGTGTCGGTGGCGAAGTGCTGTGCTACGTGGCTTAAGGAGTAGACATGTCTCGAGTAGCTAAGATGCCAATCGCCGTCCCGGCAGGTACCGATGTCGCGATCACCGCGTCGTCGATCACCGTCAAGGGCCCGCTCGGCACCCTGACCCAGTCCCTGAACGGCCTGGTCAAAGTGGAAAACAACAACGGCACGCTGACCTTCAACGTGGTGGACGATTCCCGTGAATCGAACGCCATGTCGGGCACCCTGCGCGCCCTGGTTAACAACATGGTTACCGGCGTCACCAAGGGCTTCGAGCGCAAGCTGAACCTGGTGGGCGTGGGCTACAAGGCAGCTGTGCAGGGCAACGCCCTGAACCTGTCGCTGGGCTTCTCGCACCCGGTGCTGCACGCGATGCCGGAAGGCGTCACCGCGACCACCCCGACCCCGACCGAAATCGTGATCAAGGGTATCGATCGCCAGAAGGTCGGCCAGACGGCCGCTGAAGTGCGCGCTTACCGCGCTCCTGAGCCTTACAAGGGCAAGGGCGTCCGTTATTCGGACGAAGTGGTGAAGCTTAAAGAAACCAAGAAGAAATAATCGGAGCTGACATGGACAAGAAACAATCGCGTCTGCGTCGCGGACGTCAAACCCGCATCAAGATCGCCCAGCTGGGCGTGAACCGTCTGTCGGTTCACCGCACCAACCTGCACATCTATGCGAACCTGATCAGCCCGGACGCTAAGGTGCTGGTGTCGGCCTCGACGCTGGAAGCTGAAGTGCGTGCTGAACTGGCAGGCAAGACCGGCGCCGGCGGCAACGCTGCCGCTGCTGCCCTGGTTGGCAAGCGCGTCGCAGAGAAAGCACTGAAAGCAGGAATCACCGAAGTCGCATTCGACCGTTCGGGTTTCCGTTACCACGGCCGTGTGAAGGCGCTGGCAGAAGCCGCGCGTGAAGCCGGTCTGAAGTTCTAAGGAAGAATCGTCATGGCAAAAATGCAAGCGAAAATGGCAAGCGACAAGCCGGATGATGGCATGCGCGAGAAAATGATCGCGATCAACCGCGTCACCAAAGTGGTGAAGGGTGGTCGTATCATGGGTTTTGCAGCGCTGACCGTTGTCGGTGACGGCGATGGCCGCATCGGCATGGGCAAAGGCAAGTCGAAGGAAGTTCCTGTCGGCGTGCAAAAAGCGATGGAAGAAGCCCGCCGCAACCTGATCAAGGTGCCCCTCAAGAACGGTACGCTGCACCACACCGTGTCGGGCCGTCACGGCGCGTCGCGCGTCATGATGATGCCGGCCAAGCCTGGTACCGGCGTGATCGCTGGTGGCGCAATGCGCGCTATCTTCGAGGTGATGGGCGTGACCGACGTGGTCGCCAAGTCGACCGGTTCGTCGAACCCGTACAACCTGGTTCGTGCCACCCTCGACGGCCTGTCGAAAATGAGCACTGCCTCCGACATCGCTGCCAAGCGCGGCAAGTCGGTTGAAGACATCCTGGGTTAAGGGGAACACACATGGCAAACACTGTCAAAGTCAAGCTCGTCAAGGGCCTGATCGGTACCCGTCAGGATCACCGTGCCACCGTGCGCGGCCTGGGTCTGCGTCGTGTCAACTCGGTCTCCGAGCTGCAGGACACCCCAGCTGTGCGTGGCATGATCAACAAAGTCGCGTACCTCGTTAAAGTTGTTTCGTAAGCCCTCGGGCTTACGTACGGAGAAATCAATGGAACTCAATACCATTCAACCAGCTGACGGCGCCAAGCACGCGAAGCGTCGCGTTGGCCGCGGTATCGGCTCGGGCCTGGGCAAGACTGCCGGCCGCGGTCACAAGGGTCAGAAATCGCGTTCGGGCGGCTTCCACAAAGTCGGCTTCGAAGGCGGTCAGATGCCTCTGCAGCGTCGTCTGCCGAAGCGCGGCTTCAAGTCGCTGAACGCCAGCTTCAAGGCTGAAGTTCGTCTGTCGGACCTGAACAACCTGGCCGTCGGCGAAATCGACATCCTGGTGCTCAAGCAAGCAGGCATCCTGCCGGTGGTGGCACGCGACGTGCGCGTCATCCTGTCGGGCGAGATCACCAAAGCGGTGACCCTCAAGGGCCTGAAGGCAACGGCCGGCGCGAAAGCGGCGATCGAAGCAGCTGGCGGTTCGGTCGCTTAATTGCGGCCCTGCCTGATCGGAGCAAAAATTGGCGACTAATTCACAACTTGGTAAAAGCGCCGCTTCCGGCTTCCCCTGGGGTCGGCTGTGGTTTTTGCTTGGCGCATTGGTCGTGTACCGCATCGGTGCTCATATCCCGGTCCCCGGGATTGACCCGGTGCAGCTGGCAGCGCTGTTCAAGCAGAACGAAGGCGGCATCCTGGGCATGTTCAACATGTTCTCGGGTGGCGCCCTGTCCCGCTTTACCGTGTTCGCCCTCGGCATCATGCCTTACATTTCGGCTTCGATCATCATGCAGCTTGCATCGATCGTCTCGCCGCAACTCGAGGCGCTGAAGAAAGAGGGCGAAGCCGGCCGCCGCAAGATCACCCAGTACACCCGTTACTTCACGGTGGCACTGGCACTGTTCCAGGCGTTCGGTATCGCGGTCGCGCTCGAAGCGCAGCCTGGTCTCGTGCTCGATCCGGGCATGGGCTTCCGCTTCGTCACGGTGGTGACGCTCCTGACCGGCACCATGTTCCTCATGTGGCTGGGCGAGCAGATCACCGAGCGTGGTCTTGGCAACGGTATTTCGATCATCATTTTTGCCGGTATCGCAGCAGGTCTGCCGTCGGCCCTGGGTGGCTTGTTCACTCTGGTCTCGAACGGTTCGATCAGCAGCATCGCCGCGATCATCATCGTGATTCTGGTGGTGGCCGTGACGTATGCCGTCGTGTTCGTGGAACGCGGGCAGCGCAAGATTCTGGTCAATTACGCTAAACGCCAGGTCGGCAACAAGATCTACGGTGGCCAAACCAGCCATCTGCCCTTGAAGCTGAACATGGCAGGCGTGATCCCGCCGATCTTCGCCTCCTCGATCATCCTGTTCCCGGCGACGATCGTCGACTGGTACACGCGAGGCAAGGACGCCAGTGGCCCGTTCATCGGGTTCCTGAAAGACCTGGCCGCCTCGCTGACGACTGGTGAGCCGATCCACGCGTTGCTGTATGCGGTGGCGATTGTGTTCTTCTGCTTCTTCTATACGGCGCTGGTATTTAACAGCAAGGAAACGGCGGACAACTTGAAGAAGAGCGGCGCGTTTGTTCCGGGCATCCGTCCGGGCGAGCAGACTGCACGCTACATCGACAAGATCCTGATGCGCCTGACCCTGGCCGGTGCGGTCTATATCACCCTGGTGTGCCTGGTGCCGGAGTTCATGACCTCGCAGTGGAAAGTTCCTTTCTACTTCGGTGGCACGTCGCTCCTCATCGTTGTTGTGGTGACGATGGACTTCATGGCACAAGTGCAGAACTACGTCATGTCGCAGCAATATGATTCGCTGCTGCGCAAGGCGAATTTCAAGGGCGGAATTCCGTCGCGATAAGCGGGGAAGGCATAGAGCGTATGGCAAAAGACGACGTCATCCAAATGCAAGGGGAGATTCTGGAGAATCTCCCGAACGCAACATTTCGCGTGAAGCTGGAAAACGGGCACGTGGTACTGGGACATATCTCGGGTAAAATGCGCATGAATTACATCCGCATTCTCCCGGGTGACAAGGTAACGGTGGAGTTGACTCCGTATGACCTGTCCCGGGCCCGCATTGTGTTCCGCACCAAGTAAAAATCATTAAAGTAAACGAACCGAAGAGAGTGCAAAATGAAAGTTAACGCTTCAGTCAAGCGGATCTGCCGCAACTGCAAGATCATCAAGCGCAAGGGCGTGGTCCGTGTGATCTGCGTCGAGCCGCGTCACAAGCAGCGTCAAGGTTAATTTCGAGGAATAACGAATGGCACGTATTGCAGGGGTTAACATCCCAAATCATCAGCACACCGTGATCGGCCTGACGGCTATCTACGGTATTGGCCGCCCACGTTCGCAGAAGATCTGCGATTCGACCGGCATCGCTACCAACAAGAAGGTCAAGGACCTCGACGATAACGAACTCGAGAAGCTGCGCGACGAAGTTGCGAAGTTTGTCGTGGAAGGCGACCTGCGCCGCGAACTGTCCATGAACATCAAGCGTCTGATGGACCTGGGCTGCTACCGCGGCATGCGTCACCGCAAGGGCCTGCCAGTGCGCGGTCAGCGTACCCGCACCAATGCTCGTACCCGCAAGGGCCCGCGCAAGGCAGCTCAATCGCTCAAGAAATAATCTAGGAACCGACCATGGCCAAGCAACAGAGCAGCGCAGCCGCAGCAGCAGCCCGCGCACGCAAGAAAGTCAAGAAGAACGTTGCCGAGGGTATCGCCCACGTGCACGCGTCCTTCAACAACACCATCATCACGATCACCGACCGTCAGGGCAATGCTCTGTCGTGGGCAACCTCCGGCGGCGCCGGCTTCAAGGGTTCGCGCAAATCGACCCCGTTCGCAGCGCAGGTTGCTGCCGAAGCCGCAGGCAAGGTCGCTCAGGAATCGGGCGTGAAGAACCTGGAAGTGCGCATCAAGGGCCCAGGCCCTGGCCGTGAGTCGGCTGTGCGTGCACTGAACAACCTGGGTATCAAGATCACCGAAATCCAGGACGTGACCCCGGTTCCGCACAACGGCTGCCGTCCGCCGAAGCGTCGTCGTATCTAATACGACGCTGACTCGGCAGTGGGAGAGGGTGCAAACCCTCGCCTGCGTCGCGAAAAGCCAACAACGGGGCCTTGCGCCCCGTTGTGTTTTACCGAATTGACCGGTGTAGTAGCCCAAAAATGGGTTATACTGCCCGGCTCTTGTCGTCTGCCGTTTCTACGGCCGGCGTTTTTTCAAGCCACGTCCATCGAAACGCAGCGGTGGACTAGCGCCTGCCGCATCGCTCGCGATGCCTCCGGGGCGTGATTATTATTTTAAGGATTCAACGTGGCACGTTATATCGGACCAAAAGCAAAACTGTCGCGCCGTGAAGGCACCGACCTGTTCCTGAAGAGCGCACGCCGCTCGCTCGACTCGAAGTGCAAACTGGACGTCAAGCCAGGCCAGCACGGCGTCAAGTCGGGTGCTCGCACCTCGGACTACGGCAACCAGCTGCGTGAAAAGCAGAAGGTCAAGCGTATCTACGGCGTGCTCGAGCGCCAGTTCCGCCGCTACTTCGCTGAAGCATCGCGCCGCAAGGGCAACACCGGCGAGACCCTGCTGAAGCTGCTGGAATCGCGCCTGGACAACGTCTGCTACCGCATGGGCTTCGGCTCGACCCGCGCCGAAGCGCGCCAGCTGGTGAGCCACAAGGCCTTCACCGTCAACGGTCAAGTCGTGAACATCGCTTCGTACCAGGTCAAGACCGGCGACGTCATCGCCGTGCGCGAAAAGGCCAAGAAGCAAGTGCGTATCGCTGAAGCACTGTCGCTGGCCGAGCAAGTCGGTTTCCCGAGCTGGGTCTCGGTCGATGCCAAGAAGTTCGAAGGCACCTTCCGTTCGTTCCCGGAGCGTAACGAGATCGCTGCCGACGTCAACGAAGCGCTGATCGTCGAACTGTACTCGCGTTAATGTCGACTGGGGACGGCTTGCCGTCCCCTTGTCGTCGAACCCCGCTCGTGCGGGGGACGATGGCGGGGCAGTGCGGGTGCAGCAGGCACGGCCTGGCACCGCAGCGGATCCTCGATTCCTGTCCTTCCATCGCATTCGAATTCGTCTCACCGCCTGCTCGCCGAGCAGGCGCTTTCTATTAATGCCATCAGCCTTATCGGTGTAACGAGCCGAGGGTATTGAAAAGGACATTTCATGCAAAACAGTCTGTTGAAGCCACGTATCATCGATGTCGAAGCAATCGCTCCTGGTCACGCTAAAGTCGTGATGGAGCCGTTCGAGCGTGGCTATGGCCACACCCTGGGCAACGCGCTGCGCCGCGTGCTGCTGTCGTCGATGATCGGCTACGCGCCGACCGAAGTGACGATCGCCGGTGTCGTGCACGAATACTCGTCGCTGGACGGTGTGCAGGAAGACGTCGTCGACCTGCTGCTGAACCTGAAGGGCGTGGTCTTCAAGGTCCACAACCGTGACTCCGTCACCCTGACCCTGAAGAAGGAAGGCGAAGGCGCCGTGCTGGCGTCGGACATCGACCTGCCGCATGACGTGGAACTGATCAATCCGGATCACGTCATCGCCCACCTGACCGCCGGCGGCAAGCTGGACATGCAGATCAAGGTCGAGAAGGGCCGCGGCTATGTGCCGGGCAACGTGCGCCGCCTGTCGGAAGACACCAACAAGACCATCGGCCGCATTATCCTGGACGCATCGTTCTCGCCGGTCCGCCGCGTGTCGTACGCCGTGGAATCGGCCCGTGTCGAGCAGCGTACCGACCTGGACAAGCTGATCATCAACATCGAAACCAACGGCGTCATCACCCCGGAAGAAGCGATCCGCCAGTCGGCACGCGTGCTGGTCGACCAGCTGAACGTGTTCGCTGCCCTGGAAGGCACCGAAGCCGCCGCCGAAGCACCGTCGCGTGCTCCGCTGGTCGATCCGATCCTGCTGCGTCCGGTGGACGACCTGGAACTGACCGTCCGTTCGGCGAACTGCCTGAAGGCCGAGAACATCTACTACATCGGCGACCTGATCCAGCGTTCGGAAAACGAACTGCTGAAGACGCCGAACCTGGGCCGCAAGTCGCTCAACGAAATCAAGGAAGTGCTGGCATCCCGTGGCCTGACCCTGGGCATGAAGCTGGAAAACTGGCCACCGGCAGGTCTGGAGAAGTAATTGCTGTACCTGCCCGGACAATGTCTGTCCGGGCAGTCTTTAACCACCAAAACCGGTCCGCGGTCATGCCCTGGCGTGAACGATCGAAGAACTGGAATGTAAACACTCGAAAGGAAGTACCATGCGTCACCGTCACGGCCTCCGTAAGCTGAACCGTACCTCGTCCCACCGCCTGGCCATGCTGCGCAACATGACCGTTTCGCTGCTGCGTCATGAAGCCATCAAGACCACCCTGCCGAAAGCCAAGGAACTGCGCCGCGTCGTCGAGCCGATCCTGACCCTTGGCAAGACCGACACCCTGGCCAACAAGCGTCTGGCGTTCTCGCGCCTGCGCGACCGCGAAATGGTCCTGAAGCTGTTCGCTGAACTGGGCCCGCGCTACGCAAACCGCAACGGCGGCTACCTGCGTATCCTGAAGATGGGTTTCCGTGTTGGCGACAACGCTCCGATGGCCTACGTCGAGCTGGTCGATCGTCCGGAAGTCGGCACCGCTGAAGAAGCGCCGACCGCCGAGTAATCACGGTCGCTTCAAGAAAAACCAGGCTTTCATGCCTGGTTTTTTTTCGCGTTAAGCGTCGCCACAGGCAAGGATGCGCATACCGGTGTACCATTCCGGCGGGCACCAACACTCCTTGCTTACCATGATCCGATTTTCCGTCCGCCGCCTGTGGCTGGTCTGCACGGCGCTGCTGACCTTGTTCGTCTTCCTGCATGCGGGCGCCGCGCGCGCCCAACAGGACTTCCTTGATCCCGCGATCGCCTTCCGTTTCGAGGCGCGCATGGCCGAACCGCAGACACTGGAAGTGCGCTACCAGATCGCCGACGGCTACTACATGTACCGCGAGCGCTTCGCGTTCCGCGCCAACGGCGTCAAGCTCGGCACCCCCGAGATTCCGCCCGGGAAGGTGAAGTACGACGAGACCTTCCAGAAGGATGTCGAGACCTACAAGGGCGAGCTGGTGATCCGCATCCCGGTCGAGGGCAGCGGTCCGTTCACCCTGACGGCCGAGAGCCAGGGCTGCGCCGACGCCGGCCTGTGCTATCCGCCGCAGGAGCATGCTGCCCAGTTGTCCGCAGGTTCCGGCGGCGGCGGCGCGCCCGCGCTGCCGATCGGCGCCAATGCCCCCCAGATGTCGACCGCGCCGTTGGCGCCGGCGCCGGCCATGGACGCCGCGCCCGCCGCTCCGGTCCAGGCGCCCGCCGCGGCCGCGGCCCAGCCCTCGGACATGGCCGGCATCGCCGGCATCCTCGAGGGCGGCCGCCTGCTGGCGATCGTCCCGGCCTTCGTCCTGCTCGGCCTGGGCCTGGCCTTCACGCCCTGCGTGCTGCCGATGGTGCCGATCCTGTCCTCGATCATCGTCGGCGAAGGCCGCCAGGTCAGCCGTTCGCGCGGTTTCATCTTATCAAGCACCTATTCGCTCGGCATGGCCATCGTCTACACGGCGCTGGGCGTGGCCGCCGGCCTGGCAGGGGAGGGCCTGGCCGCCGCCCTGCAGAATCCCTGGGTGCTGGGCGCGTTCGCCCTCCTGATCGTGGCGATGGCGATGTCGATGTTCGGCTTCTACCAACTGCAGATGCCGGCCGCGCTGCAGACCCGGCTCGCGACTACCGCCGGCCGCCAGTCGGGCGGCAAGCTTGCCGGCGTGTTCGCCATGGGCGCCATCTCGGCCCTGATCGTCGGGCCCTGCGTGGCCGCGCCCCTGGCCGGGGCCCTGGTCTACATCAGCCAGACCCGCGACGTGGTGATCGGTGGGGCGGCCCTGTTCGCGATGGCGGTCGGGATGAGCATTCCGCTGCTGCTGGTCGGCGTCTCGGCCGGCTCGCTGCTGCCGCGCGCCGGGGCATGGATGGAGTCGGTCAAGCGCCTGTTCGGCGTGCTGATGCTGGCGATGGCCCTGTGGCTGGTGTCGCCGGTGCTGCCGCCGATGGCGCAGATGCTGGGCTGGGCCGCACTGCTGTTCGGCTATGGTTTTTATCTCCTGCGCAAGCACCGGCACTGGGCCTCGATGGCCGCCGGGGCCGCGTTTGCCGTGCTGGGAGCGGTGCAGCTGGTCGGCGCCGCCACCGGCGGGCGCGATGCGCTGGCCCCGCTGGCGCACCTGACGGGCGGCGCCCACCAGGGCCTGGCGTTCAAGCGCATCAAGACGGTGCAGGACCTCGACCGCGAGCTGGCCGATACTGGCGGCAAGACCGTGATGCTGGATTTTTATGCCGACTGGTGCGTGTCCTGTAAGGAGATGGAGAGGTTCACCTTCGTTGACCCGGCGGTGCAGGCGAAGCTGGCCAATACCATCCTGCTGCAGGTCGACGTGACCGCCAACGACGCCGAGGACAAGGCGATGCTGAAGCGTTTTAAGCTGTTCGGGCCGCCGGGGATCATCCTGTTCGGGCCGGACGGGCAGGAAATTCCGGATAGCCGGGTGATCGGCTACCAGGACGCAAAGAAGTTCCTGAATTCGCTGGCCAAGCTGCCTTGAGTTGAACAAAAAAGACGCCCCGAGGGCTAATGCCGTTCAGTTAAGCGTAGGGTGGCCGGGTTTCCCGGCCACGCGTTCAACTCCATTTTGCTCTGCCACAGTGCATTGGTGACTTGGACGCGCGGTCGGCGAAGCCGACCACCCTACATTTTTACGCTAACTGAACGGTATTAGCCCCGAGGGCGTCTTTTTTACATCGATGCGGACGATCAGCCGCGCATCATCTTGCCATGGCCGCCGTGGTGACGGCCGCCGCGGCGCTGCTGCTGCTCGTCGAACACCTTGCGCTGTTCCGGCGTAAGGGCCGCGTACAGGCTGTTCAGGGCCGACAGGCGCGCTTCCATGCGGGCGGTGCGCTCCTTCTGCAGGGCGATGCGGCGCTCCAGGCGCTGCGGTGCGCTCAAGGCGGCGCGTTGTTCCTTGTTCAGGCGCTGGCCGGCACGCTCGCCTTTTTGCGGCGGATTCATGCTGGCCACGAAGGCCTGCCACACCGGCTGCTGGGCCGGGGTCAGCTTCAGCGATTCGGCCAGCTTGGCCTGGCGCGCGGCTCGCATCTCGGCACGCTTGGCGCGGAACTCGGCCATTTTCGCCTGACGCTGCTCGGGAGTCAGCTGGCGGAATTCGGCGCGCTTGGCTTCGCGCTGTTCCTTGCTCATGGCGTGGCCGTGGCGGCCCTCGAGCGGCGCGGCGGTCTGCGCCTGCACGCCGAGCGAGGCGCCGGCGATGCCGAGCGCGGTCAGGACGATCACGATGTTTTTGCGGACGGTGTTCATTGTGTATTCCTTTGGTGAGAGTCAGTATGGTGTGCACTTTGCATCCGGACTGCTCGCTGCACGGTTCCCATCATCGATCCAAACTGTAACCATGGGATTTCCCCTGTCCGATACTTTGTATCAATATGTTTCGCGCCGATGAGCATATACATGCCGATACAAAACCGCTGTCCATGCTTGCTTTAGATGCGGATAATTGAGGCTATGGATAATCCCTCTACGATTTTGATTGTCGACGACGATCGCGACATCCGCACCCTGCTCGCCGACTACCTGGAATCGAACGGCTACCGCACCATGTCGGCCGCCGACGGCACCGGCATGTGGAAGGCGCTCGACGACGCCCGCCCCGACCTGATCGTGCTCGACCTGAACATGCCGGGCGACGACGGCCTGACCCTGTGCCGCAAGCTGCGCGCCACCTCCAGCCTGCCGGTCATCATGCTGACCGCCCGCAACGAACCGCTCGACCGCATCCTCGGCCTCGAGATGGGCGCCGACGACTACCTGCCGAAGCCCTTCGAGCCGCGCGAGTTGCTGGCCCGCATCCGCAGCGTGCTGCGCCGCTCGCACGCGATGCCTTCGAATGTGCCGTCCGAGAACGTGCAGCAGATGCGCTTCTCCGGCTGGACCCTGGACCTGACCGCGCGCCACCTGGTCAATCCGCAGGGCGTGGTCATCATGCTCTCGGGTGCCGAGTTCCGCCTGTTGCGCGTGTTCCTGGAACACCCGAACCGCGTGCTCAACCGCGACCAGCTGCTCAACCTGACCCAGGGGCGCGACGCCGACCCCTTCGACCGTTCGATCGACATCCAGATCTCGCGCCTGCGCCAGAAGCTGGGCGAGGACGCGCGCATGCCCCAGATCATCAAGACCGTGCGTAACGGCGGTTACGTGCTGGCCGGCCAGGTGACCGTGGAGCCGCCTGCGTGAAAGCCTTCTTCGGATCGATGACCGGACGCGTGTTCATCACGCTATTGCTCGGTATCCTGATCTCCGCAGCACTGACGCAGCTGGCCGCCGACCTCGAACGCCAGCGCGTCATCGAGCAGCAGCGCGACCAGCACCTGCTCGAGCGCGCCGAACAACTGGTGATGGCGACCGAAATCGTGCCGGCCTCGGCGCGTTCGGTCTACCTGTCGGTGGCGAACCGCCCGGGCCTGCGCCTGGAAGTCGGCAACCCCCAGCCGCTGGCGGCGGCGCAGAGCTGGTTCGCGCGCTCGCTGGCGGCGCGCCTGGGCGACGGCTACGGCATCAGCTCGGCGGCCAACCGTCCGGCCTCGTGCGACATGCCGCACCAGCAGGCCGTGCTCTACGGCCTGATCCGCACCCAATGGCACGGCGCCTGCGAAAGCCTGAACGTGCGCCTGCGCGACGGCGAGGAACTGCGCCTGTCGGTGCTGCCGCCGCGCTCGGCGTTTACCGGCCCCGAAACCGACTACCGCGTCACCATCGGCCTGTTCCTGCTCAGCATCGCCGCGCTCGCCTACGTGGTGGCGCGCATGACCACCCGTCCGCTGAAAGTGCTGGCGCGCGCCGCCCAGGACCTGGGCCACGACATCAATCGCGCGCCGCTCGCCTTGAGCGGCGCCAGCGAGATCCGTCAGGCCAGCGCCGCCTTCAATGCGATGCAGGCGCGGATCCGCCAGTACATCTTTCAGCGTACCCAGATGCTGGCGGCGATCACGCATGACCTGCAGACGCCGCTGACCCGCATGCGCCTGCGCCTTGAAAAGGTGCCGGACGTCGAGCTGCAGGAACGCCTGATCGGCGACCTGTCGGCCATGCAGGCCATGGTGCGCGAAGGCCTGGTGCTGGCGCGCAGCATGGACACCACCGAGAACATGCAGATGCTGGACCTCGATTCGCTGCTGGAAGCCGTGTGCGCCGACGCCGTCGACGCCGGCCAGCAGGTGACGCTCAAGGGGCAGGCCAGCATGGCCCTGCTGGGCCGGCCGCTGGACCTGCGCCGCTGCCTCGGCAACCTGATCGACAACGCGGTGAAGTACGGCCGCGACGTACGGGTCTGCGTCGACCGCATCAACGGCGCGGCCCGCATCCGTATCCGCGACAGCGGCCCCGGCATCCCCGCGGCAGAGCTGGGCCGGGTGTTCGATCCGTTCTACCGCGTCGAAACCTCGCGTTCGCGCGAGTCCGGCGGCACCGGCCTGGGCCTGACCATCGCCCGCAACATCGCCGAACAGCATGGCGGCAGCATCGCGCTGGCCAACCATCCGGAAGGCGGACTGGAAGTGACTCTGGTACTGCCGGAGTATTACCCGAACAAATAAGGGACAGACAAAGCGCAAGCTTGTGATCACACCATCGTGGATACACAATCTTGAAACATGGCCGCGCGAGAATGCAGCACCGCGTATTTTGCGCACGCGCGGATAACACAAGCACAAGAGAAAGAGCCGCAGGGACTGGCGGCAAGGGACGAACATGAAAAAGAAGAATGCGGGATGGATTGTCGGTGTCGTGGCGCTGGCCGTCGCCGGCGCCTGGTACCTGAACAAGGGTGACGGTGCCCACGCCGACAATGGACAAGGCGGCAAGGGGCCGGGCGGCAAGGGCGGCATGCCGCCGACCACCGTCAACGTGGTGGCGCCGCAGCGCCAGGACGTGGGCGTGGAACTGTCCGCCAACGGCACCGTGACCCCGGTCCGTACCGTCGACCTGCATCCGCAGACCACCGCCACCATCCGCCAGGTCCACATCCGCGAAGGCCAGTTCGTCAAGGAAGGCCAGGTCATGTTCTCGCTCGACGACCGCGCCGACCGCGCCAACGTCGCCCGCGCCGAAGCGCAGGTGGCGCAGAACCGCGCCACCCTGGCCGACCTCGAGCGCCAGTACAAGCGCAGCCAGGAGCTCGCGGCCCAGAATTTCCTGTCCCAGAGCGCGGTCGACTCCCTCAAGAGCCAGGTCGAGGCGGCGCGTGCGCTGGTGGCAAGCAATGCCGCGGCCGCGCGCGCCAGCCAGGTCAGCGCCAGCTACACCACCATCCGCGCCCCGATGTCGGGCCGCGTCGGCGCCATCGACATCCATCCGGGCGCCCTTGTGCAGCCGGCCACGTCCCTGACCACCATCACCCAGCTCGACCCGATCGACGTCTCCTTCAACATGCCGGAGTCAAGCCTCGGCGCACTGCTGACGGCCCAGCGTGCCGGCAAGGTGGCGGTGCAGGCCAGCACCGGACCCGAGGCCAAGCCGGTCACCGGCGAGCTGAAATTCGTGGACAACGCGGTCGACCCGGCCGCCGGCACCATCCGCGTGAAGGCCCAGTTCGCCAACCCGGACGCGATGCTGTGGCCGGGCCAGTACGTGACCACCCGCGTCACCACGCAGATCATCCGCGACGCCGTCGTGATCCCGCAGAACGCCATCATCACCAGCACCCAGGGCACCTTCGTGTACGTGGTGGGCGAGGGCAACGAGGCGAAACAGGTCAAGGTGGCGCGCCTGCACGGCTTCGGCGAGTATGCTGCCGTGACCGGCCTGACCGGCAACGAGAAGGTCATCACCGAAGGCAAGCAGAATCTGCGTCCGGGCGGCAAGGTGCGCCCGGCTGGCGCCAAGCCCCAGGATGCAGCCGCATCGAACGCAGCGATGCCGGCCGCACAGAAGGGTGACAAGGCATGAACCTGTCCGAACTGTGTATCCGCCGTCCCGTGATGGTGGTGCTGATGTCGATCAGCCTGGTGCTGGTCGGCGTCCTGGCCTACATGCACATCCCGGTCGCGGCGTTGCCGAGCTATAACACGCCGGTCATCAACGTCAACGCCAACCTGCCGGGCGCCAGCCCGGAGAACATGGCCTCGTCGGTCGCGCTGCCGCTGGAAAAGCAGTTCGCGACCATCGCCGGCATCAAGATGATCAGCTCGACGAACACGCAGGGCAACACCTCGCTGACGCTCGAGTTCGACGAATCGATCGACGTCAACGAAGCCGCCGTCGACGTGCAGGCCGCGCTGCTGCAGGTGCAGCGCCAGCTGCCGCAGGAGATGACCGACCTGCCGTCCTACCGCAAGATCAATCCGGCCGACTCCCCGATCCTGTTCATGCACATGACCTCGCCGTCAATGGACTTGTCGGAGCTGAACGACTACGCGGAAAACCTGGTCTCGCCGGCGATCTCGACCCTGCCGGGCATTGCCCAGGTGACGGTCAACGGCGGCAAGCGCTTCGCAGTGCGGGTGCGTGCCCAGCATGACCTGATGAACGCACGCAATATCTCGATGTCGGAACTGGCCACCGCGCTGCGTTCGGCCAACTCGATCACCCCGCTCGGCATCCTGGACGGCCCCAGCCAGACCCTGACCATCCAGGGCGGCGGCCAGCTGATGCGCGCCGCCGACTTCGCCGGCCTGATCGTCGCCACCCGCGACGGCCTGCCGGTGCGCCTGCGCGACATCGCCCAGGTCGAGGACAGCTACCAGTCGGTCAAGGCCACCGGCAGCCTGAACGGCGAACGCTCGATCGTGCTGATGGTGCAGCGCCAGCCGAACGCCAACACCGTGCAGGTGGTCGACTCGGTGCGCGCACTGATGCCGCGTTTCGAAACCCAGCTGCCGCAGTCGATCAAGATCCACCTGGTCAACGACCGCTCGGACTCGATCCGCGAGGCGATCCACGACGTCAACCTGACCCTGGCCGGCACCGTCGTGCTGGTCATCCTGGTGATCTTCCTGTTCCTGCACCGCCTGACCGCGACCTTCATCCCGGCCGTCACGGTGCCGATCTCGCTGCTGGGCGCGCTCTCGCTGCTGTACGCCTTCGGCTACAGCCTCGACAACATCTCGCTGCTCGGCATCACGCTGGCGGTCGGCCTGGTGGTCGACGACGCCATCGTGGTGCTGGAAAACATCGTGCGCCACATGGAAATGGGCAAGAAGCCGATGCAGGCGGCCCTGGTCGGCTCGCGCGAAATGGGCTTCACCATCATCTCGATCTCGATCTCGCTGGTGGCGGTGTTCATTCCGATCTTCTTCATGCCGGGCGTGATCGGCCTGCTGTTCCGCGAATTCGCCGTAATCGTCGGCCTGGCCGTGCTGGTCTCGGCCGTGGTGTCGCTGACCCTGGTGCCGATGCTGTGCTCGCGCCTGATCAAGCATGGCGGCCACGTCGATCCGAAAGAAATGTCCTGGGTCGGCCGCCGCTTCGAAGCGATGTTCACCAATGTGCGCGACGGCTACGGCCGCACCCTGGACATGGCGCTGCGCCACCGTTTCCTGGTGCTGATGCTGGCGCTCGGCACCTTCGTGCTGACCGCCGTGCTGTACATGACCATGCCGAAGGGCTTCTTCCCTGAAGAAGACATCGGCCAGCTGCGCGTGACCGTCGAGGCTTCGGAAGACACTTCCTCGGTGGCGCTGCAGAAGCTGCAGGCCCAGGTGGTGGATATCGTGCGCGCCAACCCGCACGTGAAGGACGTGACCTCGTTCACCGGCGGCGGCAATACCGGCCGCATGTTCCTGGTGCTGAAGCCGCGCAGCGAGCGCCCGCCGATGCCGGAAGTGGTCGACGCCCTGCGCAAGGCCACCCGCCAGGTGGCAGGCGTGCAGGTGTTCATGTCGCCGGTGCAGAACCTGCAGCTGGGCGGACGCCAGTCCAAGAGCCGCTACCAGTACACGCTGCAGAGCGTGTCGGGCGGCGAGATCGGCGGCTGGGCCGAGCAGTTCCTGGAGCGCATGCGCGCCGACCAGCGCTTCCGCGACGTCACCAGCGACTCGCAGAACAAGGCGCTGCAGGCCACCATCGACATCGACCGCGACAAGGCCGCGCTGCTGGGCGTCGAAATGGCCGACATCCGCACCGTGCTGTACGCGTCCTTCGGCGAGCGCCAGGTCTCGACCATCTACTCGACCGCGGCCAGCTACTACGTGATCCTGGAAGCGGCGGCTGCCGACCGCTACTACGACGAAGCGCTGTCGCGCGTCTCGGTGCGTTCCAAGAAAGGCGACCTGGTCAAGCTGTCCAGCTTCGCCACGGTCAAGCGCACGGTCGGCCCGCTGGCGGTCAACCACCAGGGCCAGCTGCAGGCGATCACGCTGTCCTTCAACCTGGCGCCGGGCGTGCCGCTCGGCGACGCCACCGCCGCCATCGAGCAGATGGGCCGCGACATGAAGCTGCCGGCCTCGATCATCACCAACTACGGCGGCGACGCGGCGGTGTTCAAGGACACCCAGTCGAGCCAGCTCATCCTGATCATCACCGCCATCGGCGTGATCTACGTGCTGCTGGGCGTGCTGTACGAGAGCTACATCCACCCGATCACCATCCTGGCCGGCCTGCCGTCCGCCGCGGTGGGGGCGCTGCTGACGCTGTGGATGTTCGACATGGACCTGACCCTGATCGCGATGATCGGTATCCTGATGCTGATCGGTATCGTCAAGAAGAACGCGATCATGATGATCGACTTCGCCCTCGACGCCCAGCGCAACGGGGGCATGAGTCCCCAGGACGCGATCCGCGAAGCCTGCATCCTGCGCTTCCGCCCGATCCTGATGACCACGCTGGCCGCGATGATGGGCGCGCTGCCGATCGCGCTGGGCATCGGCGCCGGCGCCGAGCTGCGCCAGCCGCTGGGCCTGGCCGTGGTCGGCGGCCTGATCTTCTCGCAGGTGATCACCCTGTACATCACTCCGGTCATCTACCTGTACCTGGACAAGTACAGCGGCACCGGTCCGATGACGGACCGCCAGCTGGCCAAGCTGGAAGCAGCGCACTGATGCGCCCGGCAGGCGGATGCGTCCGCCTGCCTGAAACATCTCGTAACATCCTCCCCGCGAAACCCGGGTAATCTGTGTTGCCCTTTAAGTACTTCCAAAGTGCGCAGGCGCCGCAAAACGGTTAGACTGCGGCTCTCGCAGTATTGATAGACGCCGATCAGGAACCCGTTCGACCTTGCGTGACCATTCCCACATCTACGACGAGCACAGCGACGTGTGCACGCACTGCGGGCAGCCGCTGCCGATGCAGGGCCGCCCCGTGCTCACGTACGGCCGCCAGGGACCGAACCGTCCGGCGCTGGTCGGCGCGATCCTGCTGCACGTGCTGCTGGTCGTGATCTGGCTGTTCCAGCCCGACAAGGACGCGAAGCAGGCCAAGCCGGCCTCGGGCGACGAGGGCAAGGTGGTCTACGTCGCACCGATGCAACAAAAAGAGGCGGAGGCGCCGCGCCAGCAGGCCCCCAAACCCTTGCCCATGCCGTCCATTCCGGTGCCCAAGCAGGAGCGCATCGAGATCGCACGCCTGCCGGACACGATCACGACCCCGCCGGAAGAGCCGGTCAAGGAAACCAAGCCGCCGCAGAAATTCGACGAGCAAAAACCCGTCGACATGCAGGACTTCATCAACGCCAAGCGCCGCCAGCGCGGCGCGGCGACCGGCAGCGAGCAGCCGTCGGCCGAGGAAAGCGATGCGGCCAAGGGCATGCGCAATGCGCTGGCCAACATCGCCGCCATCAACGGCCGCGGCCGCGAAGACCGCAACGAGAGCGGCGGCGTGTTCTCGGTGTCGAACAAGACCTTCCACAGCATGGACCTGAAGTTCCGCGGCTGGAACCCGAACTTCCAGCGCCGCTGGCTGACGCAGGTCACGGTGGAGCAGGGCAGCGAGCCCGACATCGAGATCGCCGTGGTCAAGAAGATGATCGAGCTGATCCGTCGCGAAAAGACCGGCGACTTCGAGTGGGATTCGCACCGTCTCGGACGCATCGTCAAGCTGAGCGCGCGCCCGCAGGATACCGACCAGCTGATGACCTTCCTGTTCAAGGAAATGTTCCCGGAATACAAGCCGCCACCGCAGTGGCGCTAAACCCTTGCTGAGCTTGTTCTTGCCCATACGGCCACACTGGTGGACCGTTTAGGCTGAGGTCATGCCCCTATTTAAACGGGGCACGATTTGCCTGGTATTTGGTCCAGGCATTGTTCTTCACATCAACGGAGAGCACTTATGACCGACAAGCACCACGAGGGTTTCAAGCAGTCGCGCCGCGCAGTCCTGAAGACGGCCGGCCTCGGCCTTTGCGCCGGCATGCTGCCGTTCGGCATGGCCCTGGCAGACGACAAGCAGCGTCGCTACCGCCGCTACAACGCGACCGGCAAGCATGGCAAGCGCATGCTCAAGAGCTATGCCAAGGCCGTGCGCGCCATGCTGGCGCTGCCGCCCGAGGACCCGCGCAACTGGTATCGCCAGGCCATCGTCCACACGATGGACTGCCCGCACGGCAACTGGTGGTTCCTGCCCTGGCACCGCGCCTACCTCGGCTGGTTCGAACAGATTTGCCGCGAGCTGAGCGGCGACCCGTACTTCGCCCTGCCGTACTGGGACTGGACCGTGGACCAGCAGGTGCCCGACGCCATGTTCGACGACGTGCTCGATCCCAACCACCCGGCCTACCTGGCCGGCCGCCAGGATTTCGAGCGCATGATCACGGGCGTGATCGCGGGCGCCGGCTACTGGTCGCTGCCCGGCAGCGGTTTCGATGGGCGCAGCCA
The DNA here is from genome assembly GCF_027923905.1 of Massilia varians. Lineage (NCBI taxonomy): Bacteria > Pseudomonadati > Pseudomonadota > Betaproteobacteria > Burkholderiales > Oxalobacteraceae > Massilia > Massilia varians. The sequence goes on from NZ_AP026966.1 coordinate 751,294, forward strand.
GCTCGGCCAGCTGCTGTCGCGCCGCATCCGTTTCGAGCCGGACCTGCTGTTCGACATGGTGACGGATCCACGCGGCGGCATGTTCTTCGACCAGCCGGGCGCGCGCGGCATCCGGCGCGAGCAGCCGGGCTTCTCGCTGGCCACCGCGGATGCCGTCTCGCCCGCCACCATCCAGGCAGCGCTGGCGGCGCCCGACTTCATCGCCTTCGGCAGCGCCAAGACATCGAACCACCACACCAGCGCCGGCTTCGGCATCCTGGAAGCCCGCCCGCACAATTCGATCCACCGCTGCGTCGGTTCGCGCGACTGCAATTTCGTCGAAGCGCGCGGTTTCATGACCGACATGCTGTCCCCGGTCGACCCGATTTTCTTCCTGCACCACAGCAATATGGACCGCCTGTGGGACGTGTGGACGCGCAAGCAGATGCAGCTCGGCCTGCCTTTCCTGCCGGCCGGCTACGAGCTGCGCACCGACCTGCCGGACGAGCAGAAATCCGCAGCGGAACGGGCCAGCGACTACTACCGCTGGGCGCGCGATCCGCTGCTGTTCTTCGTCAATGCCAAGGGCCAGCCCGTGAGCCAGACCCGGGCCGGGGACTATGCCTGGATGACGCCGTTCGGCTACGACTACGAGCCCGGCTCGGGAGAGGATCTGATTCCCAGGTATGCCGTCGCGAGCCAGAACGGCAGGCGCGCCCGCGTCGTCGGCAGCGTGCAGCGGCGCGAGGTGTCCGAAGCCGCCCCGGCCAGCGCGGTGGCGCACCTGCCCGGCGCGACGATCGAGGCGGCGCGCACGGCCGGGCAGGTGCTGGTGGCGAACGTCACCCTGAACTTCCCGCAGATGTCGCACGACGCCTTCATGGTGATCCTGAACGGACCGGACGACCTGTCGCACGTGGATGCTTCCAGCCCCCACTACCTGGCCACCATCATGATGTTCGGCCACCGCGGCGCCCATGGCGCGCTGACCTACAGCCTGCCGCTGAGCGAAAAGCTGCGCCAGTTGCCGCCGGCGGACGGCAAGATCCGGCTGCGCGTCGTGCCGATGTGCGGGCCGGATTGCCACGAGCAGGGGCACGACCATCAGCATCACGACAAGGTCCATGGCGACGCGGTGGAACTGGTGGCGGTGAGCATCGAGGCCTACTGAGCGGGCAGAGCGCCAGGCAATAAAAAACCGCGCCCGGTTCACACTCGGCGCGGTTTCTTCGTGGCAGGGGCTTGCTCAGCCCTTCAGCTTGCGCGCCACGTCCAGCGCGAAATAGGTCAGCACGCCGTCGGCGCCGGCGCGCTTGAAGGCCATCATCGATTCCATCATGACCTTGTCATGGTCCAGCCAGCCGTTCTGGGCGGCCGCCTTCAGCATCGCGTACTCGCCGCTGACCTGGTAGGCAAAGGTCGGCACCTTGAACTCGTCCTTCACGCGGCGCACCACGTCGAGGTAGGGCATGCCCGGCTTGACCATCACCATGTCGGCGCCTTCGGCCAGGTCGAGCGCCACTTCGCGCAGCGCTTCGTCGCTGTTGCCCGGATCCATCTGGTAGGTGTTCTTGTCGGCCTTGCCCAGGTTGGCCGCCGAGCCCACCGCGTCGCGGAACGGGCCGTAGAAGCTTGATGCATACTTGGCCGAGTAGGCCATGATGCGGGTGTGGATGTGGCCGTTCTGTTCGAGCGCGCCGCGAATGGCTCCGATCCTGCCGTCCATCATGTCCGAGGGCGCCACCACGTCCACGCCGGCCTCGGCCTGCGCCAGCGACTGCCTGACCAGCATCTCGATGGTCTTTTCGTTGACGATGTAGCCGTTCTCGTCCGGCAGGCCGTCCTGGCCGTGGGTGGTGTAGGGGTCGAGGGCGACGTCGGTCATGATGCCCAGTTCCGGGAAACGGCGCTTCAGCTCGCGCACCGCGCGCGGCACCAGGCCGTCCGGATTGGTCGCCTCCACGCCGTCATAGGTCTTGAGCGAAGCATCGACCACCGGGAACAGCGCCAGCATCGGGATGCCCAGCGCCACGCATTCCTCGGCCACCTTCAGAAGCAGGTCCACCGATACCCGTTCCACGCCCGGCATCGAGGCCACCTGCTGGCGCTGGTTCTCGCCGTCGAGGATGAAGACCGGGTAGATCAGGTCCGAGGCGGTGACGACGTTTTCGCGCATCAGGGCGCGCGAGAACGGGTCGCGGCGCATGCGGCGCATGCGGGCAGCAGGATAGGTGGCGGGCGTGATGATGGTCATGTCAGTTCCAATGTTGTCCCGGCGAGTCTGGGATTATTCCGAATCCGAATCTTCGTCGGCGTCGTTCAGGGCCGCGTCGTCGCGGTCGAGCCCGAGCAGCTCGAGGATCTTGGCGTCCGCCTCCTCGATGCCGATGCGCTTGAGCGCCGAGAACAGCTGCACCGTGAAGGGGAAGCCTTCGCCGTCCTCGTCGACGTAGCTGTCGAGGATTTGCCGCGCCTGGCGCAGGGCGTTGGTCTTTTCGTTCTGGTTGAGCTTGTCGGCCTTGGTCAGGATGCAGTGGATCGGCTTGCCGGTCGGGGCGAACCATTCCAGCATCTGCACGTCGAGGTCGGTGAAGGGGCGGCGCGAATCCATGATGAGGACCAGCGCGGCCAGCTGCTCGCGGCGCTGGACGTAGTCGCCCAGCAGCTTCTGCCAGTGCAGCTTGGCCGTGCCCGACACTTCGGCATAGCCGTAGCCCGGCAGGTCGACCAGCAGCGCCTGGATCTCGTCAACGATGGTCGGGTCCTTGCGGTGCTGGCCCACGTGGGCGCCGCCGATCGAGAAATAGTTGATGTGCTGGGTGCGGCCAGGGGTCTTCGAGGCGAACGCCAGGCCCTTCTGGTTGGTGAGGATGTTGATCGCCGTGGATTTGCCCGCGTTCGAGCGCCCGGCGAAGGCGATTTCGGGAACCTGGGTGCCCGGGAGATCGCGCAACTGATTAACGGTCGTGAAGAACCGGGCCTGCCAAAGTTTGGACATAAGGGAAGGTGTAAATGACAACGAAATGGCGATGGGGAAACAAAGCTATTGTACAATAAGGGGTTCATTGATGCTCCGCTCAGGGGGCGCCAGTAAGGCCGCTGCACTGTTTCACTGTAAATTCCAAAATCTGTTTTTGACTTTTTCAGGGTGCTTGTATGAATCGTTTGACGTTTCCGCGTTTGAAGTCCTTGTTGGTTGCAAGCCTGGTCCTGTGCGGTAGTGCCTCCGCGGCGCCGCAAACCGCCGTCGCCAAGGCCGACCCGGCCAAGGGCGGAACCCTCTACGATGCGGGCGATACCGCGCGCGGCCTGCCGGCCTGCATGTCCTGCCACGGCGCCGCCGGCAACTCGACCATCGTCGCCAACCCCAAGCTGGCCGGCCAGATCGATTCCTATACTCACAAGCAACTGGTCGATTTCACTACCCCGAACCGCCAGAACCCGGTCATGACGACCTACGCCAAGATGCTGACCGAGGACGAGAAGCGCAACATCGCTGCCTACCTCGCCACCCAGAAGGCCAAGCCGGGCGCCGCCAAGAACAAGGACACCGTCGAGCTGGGGCGCAAGATCTACCGCGGCGGCATCGCCGAGAAGGGCGTCGCCGCCTGCGCCAGCTGCCACGGCGCCACCGGCAGCGGCATCCCGGCCCAGTACCCGCGCCTGTCGGGCCAGCACCAGGATTACACCTATGCCCAGCTGGACGCCTTCAAGACCGGCACCCGCAAGAACAGTGTCCAGATGACCACCCTGGCACAGCGCATGTCGCCCGAAGAAATGAAGGCGGTGTCCGACTATATCGCGGGCCTGAAATAAGCAGCGCTGCGTTCTCGTAGGGTGGGCGGCTCTGCCGACCGCGCGTTCAAATTACATTTGCATACCACGCGGCTGTTCATTGGCAGGTTGAACGCGCGGACGGCGAAGCCGTCCACCCTACAAAAAACAAAGGGGCGGCGGCGCTGAGCTGACTGCCCTTTTTGCTGTATGCTCGGCGGATTTGCTGGCGCTTTACGGAAGTAGTGGAACATGAGTACCACCGGAATTGAACTGAACACCCGCCGCCGCGGGTTCGCCGAAGCGGTCGAGCTGGTGTCGTCGATGCGCTTCGCCATCAGCCTGCTCACGATCGTCGCCATCGCCTCGGTCATCGGCACCGTCCTCAAGCAGAACGAGCCGATGCCGAACTACGTCAACCAGTTCGGTCCGTTCTGGTTCGAGGTCTTCGCCAGACTCGGCCTGTACAACGTGTACACGAGCTGGTGGTTCCTGCTGATCCTGGTCTTCCTGATCGTGTCCACCGCCCTGTGCGTGGTGCGCAATGCGCCGAAGATGGTGCGCGACATGCGCAGCTGGCGCGAGCACGTGCGCGAGGAATCGCTGCGCAACTTCCACCACAAGCTGGAGTGGACCGCGCCGGTGGCCGGCGCTGCGCTTGCCGCCCAGACCGCCGAACGCCTGCGCCACGCCGGCTACGCGGTCAGGCTGGTCGACAAGGACGGCGGCACGCTGGTGGCGGCGAAGAAGGGCGCCGGCAACAAGTTCGGCTACATCTTCGCGCACACGGCCATCATCGTGATCCTGCTGGGCGGGATGCTCGACTCCGAATTGCCGGTCAAGTTCCAGCAGTGGTTCTTCGGCAAGACGCCATTCGGCGGCAGCGGCGTGATCGCCGACATCCCGGCCCAGCACCGCCTCGGCATCTCGAACCCGACCTTCCGCGGCAATACCCTGATCGCCGAAGGCCAGACCAGCGATACGGCGCTGCTGCCGCAGGCCTCGGGCGTGCTGGTGCAGGAACTGCCGTTCTCGATCAAGCTCGAAAAATTCCACATCGACTTCTACTCGACCGGCATGCCCAAGCTGTTCGCCAGCGACGTCACCGTGCGCGACCATGAAACCGGCAAGACCTTCCCGGCCTCCATCCGGGTCAACCACCCGCTGATCTACAAGGGCATCGCCGTCTACCAGTCGAGCTTCGACGACGGCGGCAGCAAGCTCAAGCTCACCGGTTTCCCGATGAGCGGCACGGCCGACAAGGCCTTCCAGATTGAAGGCACGGTGGGCTCCAGCACCGAGCTCAAGCAAGGGGGCGAGACCTGGTCGGTGGAATGGTCTGGTTTCCGCCCCTTCAACGTCGAGAACATCGCGGCCGGCCAGGATGCGCGCGCGGTAGCCAAGAACACCTCCTTCAACGAGCAGCTCAGCGCCACCCTCGGCAAGGCCTCCGGCTCGGCGGCCAGGAGCGACCATGCCAAGGACCTGAAGAACGTCGGCCCGAGCGTGCAGTACAAGCTGCGCGACAAGACCGGCCAGGCGCGCGAGTTCATGAACTACATGCAGCCGCTCACGCTCGACGGCGCCCAGGTCTACCTGGCCGGCGTGCGCAGCAATCCTTCGGAAAACTTCAGCTTCCTGCGCATTCCGGCGGACGCCGAGTACAGCGTGCGCACCTGGATGCGCCTGCGCGCGGCGCTGGCCGATGCCTCGCTGCGGCAGGATGCGGCCCGGCGCTACGCGGCGCGCGCGCTGGCGCCGGAGCAGCAGGCGGGCCTGGGCGGCCAGCTGGAAGAGTCCGCTGCGCGCACCCTGGCCATCTTCGCCGGCGAGGGCGGGGGGCGTGGCGGCTTCGTCGGCGTCTCGCAGTTCCTCGAGAAGATCCCGCCGGCCGAGCAGGAAAAGGCCGCCGGCATCTTCATGAAGATGCTCAACGGCGCCCTGTGGGAGCTGTGGCAGGCCGCCAATGCGCGCGCCGGCCTGGCGCCGGTCGAAGCGAGCGAGGCCAACGGCCGCTTCCTGCAGCTGGCCACCAATGCGCTGTCGGACAGCGTGTTCTACGGCGCCCCGGTCTACCTGCAGCTGGAAGAGTTCAACGAAGTGAAGGCATCGGTGCTGCAGCTGACCCGTTCGCCGGGCAAGAACATCGTCTACCTCGGCTGCGTGCTGCTGGTAGCCGGCGTGTTCGCAATGTTTTATATTCGTGAACGGCGCATGTGGGTGTGGGTGCGCGATACCGATGGCGGCGCGCATGCGCTGATGGCCATGAGCACCCAGCGCAAGACGCTCGACTTCGAGCGCGAATTCGACGATTTGAAAGTAAAACTGCCGCAGCCGGCCTGATGCCCGCGGCAAGGAGACCAAGATGGAACTGTCGCAAGCCCAAACCGGCAAAACTGGGGCCTATGTCCAGCAACCGGGCTTCTTCCGCAGCCTGAACGCCTTCGACTGGCTGTACGGCGCCGCCCTCTTGGCGGGGGCGCTGTTCGCGCTGAACCGCTACGCCCACCACATGGACATCTACGAACAGGTGATCCTGGTGCTCAGCGCGCCGACCTTCGCGCTGCTGGGCTGGTACTGGAAGCCGATGCGCTGGCTGCTGCCGCTGGTGGCGGTGCTGTCGCTGTGGGCGATTTCCCTGTACGGCGGCGCCATCGATGCCGCGAACCAGAAATTCTTCCTGAAATACATGCTGTCGAGCCAGTCCGCCATCCTCTGGATGAGCGCGCTGTTCGTGTTCTCGACCGTGTTCTACTGGGTCGGCCTGGCCGGCCGCTCGGCATTCGGCGGTTCGGTCGGCAGCAAGCTGTGCTGGGCCGGCGTGGTGCTCGGTTCGGTCGGCATGATGGTGCGCTGGTACGAGTCCTACCTGATGGGCCCGGATGTCGGCCACATCCCGGTGTCGAACCTGTATGAAGTCTTCATCCTGTTCGCCATCATCACCGCGCTGTTCTACCTCTACTATGAACAACGCTATGCCACCCGCCAGCTGGGCCCCTTCGTGCTCCTGATCATCGCCGCCGCCGTGGCTTTCCTGCTGTGGTACACGGTGTCGCGCGACGCCGCCCAGATCCAGCCGCTGGTGCCGGCGCTGCAGAGCTGGTGGATGAAGATCCACGTGCCGGCCAACTTCATCGGCTACGGCACCTTCGCGCTGGCCGCCATGGTCGGCTGCGCCTACCTGCTGAAATCGCACGGCATCCTGGCCGACCGCCTGCCGAGCCTGGAAGTGCTGGACGACGTGATGTACAAGTCGATCTCGGTCGGCTTCGCCTTCTTCACCGTCGCCACCATCCTGGGCGCTCTGTGGGCGGCCGAAGCCTGGGGCGGCTACTGGTCCTGGGACCCGAAGGAAACCTGGGCCCTGATCGTCTGGCTCAACTACGCGGCCTGGCTGCACATGCGCCTCATGTCGGGCCTGCGCGGCCGCGTGGCGGCCTGGTGGTCGGTGGTGGGCCTCCTGGTGACGACCTTCGCCTTCCTGGGCGTGAACATGTTCCTGTCGGGGCTGCACTCCTACGGCGAGCTGTAAACCTCAGTTGCCCCGATAGGTCGAGTAGCCGAAGGGGCTCAGCAGCAGGGGCACGTGGTAGTGCTGGGCCGGCGCATCCACGGTGAACTCGACCGGAATCTGCGGGAAGAAGCTGGCCTGTCCCTTGCGCTTGTAGTGCTCGCCGGTCTTGAACACGATGCGGTAGTCGGCCGCCGGCATCGGTTTATTCTCCGGATACAGGGCAGGGATGCGGCCCTGCGCGTTGGTGACGCCGCGCGCCAGTTCGCGCCAGCCGCTGCCTGCGCGCTGTTCCAGCGTGACCTCGATGCCGGCGGTGGGCTGGCCGCTCTGCAGGTCGAGCACGTGCACGCTGAGCGGGTTCTGGGCGGCGCTTGCCGCGATGCTGGCAAAGCCCAGCAGGCTGGCCAGGGCGAGTCGGGGGATGGTTCGCATCATCTTCTCCTAAATTAAAACAAAAAAATCACGGCGTCGGTTGGTCGAGCTCGGGCACGGCGCCGATGGCGCGCTGCGCGCAGGCATGGTCGTTCAGCGGCCCGCCGCCGCCGGCCACGCCGATGGCGCCGACGACCTGCTTCTGCGCCAGCAGCGGCACGCCGCCGCCCAGCAGCAGCAGTTCGGGCAGGCTGGCCAGGTTGCGGGTGTCCGGCGCGGCCTGCGCGTCGCGCGCCAGCAGCAGGGTCGGCTTGCGGGTCGACAGCGCGGTATACGCCTTGCGCCGGCTGGCCTCGGTATTGTGCGGGCCGACGCCGTCGTCGCGCTGCAGGGCCACCAGGTTGCCGCCCTGGTCGACGACGGCCACGACGATCGCGCGGCCTTCGCTGCGGCAGGACTGGATGGCGCGCGCCGCCAGCCGGTTGGCCGCTTCCAGTCCGAGCGCCGGCTGCTGGCGCAGCTGGGCGCCGGCCGGGGCCGCGGCCAGCGCGGCGAGAAGCATGATGAGTTTCCGGGACATGGTCTTCCTTCGACATGGGATGGACGCCATCTTGTCATGCGCCCGCCCACGCCAGGATGACCGCCAGATGACAATCCTGTCATGTCGCGCGGGCGCGCTCCGGCATAGAATGAAACGTATGAGCATTCTGGTGATCGAAGACGAGCCGAAGACCGGCGACTACCTCCAGCGCGGCTTGGCCGAGTCGGGCTTTGCCGTGCGGCTCGCGCGCAACGGACGCGACGGCCTGGCCATCGCCCGCGAGGAAGAGATCGAGCTGGTCGTGCTGGACGTGATGCTGCCGCGCATGGATGGCTGGCAGGTGCTCGAAGCCCTGCGCGCCGACCCGGATACCGAACAGATCCCGGTGCTGTTCCTGACGGCGCGCGACGAGGTCGAGGACCGCGTGCGCGGGCTGGAACTGGGCGCCGACGACTACCTGGTCAAGCCTTTCGCGTTTGTCGAGCTGGTGGCGCGCATCCGCACCCTGCTGCGGCGCGGGCCGGTGCGCGAGGAAGAACTGATCCGGATCGCCGACCTCGAGATCGACGTGCTGCGCCGCCGCGTGCGGCGCGGCGCCGAGGCCATTGCGCTCACGGCCCAGGAGTTCGCGCTGCTGCACTTGCTGGCGCGGCGCCAGGGCCAGGTGCTGTCGCGCGCCCTGATCGCGTCCCAGGTCTGGGACATGAACTTCGACAGCGATACCAATGTCATCGACGCCGCCGTGCGCCGCCTGCGGCGCAAGATCGACGATCCCTATACCCACAAACTGATCCACACGCGGCGCGGCATGGGCTACGTCTGCGAGGCGCAGGCCCCGGCATGAAACCCTCCTGGCGCCATTCCCTGACCCTGCGCGTGACGCTCGCCTTCGTGCTGATCGTTTCCTTCAGCGCGGCGGGCCTGGGCATCTACCTGTACCGCGCCTTCGTGGCCGAGATCGCGCGCCGCGACGACCTGCAGCTGCTGGGCAAGCTGCGCCAGGTGCAGATCGTGCTTGGCCGGCCGGGCGCGGCCGAGCTGCTGCTTGCCCAACCCGACTTCTTCCGCGACACCATGAGCGGCCAGGAGAACTCGCTGGTGCGCATCGTCGGGCCGGGCGGCGCCGTGCTGGCCGATATCAACCCGCGCGGCGAGCGCTATCCGATGCCGCCGGAAGCCGGACCGGCGCCCGGCCGCGAGGCCATCGCCGGCTGGACCGCGCAGGACGGCACGCCCGGCCGGGTCGTGGCGGGCAGTGCGCGCCTGGGCAGGAATCCGGTGACGGTGGTGGTGGCGCGCGCCTATGCCGAGCGCACCGCCATGTTCGCGCGCTACCGCGCCCATATCCTGGCGGCCTGCGCGGTCGGCGCCGTGCTGGCCGCCGCGCTGGCCGCCCTGATGCTGCGCCGCGGCCTGCGTCCCCTGCGCAGCGTCGCCGAGCATGCGGCGCTCATCAAGCCCGGCACCCTGGCGCAGCGGCTCGACATCGGCGCCGCGCCGTCCGAGCTGTGGCCACTGATCGATGCCTTCAACGCCATGCTGCAACGCCTGCAGGACGGCTATGCGCGCCTGTCCGGCTTCTCGGCCGACCTGGCGCACGAGTTCAGGACGCCGGTGACCAACATGATCGGGCAAAGCCAGGTCGCGCTCGGGCAGGGCCGCAGCCGGGAAGAATACGAAGCGCTGCTGGCCTCGAACATCGAGGAACTCGAGCGCCTGGCGCGCATGATCGAGAGCATGCTGTTCCTTGCCCGCGCCGGCCAGGACGAAGTGGTGCTGGCGCGCCAGCCGCTGGTGGCGCTCGATGAGCTGGAACGGGTGGCGGATTTTTTCGAGGGCATGGCCGAGGAACGCGGCCTGCGCCTGGAATGCAGCGGGGAAGGCCGCTTCGCCGCCGACCCGGCGCTGGTACGGCGCGCACTGGCCAACCTGGTCTCGAACGCGGTGCGCCATGCGGATGCGGGCAGCACCATCAGGCTGCACGCCGCGCCGCGCCCCGGCATGCTAGAGCTCAGCGTGAGCAACGTGGGCGCCCCGATTCCGCGCGAGCACCTGGAGCACCTGTTCGACCGTTTCTACCGGGTCGACAGCGCCCGCGGCGATGCGGAAGGCTCGACGGGACTGGGCCTGTCCATCGTCAGCGCCATCATGAACCTGCACGGTGGCAAAGCGATGCTGCAGTCGGACGGTCCCGACACCCGTTTCATCCTCGCCTTTCCCACCGGGTAGGGCAGCGGGCGGGGCCTGACGCGCTTTTGTCCAGCGTGCCGGGCCTCATCCTTGCCGGACGGCAGGCGGCGCTAACGTGCGCCCGGGCCGGCTGGTGTAACCTGAAGTTCCTCTCTGTAGCGGAGTCAGTCATGCTTTTCAAACGCAGTCCGAACGGGATCGACCTCCCGTATCCGTCCGAGATCACGCCGCGCGAAGTCTACGAAGGCCGGCGCCAATTCATCGCCCGTATCGCCGCCACCGCGGCGGTCGGCTCCGGCATCTGGGAAATGGCCAACCGCGAGGCCTTTGCGCAAGGCGTGAAGCTCGCCGCCACCCGCAACGCGGCGCTGTCGACGCAGGAAGCGCCGACCTCCTTCAAGGACGCCAGCTCGTACAACAACTTCTACGAATTCGGCCTTGATAAGGGCGATCCGGTCCAGAACGCGCACACCCTGCGCACCCGGCCGTGGACGGTGACCATCGAGGGCGAGGTGAAGAAGCCGGTTACCCTCGACATCGACCGCATCCTCAAGCTGGCGCCGCTGGAAGAGCGTATCTACCGCCTGCGCTGCGTGGAAGGGTGGTCGATGGTGATTCCCTGGGTCGGCTATTCGCTGTCGAACCTGCTCAAGCAGGTCGAGCCGCTAGGTTCCGCCAAATTTGTCGAGTTCACCACCCTGGCCGACCGCAAGCAGATGCCGGGCCTGCGCAGCGGTGTGCTCGACTGGCCCTATGTGGAAGGCCTGCGCATGGACGAGGCCATGCATCCGCTCACGCTGCTCACCGTCGGCATGTACGGCCAGGTGCTGCCGAACCAGAACGGCGCGCCGGTGCGCCTGATCGTGCCCTGGAAGTACGGCTTCAAGTCGGCCAAGTCGATCGTCCGGATCCGCCTGGTGAGCCGCCAGCCGCGCACCGCCTGGCACGATTCGGCGCCGGACGAATACGGGTTTTATTCGAACGTGAATCCGAACGTGGACCACCCGCGCTGGTCGCAGGCCACCGAGCGCCGCATCGGCGAGGATGGCTTCTTCCAGCGCAAGCGCAAGACCCTGATGTTCAACGGCTACGACCAGGTCGCCTCGCTGTACAGCGGCATGGACCTGAAGAAGTTCTACTGATGGCGTTCACTCCGTCCACCAGGCAGCTCGGCACGATCAAGGCGGTGGTGTTCGTGCTGGCACTGCTGCCTTTCCTGCGCATGGCCTGGCTGGTGTTTCAGGGCGTGCCGGTCGAGCCGCTCGAATTCCTCACGCGCGGCACCGGCGACTGGACCCTGTACTTCCTGTGCATCACGCTGGCGGTGACGCCGCTGCGCCGTCTCACCGGCTGGAACTGGGTCGTGCGGCTGCGCCGCATGCTGGGGCTATACGCCTTCTTCTATGCGCTGCTGCACTTCACTTGCTTCTTCTGGTTCGACCATTTCTTCGACGTCGCGGCCATGCTCAAGGACGTCGTGAAACGGCCCTTCATCACGGTCGGCTTCATCGCCTTCGTCCTCCTGATTCCGCTGGCGGCGACCAGCACCAATGCGATGATCAGGCGGCTGGGCGGCAAGCGCTGGCAGTGGCTGCACCGCCTGATCTATGTGGTGGCGCCGCTGGGCATCCTGCATTTCTGGTGGATGAAGGCGGGCAAGAACGACTTCCAGGAGCCGATCATTTTCGGTGTGATCGTGGCGGCGCTGCTGGGGTTGCGCGTGTACTGGAGCGCGGCCCGGAAGGCTCAAAAGGCCGCGATATCGTAGGGTGGGCGGGTCTCCCGCCCACGCGTTCAGCTCCCGGATGCGCCGTGACGGCGCATGATTTTGTTGAACGCGCGGACGGCAAAGCCGTCCACCCTACTTCAGCATCGATTCCAGCGCAAACAGATCGGCCGGATTCTCGCGCTGGCGAATCACGTGCACCCGGTCGCCGTCCACGATCACCTCGGCCGCGCGGCCGCGGGTGTTGTAGTTCGAGGCCATCGTCATGCCATAGGCGCCGGCGGTCATGATTGCCAGCAGGTCGCCCGGCTCGACGGCAAGTTCGCGCTCGCGCGCCAGCCAGTCGCCCGATTCGCACACCGGACCCACCACGTCATAGGTCAGCTTGGCGCCTTCGCGCGGGCTGACCGGCTGCACGCCCATCCAGGCCTGGTACAGGGTCGGGCGCATCAGGTCGTTCATGGCCGCGTCGACGATGGCGAAATTCTTCTCCACGCCCGGCTTGAGGTATTCGATCTTCGTCAGCAGCACGCCGGTATCGGCCACGATCGAGCGGCCCGGCTCGAAGATCACCTTGACCGGCTTGCCCTCGTATTTCTCGGCGCGCCAGGCGTCGATGCGGGCGAACAGGCGGCCCAGGTAGTCGCCCACCGGAACCGGCGGCTTGTCGCCCTCGGCGCCGTAGTTCACGCCCAGGCCGCCGCCGATGTCGAGGTGGTGCACATGGATGCCCTCGAGCGCCAGGGTGTCGATCAGCTCGATCAGCTTGTCCAGCGCTTCCAAGAGAGGTGCGTCGTCCAGCAACTGCGAGCCGATGTGGCAGTCGATGCCGACCACGTCCAGGTTCGGCAGCGAGGCCGCGGTGCGGTAGGTGGCCAGCGCATCGTCGAAAGCGACGCCGAACTTGTTGGCCTTCAGGCCGGTGGCGATGTAGGGATGGGTCTTGGCGTCCACGTTCGGGTTCACGCGCAGCGACACCGGCGCGCGCTTGCCCATGCTGCCGGCCACGTCGTTGAGGCGGTGCAGTTCCGGGATCGACTCGACGTTGAAGCACAGGATGCCTTTTTCCAGTGCCAGCTGCATTTCCTCGACGGTCTTGCCGACGCCCGAGAAGATGGTCTTGCCCGGATCGCCGCCGGCGGCGATCACGCGCAGCAGTTCGCCGCCCGAGACGATGTCGAAGCCGGCGCCGGCGCGCGCCAGCAGGTCCAGGATGGCCAGGTTCGAGTTGGCCTTCATCGCGTAGCACACCAGTGCGTCGCGGCCGCGGCAGGCATCGGAGTAGGCGCTGAAATTCTCCAGCAGCGCCGACTTGGAATAGACATAGGTGGGCGTGCCGAATTGTTCGGCGATGGCGGGCAGGGCAACGCTGTCGGCGTGCAGGACGCCGTTCTGGTACTGGAAGTGCGACATGAAGAGGACTTTTTACTTGGTGGGTGCCGGGACGGAGGCGTTGTTGGACGGAACGGGTTGAGCGGGCTGCGGATTGGCCGCGGCCGTGGCGGCCGGGGCCGGTTTGGCGGGCGGGTTCGGCATGTAGAGCGGGCCCGTCTGGCCGCAGCCGGCCAGGGCGGCAAGTACGGCTGCGCCGGAAAGAAGTGCGATGGTGGACTTCACGATTAGAATGGGGGTTTAATTAGCAGACTTTGGAGTGTAGCATGACCGATTCCGAATTTTTGGCGCTGGCCGAAAGCACCCTGGACCGCATCGAGGCCTGCCTCGACAAGCTCAACGACGACGACGTGGTCGACGTCGAATGCAAGCGCAGCGGCAACGTGCTGGAAGTCGAATTCCTGGGCAATGCGTCGAAGATCATCATCAACAGCCAGGCGCCGCTGCAGGAAATGTGGGTGGCGGCGCGCTCGGGCGGCTACCACTACAAGCGCGTCGGCGACCAGTGGCGCAATACCCGCGACGATACCGAGCTGTTCGCCTCGCTGTCGCAGTATGTGACGGAGCAGGGCGGGGCGCCGGTCTCGATGGGCTGATCGTTCGGTGAATTGACCACGATTCCGTAGGGTGGACGGCTTCGCCGTCCGCGCGTTCAAATCGCGTATAAAAAGAGGCGGCGGCAATTCATGTGTTGGTTGGACGCGCGGACGGGAAACCCGTCCACCCTACAAAAAATTGGCAGCCCGCGGGCTGCCAATTTTTTTACCATTTGGTCAAAAATCAGAACAGTTCGTTCCTGACCGCGTCGCGCTGCTTCTGCTCGGCCGGCGCCGGCGGCGGGCCCACGTCCAGCGTCGTCACCCCGGTGCCCGGCGGCGTCTCGGCATAGTAGTACTCGCCGTTGGCCAGGATCAGGCCCGGCGGCACCTCGCGATCGATGTTTTCCTCGCCCTTCAGCGCCTTGCCCATGTAGTTGATCCAGATCGGCAGGGCCAGGCCGCCGCCGGTCTCGCGGTTGCCGAGGTTCTTCGGCTGGTCGTAGCCGATCCAGGCCACGCCCACCAGCTTCGGGTTGTAGCCGGCGAACCAGGCGTCGATCGAGTCGTTGGTGGTGCCGGTCTTGCCCGCGAGGTCGGTGCGCTTGAGCGCCATGGCCTTGTTCGCGGTACCGTAGCGCACCACGTCGCGCAGCATGCTGTCGACCAGGAAGGCGTTGCGGGCGTCGATCACGCGGTTGGCCTCGACGCCGGCGCGTTCCGGACGCGCTTCTGACAGCACCTTGCCGTCGCTGTCGGTCACCTTCGAGATGATGTAGGGGCTGATGCGGTAGCCGCCATTGGCGAACACGGCGTAGGCGCCGGCCATCTGCAGCGGCGTGGTCGAGCCGGCGCCCAGGGCCAGCGTCAGGTAGGCCGGGTTGCGCTCGGCGTCGAAGCCAAAGCGGGTCGCGAATTCCTGGCCGTAGCGCGCGCCGATCTTGTTCAGGATGCGGATCGAGACCATGTTCTTCGACTGCGTCAGGCCGCGCCGCATGGTGATCGGTCCTTCGTAGCGGTTGTCGTAGTTCTTCGGCTCCCAGGCCTGGCCGCCGGTCTGGCCGGCGTCAAACGAGATCGGGGCGTCGTTGATGACGGTCGCCGGCGACAGGCCGCGTTCGAGCGAGGCCGAGTAGATGAAGGGCTTGAACGAGGAGCCCGGCTGGCGCCAGGCCTGGGTGACGTGGTTGAACTTGTTGCGGTTGAAGTCGAAACCGCCCACCAGCGCACGGATCGCGCCGTCCTCGGTGCTGGCGGCAACGAAGGCCGATTCCACTTCCGGCATCTGGGTGATCACCCACTTCGATTCGTCGTTCTGCATCACGCGGATCACGGCGCCACGGCGCAGGCGGCGGTTTGGCGCCGCCTTTTCCGCCAGCCAGGCCTTGGCGAAGGACAGGCCCGGCCCGCTGATCTCGATGGTTTCGCCCGATGCGATGGTGGCGGAAACCTTCGACGGCGAGGCCTGCAGCACGATGGCGGCGACCAGGTTGTCGCTGTCCGGATGCTCGGCCAGCTCGGCCTCGATGGCTTCCTCGGCCTCGCCCTTGCTCCTGGGGATGTCGATATACGATTCCGGGCCGCGGTAGGCCTGGCGGCGCTCGTAGTCCATCACGCCGCGGCGCACCGCCAGGTAGGCCGCGTCCTGGTCGGCCTTGGTGATGGTGGTGAACACGTTCAGGCCGCGGGTATAGGTGTCTTCCTTGAACTGCTCGTAGACCAGCTGGCGCGCCATCTCGGCCACGTACTCGGCGTGCACGCCGAAGGCGGTGCTGTCGGTCTTGATCTTGAGCGGCTCGTCCTTCGCCTGCGCGTACTGGGCGTCGTTGATGTAGCCGAGCGAGTGCATGCGCTGCAGGATGTACTGCTGGCGGGTCTTGGCGCGGGTCGGGTTGACCACCGGGTTATACGCGGATGGCGCCTTCGGCAGGCCGGCCAGCATCGCGGCTTCGGCCACGCTGATGTCGCGCAGGTCCTTGCCGAAATAGATCTGGGCCGCCGACTGGAAACCGAAAGCGCGCTGGCCCAGGTAGATCTGGTTCATGTAGAGCTCGAGGATCTGGTCCTTGGAGAGGTTCTTCTCGATCTTCCAGGCCAGCAGCGCTTCGTAGGCCTTGCGCTTGAAGGTCTGCTCGGACGAGAGGAAGAAGTTGCGCGCCACCTGCTGGGTGATGGTCGAGGCGCCCTGGCGGGTGCTGGTGGTGGCGTTGCGGAACGCCGCGCGCAGGATGCCCCAGTAGTCGATGCCGCTGTGCTCGTAGAAGCGGTCGTCCTCGATCGACAGCACCGCCTTCTTCATGACGTCCGGGATGTCCTTGAAACGCACCAGGGTGCGGCGCTCCTCGCCGAATTCGCCGATCAGGACGTTATCGGCGGTGAAGATCCGCAGTGGCATCTTGGGCCGGTAGTCGGTGATGGTGTCGAGCGCCGGCAAATTCGGGTAGGCCATCGCGAGCGCGAACACGAGCACCAGCACGCCGATGGCGGCCAGGCCGGTCAGGGCGCCGAAGGCCATCAGGATCAGGCGCTTGGCGCTGTACTTCGAGGCGCCCGATGCGGGCGATTTTTTCTCTTTCATGCTGGTTTTTACTCCCTTGAACCGTCCCATTATAAGTCAGGGCTTTCGGACCTGACACACGGACTGCTGAGCCAGAACTTAAGCCTAAGCAAGCAGAACAATGGCAAGCTGGAAACGGTCGTGGCAGGGGTGATAACACTCTGCGCCAGAGTGTGGCGCGGACGCGCCGGATTGATGTGTTCCCTCATAGAAATATCTTGTCTGGGTGCATCCTTTTAAGTACGATCTAACGCGGTGCCTCATAAATATGCACCAACTCATTGTTTCAGCTGAGTGAATCAACAGGACATACCCCCCAGCGGGCGTTCAACACAAGATCCTGCGTAGGCGGGAGGGCAGCCGAGGAGTACGCTCGTGATCAATCTAGCTTCCTTGTTCGGGAAATCCAGTCCGCCGCTGGCCGGACTCGATATCAGCACGTCGGGCGTCCGCCTGGTCGAGCTGGAAGACGCCGGCAAGGGTGAACTGCGCCTGGAGCGCTATGCCGCCGAGCCGCTGCCGCGTGGCGCGGTCGTGGACGGCAACATCGAAAACATCGAGCAGGTGGCCGAGGCGGTGCGCCGCGTCTGGAAAAAGAGCGGCACCAAGGCCAAACACGTGGCGCTGGGCATGCCGCCCGCCGCGGTCATCACCAAGAAGATCATCCTGCCGGCCGGCCTGTCGGAAGACCAGCTGGAAGTGCAGGTCGAGTCCGAGGCCAGCCAGTACATCCCCTTCGCGCTGGACGAAGTGAGCCTGGACTTCGACGTGATCGGCCAGGCCCCGGCGTCGAACGAAGACATGGAAGTCATGCTGGCCGCCGCACGCCGCGAAAAGGTGGAGGACCGCGTGGCGATCGCCGAAGCGGCCGGCCTGACGGCCACCGTGATGGACATCGAATCCTATGCCGCGCGCGCCGCCCTGGCGCGCGCCGCGAATGCCAAGCCCGGCCAGATCGTAGCGCTGTTCCAGATCGGCGCCCAGGCCACCCACGTGTCGGTGCTGCAGGACGACGAGACCATCTACGAGCGCGAGCAGCCTTTCGGCGGCAATACGCTGACCCAGGACATCGTGCGCGCCTACGGCCTGTCGTTCGAGGACGCCGAAGCCCGCAAGCGCGCCGACGACCTGCCGGAGAACTACCGCGCCGAGCTGCTCCAGCCTTTCCTGGAGAGCGCCGCGCTGGAAGTCACGCGCGCGATCCAGTTCTTCTTCACGTCCACGCCCTATACCCGGATCGACCAGCTGTACCTGGCCGGCGGGTGCGCCGCGCTGCCTGGCCTCCTCGAACTGATCGGCAGCCGCACCCGCATCCCGAGCAGCATCGTGGCGCCCTTCCAGGGCATGAGCCACGGCCCGCTGGTGCGTGAACAGCAGCTGCGCCAGGAAGGTGCGGCCTACCTGGTCGCCTGCGGCCTGGCCCTGCGGAGGTTCGGCTGATGATCCGCATTAACCTGTTACCCCACCGCGAAGCCAAGCGCAAGCAGAAGCAGGCGGCCTTCGTGGCCATGCTGGCGGCGGGCGGCGTCGCCGGCGCCGCCGTGGTGCTGCTGGTCGGCGCCTGGAACGCCAGCCGCATCTCGGTCCAGAACGAACGCAACCTGGTGCTCAAGCAGGCCAGCGCGGAACTGGACAAGAAGATCGGCCAGATCAAGACCCTGAAGGAAGAGATCGAAGCACTGAAGGCGCGCCAGCAGGCGGTCGAAGACCTGCAGAGCGACCGCAACCAGCCGGTCTACGTGCTCGACGAACTGGTGCGCCAGACGCCGGAAGGCGTCTACCTGAAGTCCTTCCGCCAGGACGGGCAGCGGGTGACGCTGAACGGCTACGCGCAGTCGCAGGAACGGGTGGCCGAACTGCTGCGCAACGTATCCGGTTCCTCGCCCTGGCTGGAGCGCCCGAACCTGACCGAAGTGCGCGTGTCCACCGTGGGCCAGGGCAAGACGGCGGTGCGCCGGGTCGTCGAGTTCCAGATGGACGTGGCGATCAAGCGCCCGCGCGAGCAGGATGCGCAAGGCGACGGCAAGGCGGACGCCAGGTTGGCCAAGGCGGCGGGAACACCATGAATATCGATCTCAAAGACCTCGGCGCCCAGCTCGCCGCGCAGTTCCAGGACCTGCAGGGCCGCCAGCCCGGGCAGTGGCCGCTGGCCCCGCGCCTGCTGTGCGCGGCCGGCGTGATGGCCGCCGTCGTCGGTCTCGGCTACTTCTTCTACTGGAGCGAGCAGTTCCAGGAGCAGGAGGGGCTCGCCGCCCAGGAAGCCAACCTGCGCGACGAGTACAAGATCAAGATGGCCCAGGCCATCAACCTGGAGGCCCTGCAGGCCCAGAAGGCCCAGGTCGACCAGTACGTGGTCCGCCTCGAGAAGCAGTTGCCGAGCAAGTCGGAGATGGCGGACCTGCTGTCCGACATCAACCAGGCCGGCGTCGGCCGCGGCCTGCAGTTCGAGCTGTTCAAGCCGGGCCAGGAAGTGATCCGCGACTACTACGCCGAACTGCCGATCGACATCAAGGTGAGCGGCAAGTACAACGACGTCGGCGCCTTCGCCGCCGACATGGCCCACCTGCCGCGCATCGTCACGCTCAACAACATGATCCTGACGACACGCGACGGCGGGCTGCAGCTGGAGGCGGTGGCCAAGACCTTCCGCTACCTCGATGCCGACGAGATCGGCGCGCAGAAGAAGGCGCGCAATGACAAGAAGGCCAAGGGAGGGGCGGCGAAATGACGCACAAGGACAAGCTGAAGCAAGCCATGTGCGCAGTCGGCGCGGCGGCCCTGCTGGCCGGCTGCGGCGACGGCGACGTGCAGGAAGTGCGCGACTGGATGAAACAGGTCGAGCGCGAGACCGTGCCGAAGGTGAAACCGCTGCCGGAACCGAAAGAGTTCGTCCCTTACGCCTACAACCCGGGCGACGCGGTCGAGCCCTTCAGCGAGGCCAAGCTCTCGAACGGCATGGCGCGCATGGGGGCGGCCAGCACCAATCCGATGCAGCCGGACGAGAGCCGGCCGCGCGAGGTGCTCGAGCATTACCCGCTCGACGTCATGCGCATGGTCGGCACCCTGCAGAAGGGCGGCGCCAGCTACGCGCTGGTGCAGATCGACGCGTCGATCTTCCAGGTCAAGGCGGGCCAGCGCATCGGACAGAATCACGGGTTGGTCACGCGCATCAACGAAGGCGCGATCGACATCAGGGAAACAGTGCAGGACGCCACCGGCGACTGGGTCGAGCGCAAGGCGACGATCGAGCTGGCGGAAAGCAAGGAGACCGGGAAATGAGCCCAGGCATGAACACGCACACCATTCGCACCTTCCGCATCGCCGTGCCGGCCTGGCTGGCGCGCTGCGCAGGGCCAACCCTTGCCGTCCTGATGACGCTGGCCGCCGGCGCCGCCCAGGCACAGGCGCCTGCGAATGCCATCGAGTCGATCACGGCCAACCAGCAGGGCGCCAACGTGGTCCTGAACATCGCCATGCGCGAAGCGCCGGCCAAGGCGCCGATCGGCTTCTCGATCACCAATCCGGCACGCATCGCGCTGGACTTCGGCGCCACCAGCAATGCCACCGGCAAGACCTCGCAGGACATCAACCTCGGCGACGTGCGCAGCCTGAACGTGGTGCAGGCCGGCCAGCGCACCCGCCTGGTGCTGAACATGGCGCGCGCGCTGAATTACGCCACCGCCATCGACGGCAAGTCGGTGATCGTCACCGTCGAAGGCTCGGGCGGCCTGGCCCAGGCCGTGAACGCCTCCGGCATGCCGGTCGCTTCAAACGCGCCCGCCGTTTCGGCCGGAAAACAACTGCTGCGCGACCTCGACTTCCGCCGCGGCAGCAACGGCGAAGGCCGCGTCGTGGTCGACCTGCCGAACGGCCAGGTCGGCGTCGACGTGCGCCAGGCCGGCAACCAGGTGATCGTCGACTTCCTGCGCACCGGCCTGCCGGAGACGCTGCGCCGCCGCCTCGACGTGACCGACTTCGGCACGCCGGTCTCGCGCATCACCACCGCGGCCCAGGGCGAGAACGTGCGCATGACCATCGACGCCCAAGGAGCATGGGAACAGTCGGTATACCAGAGCGACACCCAGCTGATCGTGGACGTGCGTCCGGTCAAGGAAGATCCGAACCGACCGGGCGGCAACGCTAGCGGCTACCGCGGCGAGAAGCTGTCCTTCAACTTCCAGAACGTCGAAGTGCGCGCCGCGCTGCAGGCGATCGCCGACATCTCGGGCCTGAACATCATCACCAGCGACTCCGTCACCGGCAACCTGACCCTGCGCCTGCGCGACGTGCCATGGGACCAGGCCCTGGACGTGGTCCTGCAGACCAAGGGCCTGGACATGCGCAAGAACGGCAACGTGCTGTGGATCGCGCCGCGCGAGGAACTGCTGACCAAGGAAAAGCTCGAGCTCGAGCAGCGCGCCCAGATCGCCGACCTCGAGCCGCTGCGCTCCGAGATCTTCCAGCTGAACTACCAGAAGGTCGAATCCTTCCGCACCGTGTTTGGCCTGGATGCGGACGGCGCCGCTTCCGCCGACACCGGCAACAGGAACCGCGTGCTGTCCAAGCGCGGCAGCGCCATCATCGATCCGCGCACCAACCAGCTGTTCGTGACCGACATCGCCTCCAAGATCGAGGACATCCGCAAGCTGATCCAGAAGACCGACGTCGCCTCCAAGCAGGTGCTGATCGAGGCGCGCCTGGTGGAAGCGAACGACGGCTTCTCGCGCAACCTCGGCGCCAAGCTGGGCTTCGCCGACCTGCGCACCCTGCGCGGCGGCGATTCGGGCTGGCAGGTCAAGGGCAACGAGCGCGTCGCGATCGGCGGCAACCTGACCGGCGTGGGCCAGGTCACCGGACAGACCCCGGACGAAGGCGACGGCTATACCAACACCACCATGGTCAACTTGCCGGCCGCGGCGATCGGCGGCGTGCCGGCCTCGTCGCTGGCCTTCAGCCTGTTCTCCTCGGCGGCCAACCGCTTCCTGAACCTGGAGCTGTCGGCCCTGGAAGCCGACGGCAAGGGCAAGATCATCTCGAGCCCGCGCGTGGTCACCGAAGACAAGCAGGTTGCCGTGATCGAGCAGGGCGTCGAGCTGCCGTTCCAGGTCGCCACCAGCAGCGGCGCGACCTCGATCACCTTCAAGAAGGCCAACCTGCGCCTGGAAGTGACGCCGCAGATCACCCCGGACGGCAACGTCGTGCTCGACGTCGACGTCAACAAGGATTCCAAGGGCGAGGAAACCCGCGCCGGCCCGGCGATCAACACCCAGCACGTCAAGACCAAGGTCATGGTCGAAAACGGCGGCACGGTGGTGCTGGGCGGTATCTACCAGCAGACCGAACGCAACAACGAAAGCAAGGTTCCGCTGCTGGGCGACGTGCCGGTACTCGGCTACCTGTTCAAGACGACCGGCCGCGAAAGCACCAAGACCGAACTGCTGGTGTTCATCACGCCGAAGATCGTGACGGACGCGGCTGCAGGACGCTGAACCGCAAACCCCCCTCAATAATCAAAACAACGAGCGTCACATGAAAGAGAAAAACAACTATGTACGCGGCAGCCTGGCGCTGTTGCTGGCGGCAGCGCTGTCGGCCTGCGGCGGCGGTGGCGGAAATCCCGGCGTCACGAGCGGCGGTGGCAGCGGTTCCGGCGGCACCGGTGGAACACCGGGGACGCCGGCAGTACCGGCCGCGCCGACGGTGGCGGTCAGCTTCGTCAACGCGAGCGGCCAGGCCAGCAATTCGCTGAGCGGCGCCACCCCGCTGACCGTGCGCGCGCTGGTGCGCGACCAGGCCGGCAAGCCAGTGCCGAATGCGCTTGTCTCCTTCGCTACCGATCCCCAACTGGCGGTATTCTCGCCGACGGCCGGCACCAGCCTGACCGATGCCAACGGCGTCGCGACGGTGACCCTGCGTGCCGCCAGCCTGTCGGCGGGCGGCGCTGGGAAGGTAACGGCGACGACAGCCATCGCCGGCACGACGATCACCAGTGAAGGCAATTATTCGGTCGGTGCCACTGCGCTCACCTTCAGTACGCTACGTCTGTCGCAGTCGAGCATTTCCGCGTATGGTTCGACCGAAGTGTCGGTCGATGTGCTGGCGAATGGCGCGCCCTACACCGCACAGTCGGTTAACGTGCGTTTCAGCTCCGCCTGTGCTACCGCCGGCAAGGCGACGCTGGCTGCCACCACGCCGACCAATCAGGGCAAGGCCATGGTGGTCTACCGTGACCAAGGCTGCGGAAACGACGATACCATCACTGCGTCGGCCGACGGTGTCACTACTTCCGTGAGTGAAACGCTCAAGATTGCGGCCCCAGCTGCGGCTTCGGTCCAGTTCGTTTCGGCCGCGCCAATGGAAAAATCGATCGTAATTCGCGGCCAGGGCGGTATTAGCCGAACCGAGACCGCTACCTTGCGTTATCGGGTGTTTGACATCTTCGATCGGCCGCTGGTGGGGCAGCGCGTCGACTTCTCGGTAGTGCCCAACGGCGTGGTCACTCTCAACAAGACCAGCGATACGACCGACCAGAACGGCGAAGTCATCACAACGGTCAACTCGCTCGATATGGCGACCACGTTCCGCATCCAGGCCACGTTGCCCCAAACAGCCACGGCCACGCGCCCCAACATTTCCACCTTGTCGGACTCGATCGTTGTCACGACCGGCCTTCCGGTACAGCGCTCGCTATCCTTGAGCACCTCGGTATCCAACGTGGAAGGCTGGCGTGATAGCGGCACTAACACGCCGGCAAGCGTGGTGAGTATCCTTCTGGCCGACCAGTCAGGCAACCCGGTCGCTGATGGCACGCCCATCGTGTTCCAGACCAACCTGGGCGCAATCGGTTCTTCGAATAAAGGCGGTTGTACGACCGTTAACGGTGGATGCTCGGTGGATTTCCGCGTCCAGGAGCCGCGCGTCGCACAGCCAAATACGCCTGCCACCCCGTGCAATACGCTTCCAGGGGGTAGCTCTGACAGTCTGCGTCCAGGCTTGGCAACGATTTGTGCCAGTACGACTGACGGCACGAATACGCAGTTCGGAAAAACGAGCATCTTTTTTAGCAGCGGCTACGCTGAGAACATTTTCATGAACGGTTCAGCCACCGCATTGCCGAACCGGACGGTGGAAATCGGCCCGGTCCCGTCAGCGAATCCCTTGGTATTTACACTGCAGCTGAATGACCTGAACCTGAACCCCTTACCGGCCGGATCGACCGTCCAGGTGACCGCCGCCCTCAATGCCACCGCGGTCGGTGTAGTTCCAGCGATCGTGCCCGACATGCTGCCGCACAATGCAGCAGGCGTGGACGACCACACGGGCAGCACGGTCAGCGGGCCCCAAGGCTCGACCCATCGATTCACCATCAGCAGCACAGCACCGACGCCATGTGTTGCTTCCAGCGTGGCCAGCTTCGATGTGACTGTCACCACGCCGAAAGGCCGCACCACCTCGATTCCGTTCAGGGTGACGTTCAGCTGCCCGTAAGCGTTTGACGCGACGGTTTGACGCAAAAAGAGACGGCCAGTCTATACTGGCCGTCTTTTTTCATTTCTGCGGACCTGGCAGTGCCTCATCCCAAGAACAACAACATTTTCCTGGTCGGCCTGATGGGGGCGGGGAAGACCACCATCGGACGCCAGCTGGCGCGCAAGCTCGGCATGCGTTTCGTCGATTCCGACCACGAGATCGAAGCGCGCACCGGCGCCTCGATCCCCTGGATCTTCGAGATCGAGGGCGAGGACAGTTTTCGCCGCCGCGAAGCGGACATGATCCGCGAGCTGAGCGCCCAGGACGGCCTGGTGCTGGCCACCGGCGGCGGCGCCGTGCTCAATCCCGCCAGCCGCGCGCTGCTGGCCGAGCGCGGCACCGTGGTCTACCTGCGCGCCTCGATCGGCAGCATCCTGCAGCGCACCGCGCACGACAAGAACCGACCGCTGCTGCAAACCGCCGATCCGCGCGCCAAACTCGAGGAATTGCTGGCCCAGCGCGACCCGCTGTACCGCGAGATCGCGGACCTCGTCATCGATACCGGCCGACCTAACGTACAATCGATGGTACAGATCATTTTGGATCAGCTCGCCGCGCAGGAAGCCGCCTATGCGTCCGCCCGTGCGCGCCGGCTGGCAAGCGACCCGATGAACGCAATGAACCAAGCCGCACCCACCATCCTCAACGTCGACCTGGGCGAACGCAGCTACCCGATCACGATTGGCCCCACTCTGCTGGACGACGGCGTGCTGCTGGCGCGCCACATCGACGGCAGCAAGGCCGCGATCGTCACCAACACCACCGTGGCGCCGCTCTACCTGGCGCGCGTGGCCGGCGCCCTGCGCGCCGCCGGGCGCGACGTGGTCGAGATCATCCTGCCGGACGGCGAGGAGCACAAGAACTGGGCTTCGCTCAATCTGGTGTTCGACGCGCTGCTCGAACACAAGTGCGACCGCAAGACCACCATCGTGGCGCTGGGCGGCGGCGTGATCGGCGACCTGGCCGGCTTCGCAGCAAGCAGCTACATGCGCGGCGTGCCCTTCGTGCAGGTGCCGACCACGCTGCTGTCCCAGGTCGATTCCTCGGTGGGCGGCAAGACCGGCATCAACCACCCGCTCGGCAAGAACATGATCGGCGCCTTCTACCAGCCGCGCGCCGTCATCGCCGATACCGCCACCCTCGACACCCTGCCGTCGCGCGAACTGGCGGCCGGCCTGGCCGAGGTGATCAAGCACGGCGCTATCCTGGATGCCGCCTACTTCGAGTGGATCGAGGCCAACATCGCCAAGCTGGTGGCGCGCGAGCCGGAGGCGATGGCCTACGCGATCGCGCGCTCCTGCGAAATCAAGGCCGAGGTCGTGCGCAAGGACGAGCGCGAAGGCGGCCTGCGCGCGGTGCTCAATTTCGGCCACACCTTCGGCCACGCGATCGAGGCCGGCCTGGGCTTCGGCACCTGGCTGCACGGCGAAGCCGTCGGCTGCGGCATGGTGATGGCGGCCGACCTGTCGGCGCGCCTCGGCCTGATCGACGCGGCCACCGTGGAGCGCGTGCGCGCCCTGGTGCAGGCGGCCGGCCTGCCGACCGTGGCGCCGGACCTCGGCCACGATCGCTGGATCGAGCTGATGGCGGTGGACAAGAAGAACGAGGGCGGGGCGATCAAGTTCATCCTGCTCAAGCCGCTGGGCAGCCCGTCGATCACGACGGCGCCGCCGGAGGTCCTGCGGGCGACCCTCGACGCCTGCGTCGCCAAGGAGTAGACATGATGGACTTCGACGCACGCCTCGCCCCGTATGCAGCCCATTCGTCGAAGTCGCGCGGCCGCACCCACATCGAGCCGCCGGCTGGGTCGCGCAGCGAGTTCCAGCGCGACCGCGACCGCATCATCCACTCGACCGCCTTCCGCCGGCTCGAGTACAAGACCCAGGTTTTCCTGAACCACGAGGGCGACCTGTTCCGCACCCGGCTCACGCACTCGATCGAGGTGGCCCAGATCGGCCGCACGCTGGCGCGCAGCCTGGCGCTGAACGAAGACCTGGTCGAAGCCACTGCGCTGGCGCACGACCTCGGCCACACGCCCTTCGGCCACGTGGGCCAGGACGTGCTCAACGAGTGCATGAAGGATTACGGCGGCTTCGAGCACAACCTGCAGAGCCTGCGCGTGGTGGACGAGCTGGAAGAGCACTACGGCGCCTTCGACGGCCTCAACCTCACCTTCGAGACGCGCGAAGGCATCCTCAAGCACTGTTCGCTGGCGAACGCCCGCCAACTGGGCGAGCTCGGGCACCGTTTCATGGAGCGCAGCCAGCCCAGCCTGGAAGCCCAGCTGACCAACCTGGCCGACGAGATCGCCTATAACAACCACGACATCGACGATGGCCTGCGTTCCGGCCTGCTCACGATGGCGCAGATGGAAGAGGTGGAGCTGTTCGCGCGCCACCGGCATACGGTGGAAACCCAGTATCCGGGCCTGCCGGGACGGCGCGCGCTGTACGAGACGATCCGCCTGATGATCACGGCGATGACGGCCGACCTGGTCGAGACCTCGAGGGCACTGTTGCAGGAAGCGGCGCCGAAGGACATCGACGCCGTGCGCGCCGCGCCGCCCCTGATCCGCTTCTCGCCGCAGATGCGCGCGGAGACCACGGCCCTGAAACGCTTCCTGTACGCGAACCTGTACCGGCACTTCCAGGTGAACCGCATGCGCGTGAAGGCCAGCCGCATCGTGCGCGAGCTGTTCGAGGCCTTCCTGCTTGACCCGGTGCTGCTGCCGAACGACTACCAGGTGGAAGGCGACCCGATGCGTCAGGCGCGCAAGATCGCGGATTACATCGCGGGGATGACCGACCGGTATGCGATCCGGGAGCATCGGCGCATCTTCTCGCTCGATCACTTCTGAGTCAAAGTCGTCGATTATTCGTAGGGTGGGCGGCTCTACCCGATGAACATGTCGGGCCGCTCCGTATGCGCCGCCCACGCGTTCAAACCACGTCAATGCGGCCCGCGCGTCTGTTCTTCCACTTGCTGAATGCGTGGGCGGCCTGATCGTTCGTGCTGATCGTATCGTCGGGTGGAGTCCATAGATACGAACACCGGCTTGCGCCGCGGAGTTACCCGAACAGGCCCGGCGTCCCCAGCTCCTGCAGCAGCTTCTTGACCGGCGCCGGCAGCGGCGCCTCGCCGATCGCATGCAGGTCCCACCACAGGTGCCTGCCGGTCGCGCTTCCCCGTGCAGCCAGCGTCACCTGCCACGGCGCGATGTGCAGCTTGTAGTGGGTGAACACGTGCACCAGCGGCCTGAGCGCCTGCACCTCGTCCACCGTCCCGAACTGCGCCGCGGCCGTGGCGACTTCAAGCGATGACACGGCATCCACGTCCACCGCCAGGTGCCCGTCGACCTCCGGCAGCGACATCAGCCCGCCCCAGATCCCGGTGCCGGGGCGCTGCTCCAGCAGCACCTGCCCGCGGTCGATCAGCACCAAGAGCGCGGCGCGCTTTTCCGGCGTGGCCTTCTTCGGCTTGCGGATCGGCAGTTCCGCCGTGCGCCCGGTTGCATAAGCGACGCAGCGTGCCTGCAGCGGGCAGCGCCCGCAATCGGGGCGGCTGCGCGTGCACAGCGTCGCACCGAGGTCCATCAATCCCTGCGTGTACGACTCGATGCCCTGTTCCGGCAGCAGCGCGTCGGCGCGGCGCCACAGCGCATCCTCGACCCGCTTCTCGCTCGGATACTGGTCGATGCCGAACACCCGCGCGAACACGCGCTTGACGTTCCCGTCCAGGATCGCGGCGCGCGCGCCGGAAGAAAACGCGGCGATCGCCGCCGCGGTCGAGCGGCCGATGCCGGGCAGCTCGGCCAGCAGGGCCGGGTCGCTCGGGAACACGCCGCCGTAGTCCTGCGCCACGCGCTTGGCGCAGGCATGCAGGTTGCGCGCCCGGGTGTAGTAACCCAGGCCGCTCCAGTGCGCCATCACGTCCTCGCTCGGCGCCTCGGCCAGGGCCTGCACGGTAGGGAAGCGCTCCAGGAAGCGCGCGTAGTAGCCGAGCACCGCCGCCACCTGGGTCTGCTGCAGCATGATCTCGGACAGCCAGATGCGGTAGGCGTCGGTGGTGTTCTGCCAGGGCAGGGTATGGCGGCCGTGGCTGCGCTGCCAGTCGATCACCGCTTGTGAGAAAGTCGGGTCGGCCAGCTGGTCGAATTCGGTAAGGCGTTTCACGTTGCTTCTTTCTCCAGATCTGCGGCGAGCTGCTCCGCCATGCCCGCCAGCCGCGCGCGGGTGCCGTCCCAGTCCTGGCGGGTGCCTTCGAAGGCGGCAATCTTCTGTTCCAGGCTGTCGGTGGCGTCGTGGATGCGCTGGATCGAGGCCTGGCGGTGGCGCAGCTGGTCGCGGTGCTGGCGGATCGCCGTCTCGAGCGGGGCCATGATCACCTTCAGCCAGGCTTCGGCCTCCAGGTTGGCGGCGCGGAAAACGTGGCGCACGCGCGAGGCGATCGAGTCGAAGAAGCGCTCGAGCAGGGTGGCGCGGCTGGTCATGAGCAGGGTCGCGGTGCCGAACTGCTTGAGGAACAGCGCTTCCACCTCATCGAGCTCGTGCCGGTAGCGATCGAGCGACAGCGACATCGGGCTGCTCAGGGACAGGCCGTGCTCGCTTGAAAACTTGCGGACCATGCTGTCCATCATGGCGCCGATCTCGCCGACCTTGCCCGATGACGCGTCCAGGTTGGCCCGCATCGCCTCGAAATAGCTGCGCACCGGGGCCCGCATGCCGGTGGCGAAGCGCGCCGCCTGCATGGCCGCGCGTACGGCAATGGTGTGTTCCTGCACGGCGTCCATGCCCAGCGTCGAGTACAGCTCGGTGGACAGGCGCGCGAACACCGCGCGCGTGCCCTGCAGCTTGAGCAGGCTGGCGTCGAATTCCTTCTTTTCCAGCTCGACGCGGCGCACCATGTGGGCGATCACGCCCTGGTTCTTGCCGCGCAGGCTTTTCAGTTCCTGCAGCTGCTCGACCAGGTCGCGCATGCGCGCCGCGCCCAGAGCCTGCCGGCCGGCGGACAAGACCTCGAGGTCCTCGCGCAGCTGGCGCGCGACGATGGCGCGGCGTGCCGGAACCAGGTCGTGGAACAGCGCGGCCTCCAGCAGGCCCAGGCGGCTTTTCTCGAACAGGGCCATGTCGCCGTTGATCTTGCCGACCAGGGCCTTCTGCGCCGACACCGGGTACACGCGTGCGGCGTCCAGGCCGAGCAGCTGGGCGGCATCGTGCTGCTGGCGTGCGATTTCGGCCTCGTTCTCCTGCGGCGAGCGCAGTTCGTCCCACATGGCGTCGATCTTGTTCAGTACCGCCAGCCGTCCGGGGCCGGCGCCGATGTGCGTGCGCCAGACGTCGATGTCGCTCCGGGTGACGCCGGTGTCTGCAGCCAGCACGAACAGCACCGCGTGCGCATTCGGGATCAGCTTGAGGGTCAGCTCCGGCTCGGTGCCGATCGCGTTCAGGCCCGGCGTGTCGAGGATTACCAGGCCCTGTTTCAACAGCGGATGCGGCAGGTTGATGATGGCATGGCGCCAGCGCGGGATCTCGACCGTGCCGTCCGCGCCCAGGCTGGACGCCAGGTCCGGGTCTTCCGGATCCCACAGCCCGTATTCCTGCGCTTCGGCCGATGACACGCGGCGCGTCTGGCTCACCTGGCGGAAGGCTTCGCTCATGCGCTCCGGAGCGTCGAGCTCGAGCGGCAGCACGGTCCAGGCAGCGGCGTCCTCACGGAAATCGCTGGTGGACAGGTGCCCGCGCCGGGTCTCGATCGGCAGCAGGCGGATGCAGGGCGGCAGCGCCGCGTCGTACAGCAGCTCGGTCGGGCACATGGTGGTGCGCCCGGCGCTGGACGGCAGGATGCGCTGGCCGTAGTCGGCGAAGAAGATCGCGTTGATCAGCTCGGTCTTCCCGCGCGAGAACTCGGCAACAAAAGCCACCGACAGGCGGTCGTCGCGCAGGCGCGCCAGGGCCCGCTCGAGCTGCTGCTCGCCGGCGCCGTCGATCAGCGCGGCCTCGCGCAGCGCGGCGCCGTAGCCTTCCAGCTGCTCTACGACGGCGGCGCGCCAGGCGCCATACTGTTGAAAATCCTGCATCGTTGTCTAGTCGTTACGTTCAGCGCTGGCACTGCACGCAGTAGAAGGTCGAACGCTGGCCCTGCTTGATCTGGCGGACCGGCGACCCACAGTTGCGGCAGGGAACTCCTGCACGATCATAGACGAAATATGTCTGCTGGAAATACCCAGATTGCCCGTTTACCGCAATAAAGTCGCGCAGCGTGCTGCCGCCCTGCACGATGGCGGCCGCCAGGATGTCCTTGATGGCCTCGGCCAGCCGGTCATAGCGGGCGCGGCTGATGCGCGCGGCCGGCGTCTTCGGGTTGATCCCGGCGCGAAACAGGCTTTCGCAGGCGTAGATGTTGCCGACCCCGACCACGATGTCGCCCGCCAGCAGCACCTGCTTGATCGGCGCATTGCGCTTGCGCGTCGCGCGCCACAGGAGTTCGCCCGTAAAACCCTCGCCCAGCGGCTCCACGCCCAGGCCGCGCAGCAGCAGGTGCTCCTCCAGTTCGCCCTCGTCCTTGCCATGCCAGAGCACGGCGCCGAAGCGGCGCGGGTCGTGCAGGCGCAATACCTGCCGGCCCTCCGGGCCGGTCACGACGAGATCGAAGTGGTCATGCTTGCGCGGCTCGATCCCCGGCGGCAGCACGCGCAGGTGGCCGGACATCCCGAGGTGGACGATCAGGGTGCCGTGCTCGAATTCGATCAGCAGGTACTTGCCGCGGCGGCCGGTAGCAATGATGCGGCGGCCCGCCAGCAATTCGGACAAACCGGGCGGGAAGGGCCAGCGCAGGCCTTCGCGGCGCAAGACCGCCTGCTCGACGATGCGGCCTTCGATATGGGGCGCGACACCGCGCCGGGTGACTTCTACTTCTGGCAGTTCAGGCATTGGGGGTAGGGGAGTGGTGTAAATTCTTAGGCAGCCATTAAGCAAAACGCGCTGCAGTGCACGCGGGCGCATGCTTGAGCGTAGAATCAGAGACAACATCTCAGAATGGACTTGCCTTGAAAAACGCTTTCGTCATTGTAACCCTCTCCAGCATCCTGGCGGCATGCGCTGTCGCGCCGGGGCAGCAAACCGCACGGCAGGCCGCGCCCGGGGCCGCGAGCGTCACCTCGGACACCCCGCTGGCCGACGCCGAAGCGCAGTCCGGTGACGCCGACACCGCGCAGGCGGACGAGGAGGAGCTCGAGGCGAAAGCCCGGGCCGAGGTGGAAGCGCGGCTGCCGAAGGTGGAGCTGACCAGCAGCATGCTGAACCAGTTACTTAAGGCCGAGTTTGCATTCCGCAAGGGTGACTGGCAGGGCCCGTATCTCACCATGCTGTCGCTGGCCCAGCAGACGCGCGACCCGCGCCTGGCGCGCCGCGCGGCCGAGATGGCGGTGGCCGCGCGCCAGGCCGACGACACCTTGGCCGCGGTGCGCCTGTGGCGCGAGCTCGACCCGAAGTCGGACGAGGCAACCCAGTACTTCGTCGGCATGGTGGTCACCTCGGACAATATTGCCGACGTCGAACCGATCTTCGTGGAGCGCCTGAAGGAAGCGCCGCCGGACAAGCGCGGCGTGTTGCTGTTCCAGATCCAGCAGCTGCTCGGCCGCGCCAAGGACAAGGACGCGGCCAATGCCATGCTCGAGCGCGTCATCGCCCCCTACAACAACACCTTTGAAGCGCATATCGTGCGCGCCCAGGCGGCATTGGGGCGCGGCGACAAGGCTGCGGCCCTGGAAGCGGCCAAGGCCGCCCTGGCCGCCAAGCCGGACTCCGAAATCGCGGTGCTGATGATGGCCCAGGTCATCGAGGACGACGCAAAAATCGCCCCGATGCTGGAAGCCTTCCTGAAAACCCATCCGCAGGCGCGCGAAGTGCGCGCCGCGCACGCCCGGGTCCTGGTCAACCAGAAGCAGTATCCCGAGGCGCGCGCCCAGTTCGAGACCCTGCTCAAGGGACGTCCGGACGATGCCGGCAACCTGTACGCGCTGGGCGTGCTGGCCACCCAGATGAACGACGCCAAGGCTGCCGAAGGCTATTTCACCCGCTTCGTCGAGGTGCTCGGCCGCAATCCGGAAGACGAGCGCGACCCGACCCGGGCGCTCTTGATCCTGGCCCAGATCGCGGACGAGCGCGGCGATGTCCCGGGCGCACTGGCCTGGCTCGACAAGGTGCCGGCCGGCACCGACCCTGAGCTGCTGTTCAGCGCCCAGCTGCGCCGCGCCCAATTGATGGCCAAGCAGGGCGACCTGGCGGGCGGGCGCAAGCTGCTGGCCCGCCTGAAGCCGGCCGAGCCGGCGCAGCAGGCCCAGGTGGCGGTGACCGAAGTGCAGCTGCTGCGCGACGCCGGCCGTCTGCTGGAAGCCTATACGCTGATGGAGACCGCCGCCAAGCGCTTCCCGAAGAACCCGGACCTGCTGTACGACTACGCCCTGCTGGCCGAAAAGATCGGCCGTGTCGAGGTGATGGAAAAGCTGCTGCGCGAGGTGATGGCGCTGGCGCCGGACAATCACCATGCCTACAACGCCCTCGGCTATTCGCTGGCCGAACGCAATGTCCGTCTGCAGGAAGCCTACACCCTGATCGCCAGGGCGCTCGAGATGGCGCCGGGCGACCCCTTCATCATGGACAGCATGGGCTGGGTCCAGTACCGGCTGGGCAAGCTGGACGAGGCCGAAAAATACCTGCGCAATGCCTATGCGCTGCGGCGCGACCCGGAAATCGCCGTGCACCTGGGCGAGGTGCTGTTCCAGAAGGGGCAGCAGGCGGCCGCGCAGGAGTTGTGGCGCGAGGCGCGCGCCAAGGACCCGCAGAACGACACCCTGCGCAGCACGCTGGCGCGCCTGCGCCAGAGCTTGTGAAATAATCCAGGTTTTCGATCCTGCCCCATTTGCCGATGCCGATTACCCGACGCCTGTTCCTGTTCGCCTGCGCTGCCATCCTTGCCGGCTGTGCCACTACCAGCTCCAACGTCGCCACCGTGGGCGCCTACCGCGACAGCATCGACCTGAGCGGCCGCTTGTCGGTGAACTACCAGAAGGAGGGCAGGCAGGAATCCCTGACCGGCAATTACGACTGGACACAGCGTCCGGGCCGCGTCGACGTCACGCTGGCCAACCCGCTGGGCCAGACCATTGCCACCATTGAAGTCACGCCGAAATCCGCAACGCTGACCCAGTCGGGCCGCGCGCCGGTGAGCGAAGCCGATATCGACACGCTGACCCAGCGCACCCTGGGCTGGCCGCTGCCGGTGGCCGGGCTGCGCGACTGGCTGCAGGGCTATGCCGTGGACGGCCAGGGCCAGCGCTTCGTCGCCTCGCCAGCGCGCAACGAGGTCCTTACCAGGGATGGCTGGCGCTTGCGCTTCGTCGAGTGGCAAGACCCGAACGCTGCCCAGCCAGCGCCGCGCGTGATCCATGCCGAGCGCGCCGCGGCGGGAGACATCCAGGACCTGCAGATCCGTATCGTCGTCAATCCGGCAGGGCAGGGATAAGATTCATGCGTTCGCTTCACCATTGCCTGGCTCCGGCCAAGCTCAACCTGTTCCTGCACGTCACCGGCCGCCGCGCCGACGGCTACCACCTGCTGCAAAGCGTGTTCCAGCTGATCGACCACGGCGACACCCTGCATTTCGATCTGCGCGACGATGAACGCATCGTGCGCAAGACCGAGGTGCCGGGCGTGCCGCCGGACCAGGACCTGATCGTGCGCGCGCTGCGCCTGCTGCAGAAGGAATATGCGCGCCGCCATGGCCGCCTGCCGCCGGGCATCGAGGTCGCGATCGAGAAGGTCCTGCCGATGGGCGGCGGGCTGGGCGGTGGCTCCTCGGATGCCGCGACCGCGCTGATGGCGGCCAACCACCTGTGGCGGGCCGGGTTGACGCAACAGGAACTGATGGACCTGGGGTTGCCGCTCGGCGCCGACATTCCCTTCTTCCTGTTCGGCGAGACCGCGTTTGTGGAAGGGGTGGGCGAAGCCCTGCGCGCGGTACCCGGCCCGGACTGCTGGTACGTGGTGCTGGAGCCGGGCGTTACGGTGCCTACCCCGGCAATTTTTTCCGCGCACGATTTGACGCGGGATACGAAGCCCGTTACAATAGCGGACTTTTCCAGCAGCCTCGCTGTTTCAGGCAAGCAGATTGGCTTCGGGAAAAATGATTTGCAGGACGTGGCTGAGCGCCTGTTCCCGCCGGTAGCAGAGGCGGTGAAATGGTTGAGCGGTTACGGCGATGCCAGGATGACTGGCTCGGGGGCATGTGTGTTTTGTGCCTTCTCCGGCGAGCGCGAAGCGGACCAGGTTCTGGCACAAGTGCCGGCACGGTGGAAAGCATGGAAAGCGCATTCGCTGACGAGCCACCCGATGAAATCGCTCTTGCAAATCAACGAGTTGTAGAATAAAATTTTGCCTGTCGCGACGTTAGACGTTAAAATACGTAGAATGTAACGGCAAGCAGTTCAGTCGTGTAGGGGAATCGCCAAGTTGGTTAAGGCACCGGATTTTGATTCCGGCATTCCAAGGTTCGAATCCTTGTTCCCCTGCCAAAGTTTTCCCGGCTGTCGAGGCATGATCCTCCAGCGGGATAGACAGCGGTGCAGCGTTCGGCCTGCATCCATAAGCTAATCAGCCGGTTCATCCGGCTGATTGTTTTTCCAGTATCAACAACGCATATCTTGGGACTCCCTCCATGGCTTACGAAAACCTGATGGTTTTTACCGGCAACGCTAATCCGGCACTAGCAGAGGGGGTCGCCAAAAACCTCGGCATTCCACTCGGCAAAGCAGTCGTTTCGAAGTTCTCGGACGGCGAAGTCATGGTCGAAATCAACGAGAACGTGCGCGGCAAGGATGTCTTCGTCCTGCAGTCGACCTGCGCACCGACCAACGACAACCTGATGGAAATCATCCTGATGGTCGACGCGCTCAAGCGCGCATCGGCAGGCCGCATCACCGCCGCCATCCCTTACTTCGGCTACGCCCGCCAGGACCGCCGCCCGCGCTCGGCGCGCGTGGCGATCTCGGCCAAGGTCGTCGCTAACATGCTGGAAGAAGCCGGCGTCGAGCGCGTCCTGATCATGGACCTGCACGCCGACCAGATCCAGGGTTTCTTCGACATCCCGGTCGACAACATCTACGCATCGCCGATCCTGCTGGGTGACCTGCAGAAGCGCAACTACGACGACCTGCTGGTCGTGTCGCCGGACGTCGGCGGCGTGGTGCGCGCCCGTGCACTGGCCAAGCGCCTCGGCTGCGACCTGGCGATCATCGACAAGCGCCGCCCGAAGGCGAACGTGTCGGAAGTCATGAACATCATCGGTGAAGTCGAAGGCCGCAACTGCGTGATCATGGACGACATGGTCGACACCGCCGGCACGCTGTGCAAGGCCGCCGAAGTGCTGAAAGAGCGCGGCGCGAAGAAAGTCGTTGCTTACTGCACGCACCCGGTCCTGTCGGGTCCGGCAATTGAACGCATCCAGAATTCCCCGCTCGACGAGCTGGTCGTCACCGACACCATCCCGCTGAGCGAAGCCGGCGCCGCTTGCACCAAGATCCGCCAGCTGACCTGCGCACCGCTGCTGGCCGAGACCTTCAAGCGGATCGTCAAGGGCGACTCGGTCATCTCGCTGTTCGTCGATTAAGCAACACTGCACCGTTTTTCGCGGCGCGCCTGGCTGACACGGCCGGCGCGCCGTTGTAACATCTTGGGTTTGGTCGTTCGGACGCCGCATGGCGTCCGCCCACAAGTATCTTGAGCGCGCAGCATGGCGCTTGTTCACGACTGCCCTGGTCGCGGGGTGGTCACCACTGGGTTACCGGGTCGGGAATTCCCGGCATTCGGACCCGTTTATTTTGGAGTTTCACATGAAAGTAGTCGCATTCAACCGCACTCAGCAGGGGACCGGAGCGAGCCGCCGCCTGCGCAACGCTGGCCAGACCCCGGGCATCATCTACGGTGGCGCCGAAGCCCCGCAACTGATCGCTCTGGATGGCAACGCGCTGTTCCACGCGCTCAAGAAAGAAGCTTTCCACGGTTCGGTCTTGGACCTCGACATCGAAGGCAAGACCCAGCAAGTCCTGCTGCGCGACTTCCAGATGCACGCATACAAGCAACTGGTCCTGCACGCTGACTTCCAGCGCGTCGACGCATCGAAGCCGATCCACACCAAGGTCTCCCTGCACTTCGTCAACGCCGACATCTCGCCGGCCGTCAAGCTGAGCAGCGCTGTGATCTCGCACGTCGCCAACGAACTGGAAGTGGCTTGCCTGCCGGGCAAACTGCCGGAGTTCATCGAAGTCGACCTGAGCAAGCTGGAAGCCGGCCAGTCGGTCCACGTGAACGACCTGACCCTGCCGGAAGGCGTGACCGCGCTGACCCACGGCCAGAACCTGACCCTGGTGACCACCTCGATCCCGCGTGGCGCAGCATCGGCTGAAGCCGCTGCCGAGTAATACCTTTCCTTGCCAGCCGCTACGCGGCTTGCTGGAATCGAAAACCCGCCGTGGCGTGCCCGGCGGGTTTTTTGTTTTACTTTTCCCCAGCCAGCGCTCGCACCGCTTTCTCCAGGGCCCGGACTTTCTCGCGCATGCTGGACAGCTTGCGCACGAGCACGGCGATGCGTTCCCAGTCGGCGTTCCTGGCGACGGGAAAATAGCCCGTGTACCGGCCAGGTTCGGTAATGGAGTTCGGCACCATCGTGGCGGCCGTGATATGCACGTTGTCGACGATCTCGATGTGCCCGTTGATCATGGCCGCGCCGCCGAAGGTGCAATGCCGGCCGATCCTGGCGCTGCCGGCGACGCCGACGCAGCCGGCCATGGCCGTGTGGGCGCCGATGTGGCAGTTGTGGCCAATCTGGATCTGGTTGTCGAGCTTGACCCCGTCCTCGATCACGGTATCGTCGAGCGCACCGCGGTCGACCGTCGTATTCGAACCGATGTCGACGTCGTCGCCGATGACGACGCGGCCGGTCTGCGGAATCTTGATGTATACGCCGTCTTCTACGGCGAAGCCGAAACCGTCACCGCCGATGACTGCTCCCGAATGGATGATGCCGCGCGCGCCGATAACGCAGCGCGCATGGAAGCTCACGTTGGCGAACAGATGGGTGCCTTCGCCGATGACCGCCTCGCGCCCGATGTAGCAGCCGGCATCGACGGCCGCGCCGGCCTTGATGACGGCACCTGCCTCGACCGTCACGTGCGGGCCGATATGGGCCGTGGGATCGACCTGCGCAGTGGCGTGTACCGCCGCCGTCGGATGAATGCCCGGTTCGGCTGACGGCAAGTGTGCAGAATCGAAGTACTGCGCCGTCCGGGCGAAGTAGGCATAGGGATTGGCGGTGACGATGCGCGCGCCCGAGAAGGCGGCGGCCACCTCGGGTTCGTCCGCGGGCGAGAGGATCAGCGCCGCGGCGTGGCTGTGCGCGGCCAGCGCGCGCAGCTTGCTGTTGCTGAGAAAACTGATGTCCGAGGCGCCGGCACGGTCCAGCGGGGTGATCGCCGTGACTTCGATGTCGGCATCGCCCTCCAGTCGTCCGCCGAAACGTTCAACCAGCTCGCCTAATCGGGTTCCCATGTTGTCCCCTCACGTCGGTCTTGTCGGTGGAACTGTTCAGGTGCCAGACTTGGACAAGTCTTCCGGATGGGCGGTTCCCGGCCGTGCGAACGCCCGTCCCCGCACCGGGTCACGGCGCTTGCCTCGGCGTTTTTCAGCGATAATCCTGTTTTTCCTAGAATCAAAGTAGACAGCGCATGTCCATCCGTCTGATCGTCGGCCTCGGCAACCCGGGCCCGGAATACGAACAAACCCGCCACAACGCCGGCTTCTGGCTGGTCGACAACCTCGCCAATTCGCTGCCGGGCTGCCGCCTGCAGCGCGAATCGCGCTTCAACGCGATGGTGGCGAAGACCCGGATCGCGGGCAATGAAGTCTGGCTGCTGGAACCGCTGACCTACATGAACCGCTCCGGCCAGTCGGTCGGCGCGCTGGCGCGCTTTTATAAAATCAATCCGGACGAAGTGCTGGTCGTGCACGACGAGCTCGACCTGCTGCCGGGCGTGGCCAAGCTGAAAAAGGGCGGCTCTTCCGGCGGGCACAATGGCCTGAAGGACATCACGTCAAGCCTCGGCACCCAGGAATACTGGCGCCTGCGCCTTGGCATCGGTCACCCGCGCAGCCTGAACCTGCAGCAGGGCGTGGCCGACTTCGTGCTGCACCGTCCGCGCCGCGAAGAGCAGACCCTGATCGAGGAATCGATCGACAAGGCCCTGCGCGTCATTCCGCTGTGCTGCGAAGGCAAGATGGACGTGGCGACGATGCAGCTGCATACCGCCTGAGCATGCACCCGGCAGGCGTTCCGCGCTAGCGTCCCTGCACCACGACCTGCCCGCGCAGGTCGCCCATCATGCGCTCGAGCGCCGGCCGCATCTGCCGGTAGTCTTCCGGCGTGCAGGTGGCCGCCGTGTGGCGGAACTGCAGGCGGCGCTTTACCACCACCTCATTGCCCTGCCGCGCATACTGCGAGCGGTAGAAGAACCTGCCGTCATCCACCGTCACCCCTTTGGGTAGCGCCAGCACCCGGGTGCGCGGCGGCAGCGCATAGCGCAGCTCGTCCTCGGCATCGATGGCGGGGCAGACGAATTCCTGACGCCGCTCCGGCTCGCGTCGCAGGTCGAATACCGCGTCGCCCAGTCCGCCCCAGAAATTGTAGGTGGTGGCCAGCGCGGCCGGACCCGGCAGCCGGACGAAGCCGTCCGTCGCACCGGAAAAGCCCAGCGTGTAGTCGTCCCGCGGCGAGGCCTTGCCGGCGCTGTCGGTCTCGCCCGGCTCGAACAGGCCATCCCCCGTCTGCCCCAGCCCTGCCAACATGCGCCGCACGAAGCGCTCGCGCTCGGACTGGGGCGTGCCGCGCACCGCCTGGCGGTAGGGTTCCGCGATGGCGCCGCCGCTGGTGCGCCGGACATGGAAGCGGCTGCTGCCGTCGCGCGCGATATCGAAGCGCGTCATGGTGCGGCTGCGCGCCGGCTGGTACACCGGCGTGACCGCAAAACTGCCGGAGTCGGCCAGCAGCACCGGCTTGCCGAGCAGGGCGGGCGGCAAAAAACCGCCCGCGACCGTGTCGGCGGTCGGGTCGAGGAAGAGCTGCAACTGCGGCACATAGACGATCACGTGGTTCAGCACGCCTAGCGTGGGCACCGCGGGCAGGCGGTAGGCATCGTCGCCGTTGACCAGCGCGGCGCTCGACGAAATGCCGCTTGCTGCCAGCAGGGCCTGCAGCAGCACCGCGTGATCCTTGCAGTCGCCATAACGATTCGCCAGCACGGAAGAAGCCGCATGCGGCACCACGCCGCCCGGACCCAGGTAGACCGCGACGTAGCGGATATTGCGCCGTACCCAGTCCGACAGCGCGATCGCGCGCGCCCGCGTGTCGTCGAGCCCTTGCGTGAGCTGGCTTGCCAGCGCCGCGATCGCCGCATCCGGCCTGGCGGCCGCCATGGCGCGCGCATGGTAGGCCTGCGCGAAGGCCGGGTAGTCGGGGAAGGTGGAGACCGCCAGCCGACGGCCATAGTCGAGGTAGCTTACCGAGCCTTGCTCGATGCGCCCGTTGTCGCCGTCCACGTAGCGGAAGGCATGGCGGCGGCGGCCCGGGGCACCCTCAAGGGCCACCGGTACGAAGCCGACGGCGTCGGCCTGCAGCGTCATCGAGGCCGGTAGATCGTAGGTGAGCCGGAAGTCCTTGTGGCGGTAGGGGCGGGCCACCGTGAAATCTTCGAACTGGCCGGGAAATAGCGGCGTATGGCGCCGCAGCCGATAGCGCAGGGTGAGCGTGTCGCCGGCCTGCACGCCGGGGAAGATGACCACTTTCAGGCGCGTGTCCTGGAACATGGGAGCGTCGAGCGATGCCGCTTCGTGCTGGTCGCGGATCTGCTGCGGCCCGACCGCCACGCGGCGCCCGTCGGGCTTGATGGTCCATGCTTCGATGGATTCCACCCTGTCGAGCGAGCCATTGAAGCTGACGAACTGCTCGGCATGCTGTTCGACGGCGGACGGCGCAATGATGGTTTTGACCAGCTCGACATCGAGGGTGTAGGCGCCGTCGGCGTCGACCGTGAAGTGCTGAGTGTGCCGCTCGATCATCACCGAAGGGTCGGTGCCGCCGTCGGCTGCCGCCATGCGAACGCAGGCAAACAGCAACACCAGGAACAAGACGAGTCGAAAGGGCATGGCGGGCTCCGCAAAAGCGACCGATCCATGTTACGCAGCGCCTCGGAGCCACCCTTGAGTCTGCGCAAGTAGCTTCTTCCTGCCATAATTTCGGCCCATGAAGGCACTCACATTCCACGCCGGGCCGCTGGCCCTGGCCCAGATCGGCGCGCAGGGCTTGCGCGCGCAGGACATCGCCATCGTGCCGGCCGCAGCCGGCGGCCCCAAAGGATTGATCTTCCAGGCGCTCGACCAATGGATGTTCGGCGAATGGCTCCCCGGCGCGCCGCGCGAGCGCGTGCTGATCGGTTCCTCGATCGGCGCCTGGCGCATGGCCGCGGCCTGCCAGCGCGACCCGGTCAAGGCCTTCGCGCGCCTGGGCGAGCTGTACGCGGGCCAGCGCTACACCAGCAAGAAGCCGACCCAGCAGCAGATCA
This sequence comes from Massilia varians, assembly GCF_027923905.1. Lineage (NCBI taxonomy): Bacteria > Pseudomonadati > Pseudomonadota > Betaproteobacteria > Burkholderiales > Oxalobacteraceae > Massilia > Massilia varians. The sequence goes on from NZ_AP026966.1 coordinate 792,071, forward strand.
ACGAGGTGGTGCAGGGCCTGCTGGCTGAATTCGTGCGCGGCCACGAGGACGACATCGTCAGCCACCCGCACCACCGCCTGCACCTGCTGGCGGTGCGCGGCAAGGGCAGCTTGGGATCGCCGGCGCACGCGCGTGCCGAACTGCGCGGCTTCGCCGCGGCGGCGCTGCACAATGCCTGCTCGCGCGCCTGGCTGGGCCGCATGATGGAACGCGTGGTGATCGGCGATGCGCGTGCGCAGGCGCCCTGGCTGCGCGAGCGCTTCGACGCCTTCACCACGCATTTTTCCTCGCTCACGCGCCAGAACCTGGCGGCCAGCCTGCTGGCCTCGGGCACGCTGCCGCTCATCATGAAGCCGGTCACCGGCATCGCCGAGCTGCCGCCGGGCTGTTACTGGGACGGCGGCATCATCGACTACCACCTGGCCTTGCCCTATGCGAAAGCGGCGGGGGAGGGAAAGGGCAACCTGGTGCTGTACCCGCACTTCACGCAGCACATCGTGCCGGGCTGGCTCGACAAGGGCTTCCCGTGGCGCCGCGCGGGACGCGCGCACCGCCATTGGCTCGACAATGTGCTGATCGTTTCGCCATCAAGCGAATTCCTGCGCACCCTGCCGCGCGCCAAGCTGCCGGACCGGGCGGACTTCAAGTTCTATGGACTCGACCATGACGAGCGTATTCGCAACTGGCAGCGCGCGATGGGGGAGGGGCAGCGCCTGCGCGACGAGCTGGCCGCGTTCGTGGCCAAGCCCGACCTGTCATTGATCAAGCCGATCTAGGACGCGCAGCCCTCGTAATCGGTATCGAACCAGCCGTCGGGCGTGCAGCTGCCGAGCAGCAGCGCCTGGATACGCGCCGCGCGCTCGTCCAGCGCCGCCGCGTTGCGCGAGGGATGGTAGTGGTTGGGCGCCTTGATCATCGCTACCAGTCGGATGAATTCCTCGTCCGTCGTCGCATCGAGCGGCTTGCCCAGGTAGCTGCGCGCGGCCTGCATCAGCCCCTTGACCTGCTGCCCTTCATGCGTGCCCATGTAGACGGTGGCGGTATAGCGCTGCAGCTGTTCGCCTTTGGACATCCTGGCGTCCAGCACCAGCGCCATCACGTCGCGGCCCAGGTCGATGCGCTTGCAGCAGTCGAACACGCCACGATAAAACGTCTGCATCAGGCCGGGCACACCGTCGAGCCGGTCCTTGCCGAGGAACAGTTCACGCGCGAGCGCCGATGAAATGGTGGCCAGGCCCTGGCCCTGGCCGAGGCTCAATCCATGATGTCCGTAGAAATCCGGGTCTTCGACGCGCAGCAGGACTGCTGCCTGGCGGTTGGACAGTTCGATAGTCTCCGTCAGCGGAGCCTGGCGGCGCGCGTCGTCGAAGGCGCTCCATGCCCAGCTGGCGGCCACTGCCAGGTAGGCCAGCAGGAGCAGCGCCAGCAGCATGGGCAGGCGCCACCAGGCCTTGCGCATGCGACTCACCGTAGCACTCCCGATGCGGACAGGGTAGCGGTGATGCCTTGCCATGCTTGGAGCGACATAAGATTCCAGAAAATGTGGGTTTTTGATCTTATCAGCTATAAACCCGGCAAAAATACGCGCTTTTACACGCATTCCTCCCTGTAAGCGGACACAACAGCAGGGGCGAATCACGCCGTTTTTTTCGGCAACGTGGCCCGTCCGAGGTTACAATGTGGGGTTTTGGAGCAGGCATCAATCACGCTCCGCTTTCACCGAATAGAAAGAGTTCCCATGAGTCTCCAATGCGGCATCGTCGGCCTGCCGAACGTCGGCAAGTCCACCCTGTTCAACGCCCTGACCAAGGCCGGCATCCCGGCTGAAAACTATCCGTTCTGCACCATCGAGCCGAACGTCGGCGTGGTCGAGGTGCCGGATCCGCGCATGCAGGCGCTGGCTGACATCGTCAAGCCGGAACGCGTCGTGCCGGCCATCGTCGAATTCGTCGACATCGCAGGCCTGGTGGCCGGTGCGTCGAAGGGCGAGGGCCTGGGCAACCAGTTCCTGTCGCACATCCGCGAGACCGATGCGATCGTCAACGTGGTGCGCTGCTTCGAAGATGACAACGTGATCCACGTGGCCGGCAAGGTCAGCCCGATCGACGACATCGAAGTCATCCAGACCGAACTGGCGCTGGCCGACCTGGGCGCCGTCGAGAAAGCGATCCACCGCGAGAACAAGAAGGCGCGCTCGGGCGACAAGGATGCCGCCAAGCTGGTGGCAATCTGCGAACGCATGCTGCCGCACCTGAACGAAGGCCAGCCGGTCCGCACCCTGGGCCTGGACGCCGACGAGATGGCCTTGATTCGCGAACTGCACCTGATCACCGCCAAGCCAGCGATGTATGTCGCCAATGTGTCGGACACCGGTTTCACCGATAACCCGCTGCTGGACAAGCTGACCGAGTTCGCGAAGAAGCAGAATGCGCCGATCGTGGCCATCTCCGCCGCGATCGAATCGGAAATCGCCGAGATGGACGACGCGGACAAGAAGGACTTCCTGGCCGACATGGGCATGGAAGAGCCGGGCCTGGACCGCCTGATCCGCGCCGCCTACAAGCTGCTCGGCCTGCAGACCTATTTCACCGCCGGCGTGAAGGAAGTGCGCGCCTGGACCGTGAAGGTCGGCGCCACCGCCCCGCAGGCCGCGGGCGTGATCCACACCGACTTCGAGCGCGGCTTCATCCGTGCCCAGACCATTTCCTACGACGACTACATCACCTACAAAGGTGAAGCCGGCGCCAAGGAAGCGGGCCGGATGCGGGCGGAAGGCAAGGAATACGTCGTCAAGGATGGGGATGTGTTGAACTTCCTGTTCAACGTCTGACTGTTTGCAATGGACCGCACTGGACCTTCTGGACATAATTTTGCTATAACTTATTGTAATTCAAAGAGATTTTTGGATGTCAATGGTCGAGGAAGGTCCAAGAGAGATTCCAGTGTTCCAATAAATTTGGGGGTAGAGGTTGGGGTACGTTTACTGTAGAGTGGGGGTATGTAACCCTCTACCGAAGACGCTCATGCCCAAGGACCTCCTCACTGACGCCAAAATCAGAACAGCGAAGCCTGCCGACGCCGCCTACAAGCTAGGCGATGGTGGCGGGCTTTTCCTTTTGGTAAATAAATCCGGTTCCAAGCTATGGCGCCTCAAGTTCCGCCTCGGTGGAAAGGAGGGCCTGTTCGCCATCGGGACTTACCCCGCCGTCGGCCTCGCCGAGGCCAGAGCGGCGCGCGACGCCGCCAAAGAACTGATCAAGCAAGGGATCAACCCATCCCATCACCGGAAAGACGAGCGGCAGAGAAATATCGACGAGGCCGCAGCCCGGAAGCGCGCCATGAAGAGCTCGTTCGCCAAGGTGTCTGCCGCCTATCTTGCAGACGCCAAGCCTCACTACACCGAGGGCTCGTATCGAACGAAGGAGTCGCGGATCAGGAAATTTCTGTCACCCAAGCTCGACGCCCTCCCCATGAACGAGATTGGACCCAATGAAATCAGGCCGATCCTGCTGGCGTGCAAGGAACATGGCGCTTGGGCTGGTATCCACGTTAAGGGTGATCTCTCGGCGATCTTCGAGTACGCCGTCGTCCATGGTCTGGCCGATTTGAATCCCATCCCTGGGCTGAAAGGGCTGCTGCGCATTCCGGCCAGTCAAAGCAAGGCGGTGATGACCCCGGCTCAGATTCGCGAGTTCTACCACAAGCTGCGCGCCTATCGTGGCTACCCTGAAACCGCAATCTGTCTTCGGCTGATCGCACTGACGGCTTGCCGTCCCGGTGAGGCGGCGGACGCAGAGTGGTCGGAATTCGATCTCGAAGCCCGTTTGTGGCGGCGTCCGGCCGAGAAGATGAAAGCGCGCCGTGATCATGTCAGTCCACTGTCCGAGCCCGTCTTGCGCCTGCTCGACGAGCTTCGCCCGATTACCGGCAATGGGCGCTATCTGTTTCCCCATCGAAGCGGCGAGGGCTTCACCACACCCAACCGGTTGACCTATGCGATGCGGGACATGAACCTCGGTCCGCAAACCACTCCGCACTGCTGGAGGACGACCTTCTCGACCTGGGCCAACGAACAAGGATTCAGGCCCGATGCGATCGAGCGCCAACTGGCGCACGTCGAGAGCAACAAAGTCCGCGCGACGTATAACAAGGCGCTTCTGGTAGAAGAGCGACGCAAGATCATGGATGCCTGGGCGGAGAATCTACGTGCGGCTGAGGAGCATCGGCTCACTTGAAGAAGCCGAAAATGGAGCGTTCACATTCTTCGAACTCCAACTCGAAAGCTTCTCGCTCATTTTTCAGCCGGTCTCCCAGAATTAGCTTTCTACGCAAAATACGATGGCACGCCTGCCATGCGGCAATAATGCGTAATTGCGCCCAAAGTGCGGATCGATGTCGGTTGATCATACGCTCGAGACGTTGAGCGTCACCTTTGCAACGTTGTTGGTTATGGGCGGCAAGCAGTTTGTGGGCCTGGAAGAGTACTTCAAACAAGCGGCCAAAGGACATTGGTGATCCATCTGCCTTGTCATTCGATGCATGGGATGGCAGCAATCCCTGGTCCGATAAGCACGAGCCATCGGAATCGATACATAACCAGCCGGCGGGTGAATATCCAATTGCTGAGAAAGGCAACCCTTCGGCAGTGAAGAAAATTTTTCGAGGTATCCATCCGCTGCGGATTGGCGCATCTATCTCAGAAGAAATTACTTCACGATCACTCGCTGTCGCTGGTCGCGCGGGTTGAATAGCAACAATTTCCAGTAGTTCGTTTCCGGACACACTACTTCGCAGCTCCTTGGCCCTTCGATCTGCGGCTACCTCTTGTCGGGCCATTTGCCTCCGCGTTGCTGCCCAGCGCTCCCAGCGCAGAGCCTCTCGCCCGGTTCGGGCACGAGCCACGGTATATTTTCGCCAATTAGCGCCGTTTTGGTCAGTCTCAAGGATCAAGCTTTCTAGCTGGCATCGGGACAAATGAGGAAGGATCGCCTCGATATACCAGAACACTTCCGCGACCAAGGCACCAGGAACTGACGGTTCTTGATCGCGCAGCCGCGTACGCCCTTCCGCAAGCAGCGCTACCGCGTATCGTCGCGCCTGATCATATAAAGATTCGTCGATGGGCATGGCCAGTTACTCGTTCTAATTCTCCTTGTTCGGCAGCCTTATTGTACGTGCCACTGGTTCACAGATGAACATGGAGGCACAAGAATGGCTCAACAGGATCAACAGACATCCCGAGTATTGCGCAGGCCGAAGGTCCAAGAGCGCACGGGCCTTTCCAAGAGCGGGATTTATTTAGCAATTCAAAACGGGGAGTTCCCCCGCCCCATCCAGATTGGAAAGCGGGCCGTTGGGTGGCTCGAATGCGACATTGAGGCTTGGCTACGGGAGCGGATCGCACGGCGGGCTGAAGCGTAAGCTGGGGACGCGTCATGTCAAATCGTTTCCTCGTGGGCGATCCGCCCGGTGTCTTGCTTTTGTGGCGCGAGGGTTACCGCCATTATCTGATCAGCAAAGGCATGCCGCCAGAGGTGGCGTCCGCTATTGCGGCCAGGATGCCATATCGGGTCGATCTGTACCCTGTTCTCGACCATGATGGGCGATCGCCGGCCAAAAGCTGCGACGTTGGCTCGAACACCGTTCAGCACGCTACCGGAAAAACCTCTGCAACCGCTTCATGTTCCACGACTGCACGTATGCGCCGTTTGTTGGAGGCCGCGTCCGAAATCGCGGTCGAACCACCCAGCGGCGATAACATCGTGTTCCTCCATTCGACAATGTGCCAACTTGGGCTGCCCAGATCGGAAGTCCAGGGCTCAGTCTTCGAGCGGCGGTGTGGTAACAAGGCGCTCCGCGTGACTGCAGGCTGCCTTTGGGATGGTGAGCGCTTTGTGCAACAGCCCGTTCCATATGGGTCTTTCCCGCGCTTAATACTTTCAAGGATCAATGCGGCGGCGAAGCGCCTCGATTCCCCGGAAGTATCACTTGGCAGAAGCGGGCGTGAGCTCCTGCGCACGCTCGGCAAGGACACGTCCGGCGGCAAGAAAGGGGCGTACACGATGCTGAAGCGCCAGATGCTCGCGGTCGTCGCGAGCCGCTTGATGCTGGGCTTCAATGCTGGCGAGAAAGCGATTACCAGAGACAGTTCGCCGTTCGAGCAAATCGAAGCATGGCAGGTGAAGGGTGAGCAGCCGCTCGAATGGCCACAAACCATCATCCTCTCCGAATCCTACTTCACGGAGCTGGCCGAGCGCGCTGTGCCACTCGACTGGCGCGCGCTGAAGGCGTTAAGAGGATCAGCCCTTGCTATGGATGTATACACGATGCTCGCCGAACGACTTCACCGTATTTCGGGGCGGTCGTTAGTCTATTGGAGCAACTTCTTCGAGCAGTTCGGTCAGGAGTATCAAGGAAAGCATCCGCTCGAAGATTTCAAGAGGGCATTCCGGCTGGCTCTGCGAGATGCGCTTACCGTCTATCCACAAGCGCGGGTCAAAAAGGTCACGGGTGGCTTGCTGCTGCTACCATCGCCCCCTCCGGTACCGTACAAGGAAAAGTAGCATACAGGTGGATGCGGCAGTTGTGGATAACCCTGTGAAGGGCCGATGTTATCCACGCGGAATCACCCCGCGTAACTTCGCGGAATTACCCCGAACGGGCACGCAGAAATCGCCGGACGAGCACGCGGAATTCACCCGTCGGGCGCGAGGAATCACCCCTCCCTAACCTGTAAGGTGCCTTTAGCATTTGCCTTTAGTCTCTTTACTCATTGCTGATAATGAGGTGTCTTGGCTGGGGATATCGTCTTGAGGTCAATGATAAGGATCATGTGCGAGCCTTGTTCGCGTCCATCCACGCCAGCCAACCGGCGCGATGCGCTCTGGCGTCGTGCAAGGAGTGGTGCCAGTGGCTACCCGGCCGCTCGTGATAGCGGCATGCTGCCGCGTGGAAGGTGGTCGTGTCGATCAGCGGACGCACATCCTTGACACCGGCCAGATTGGGCGGGATTTGTCCATCCAAGGCGTCGATCAACAGTTCGTAGTCGGTGCGGTCGTCGCAGGCGACAACGACACGGCGCGGCAGCGCCGTGAACCAGGTGCGGAGCCGGATCGCCAGCTCCACCCGGCTCAAGACATTAGCGGGCGGTGCATCCAGCAATGGCAACACGACCGACTTCACGAAGGCATTACAGTCATCGGTCCGGTAATCGCTGCGCTCGGCGTAGAACTCCACGCTGCCATCTTCGGACACCATACCGATGCTGATGAGATCGATCTGAATCGGGTCGGTGTATTCGGTGTCGAGAAAGATCAACATGATGCCTTACCTTTCTGCTCGGCCAGGCACAGACGAAAATCGCGGGCGGTGTCGCGCAGTTCGGTGGCGCGCCGCGCGGCGTCGAACGCTGGCTTCATGATCTCGCCCCCGTCGCAATTACCGGTTCACGCACCCCGGTCGCGGCGTGCACCAGGGCGCGCGCTTCCGACGGAAAGACTAGCAACTCGCTGCCATCGTCGAGCTCAATCCGGCACAAGTCGTTGCCGGTGCATAGCATTTCGCGACGCGCGTAACTCGCCAGTTCCGCCAGGTCGTGTAGAGCGACTTCGGGTAGCGGCAGCGGCTCGCGTGGGGTGCCGAGCGGCGTCAAGTACACGAGTTCCAACCCGGCACGCTGAAACACTCGCGCTAGCAATGTGCGTGGCAGTGGGCTGCCCAGGCAGCCGGGCAGGCCCGCCATGATCTGCTCTAGTCGCAACGGCCGGCGGCGGGCCATGATAAAGTCGCGTAGCCGATCGAACACGTCGGCGAGCGAATTCAGGCCACGGGCGTCCACGTCGCGCTCGCCGTTGAGGTCCAGGTACGCCTCGCTGCTGAGCCAGGCGTGGCGGGTCATGGTGTCCACTACGCAATGCAGGATGTTGCAGGTCGCCCCGTCCACGCGTTCGGTCAGGCCGAACTCGATCACTGTCGAATCGTTCAGCGCGACCGTAGCGGTCAGACCATTGTCGGCGTCGCCACGCAGATACTGGCGGGCCATGCCCTGGAAAGGGATGACGAAGCCGAGCTCTTCCAGCTTGCCCGGCAGTAGTTCAGTCAGCGAATTCATGACGACCTCCAGTTCGGGTTGCTGCGTGGATGGCGTGGGTGTGGCCGGCTCTTCCAGCGAGGGCAGCGCGCTGCCGAAGCGCGCCTCGTACCAGCGTTCGAGGATTTCCGCGGCGAGCTGCGACTCGCGGATGCCGCGAGATTTCGCCTCTTCCTGAATCGCATCGGTGAGGCGCGCGTCCAGCATTAAATTGGTCTGCGCCAGCGCCTGCTGCGCCTTCTTGCGCTCGCGGTAACGGCGCTGGTACTCGGCGGGGGTCTGTCGTCCAGTACAAGGGCGGGCCATGTTCGTTTCATTAAGATCACTAGTTGAATTAACTATTGTCCAAAAATGGGTCGCAGATGCAAGGGCCGACGTGCGGCGGCTGCAGTAATTACGGATCACGATAATTACCGTAATCGACCGGTCCCCGGCTCAACTTCGCACGTGGCTCCGACCGCAGGTGTGGCAGAACCAGGTGTTTTGCCACTGCCGCTTGGCGGCGTTGTACGCCTGGGCTTGCAGGTACCAAGCCTTCATCAGCAGCCAACCCACCGCGATGACACCCAGGCCGACAGCGGCCTGTATCCAGTTGTGGCGCAGTGCAGCCGTACCCACATAAACGCATTCACGAGCCAGCAAGGGGCAAACCGTCATCGCCATATAGATCAAGACGCCGCCGATACCGTAGGCGATGACGAACGGCATCGGCGACGGCGGTGCTGGCGGCGCGCAATGCTGGGCCAGCGCCGTGGTCTGGGTGCCGTAGCTGGTGACCTGTGCGAATTCCCCGCCGACGGTGCCGGCATGATTGAGCCGGATGCGCTGAGTGCCGTCCGCATGCGCGACGGCATGCGGCTGAACCTGGGTGCTGCCACAAGAAGGACACTGCAATTGCATGTTCAGCCCTCCGCGCCTTCGGTATCGACCGTGCAGGTCAGCGTGGTTTCACCGTTCTCGTTCCCCAGGATCAGCACGCCCAGCTTGGTCGCGCGGCCGTAACTCTTGCCGTCCTTGCCGAGCTTCAAGGATGCCGCCTTGACCACCTGCTGCGAATTCACACCTGGCAGGAAACTGCGATAGGTCTGCTCGCCGCCGTCGCGCGAGATGGCGATTTTCGATGTGTTCAATCCGTAGACCTTGAGGGGTTCCGGGAGCGCAATCGGCGATACGCCCTGCTCGGGCCGCCAGCCCGCCTGTTTGAGCGCAGCTTCGGCGAAGTTGAAGCGCTTGCTGATGGCCGTGCAGGCGAGCGCCTGTTCCAGCAGCGCTCTGGCCTTGCCGCCCAGGGACTTGTTCGATGCCACCGTCGTCGCGTCGGCAGGTGCGGCCTTGGCGGCGCTCGGGTCATAGCCGACCAGCCAGAGATTGGTCGGCGCGCCGGCCTGCCAGCCGGTATCGAGCAAGAGCTGCTCGATGAAGCCCTGGAAGGCGAGCTGCTTGCTTTCACCGAACGGCTTCCTTTCCGGGATAGCAAGCATCGGCGGCTTGGGACCGGTGGTGCGCACGTTGCCGCTGTGCTCGACGGCCATCTGTTGCATGAATAGGTGCAGGTTGGCGGCATTGTTGACGGCGAAGCCGACCGACTTTCCCCAGCAAACCGCGAACGGCGCGATCGACTCAGACCTGGCCTTGCTCCACCAGATCGTCGCCACGGCGATCCAGCAGTCATTGCGCGACCAGTCGGTCACGGTCACCGCTAAGCGCGGGAAGTAGGTCTTGGGTGTGCCGTCATAAGGGTGCTTGGCGAAGATGCCGGTCAGTGTGCCGGCGCGAAGAGACGGTGGCAGCGCGGTGTTCGACTTCGGTTCCGTATTGACCGCTGCCTTCGCCGGCACCGTGACTGCGGGCTGAGGCTGAGGCTGGGGCTTTGGACCAAGGACATCGGCCAACGACACCTTCACCTTGGTCGATCCGTCAGGCTGTTGTTGCGTGGTAACGCATCCCGATAGGCCCGAGAGCATGAATGCCGCTCCCAAGGCGCCCAAACAGTGCCACATCCACACGCCACGCCTCTGTCCGACCATCATTTCCTCCGAAATTGTCCACTATGAGTACCAATCTTGCCACATCGGTATGCGATTGTCACTCATAGGGCGTGGCCTGATAGTGGCTCTCTTCTTAGCATCTTTTCCATTTGGGCGAGGAAAAGATGACCGAAAAAGACCCGCGCATTTTGTTCGGGCGAAGGTTGGCGCAGGTCAGGAAACAAAAAGGCTGGTCACAGGAGAAATTGGCACTGGAGAGTGGCATCGCCCGTAGTTATCTCGGCGGCGTCGAGCGTGGGCAACGGAATATTGCGCTGCTCAATATTTGCAAATTGGCTGAAAAATTGCAGGTTCCCGTCGGCGAATTGTTCGATTTCGACTCGTTAGACGGCTAGTCGATACCTGTATTCCTGAATCGCACCAAATAGCTGGATGCCGCAAGAAGAAACTCGTTCTATCTCATCCGATAATCTGATTCCAAAATTCCCGTCGTCGAACTCAATCGCACGGGAGCGCTGCATATGGACAAGGGTCGGATCGCCGAGTTGATCGCGCGCTTCGCCTGGAAAGACACCATTCAGGAAGGCGGCTGGCAAGGCTTCGGGTGGCGGCAGTCGGTCTTCGCCGGCGTTGATCATTTTCATATCCAGGCAACCCCGCAACCGGATTTCTTGACCTACGGCGAGCATGGTCTGCTCGTCATGGCTGTCACTGCCAACACCTGCTTGGTGACCAGGGAATATTGCGACGGACGCAGGGCCGATTTCGCTGTCGCGACCAGCATCCGGGGCGTGGCCGATCTACTGGTCGCGGAAACCAACCACAAGGTAGGTGTCGCCGCCGATGCTGTACTGGAAAAACTGAGCCAGCGGCACATGCTCACCACGATGCAGGTCATCGGCCATGTATGACCTCCATCGAGCGATCATCGCGGCCGGAATTGCCGGCTTGACACAGTCATCGCCACCTATTTCACACACTGTCAGCGCAGTCCTCGCACATTGCTCGCCATCGAGATCGCACACTGTCGGCACATTTATCGACATCAAGCTGACACATAGCGGCACAATCGACGGCGACATCTTCACACAGTGTTCATACATTGCACGGAGGGGTCCAGGGGCAGCGAGCCCTTGGCCGACATTTGTGGAGCGCTCGCGCGGAACAAATATAGTCGGTCACTATATTTTGTCCGCAGCACGCCGGGGCTGAAATCATGCCCACACAGTTTGTCCACATCGAGTGTTATTCGCTGACACCACCGAAAAAGGCCAGAAAGAACGCAGCAGCAAAGTGGTCGGCCGGCGACGTCCTGGCAGAAGCTGCGCGCAGACCGGGCGCATGCGATCACGTCACGACCCCGCTGCCGCCTGCGCTGATTTATGGTGTCACCCTGGAGCAAATCGAAGCCGAGCTCACCGATATCCAGTCGAATGCCCGAGATGCCGCCGGCCGCCGACTGCGGAAAGATGCAACCGTACTGTTGGCTGGCGTAGCGAGTTACCCGGCGGATGGGAACGACTACGAGGTGTGGAAGCAGCTCACCGTCGAGTGGCTGCGATGTCGGTTCGGCGAAAACCTCCGCGCTGTCGTCGAACACTTGGACGAGTCGCATCCGCATCTGCACTTCTTCATCATCGATCCCATCGCAGGGAACGTCAAAGGCTTGCACCCTGGCTTTGTCGCCGCCAAAGGCATGGCGAATCCGGTGCTCCAGCGGATGGCGTACACCGAGGCGATGCGGGCATTCCAGGACGAATATTGGGGACACGTAGGCGGCCCCACGGCCCTGGCGCGAGTTGGTCCTCGGCGGCGGCGGCTGACGAGGGCCGAATGGGCGCAAGAACAAGCGGACCTTCGAGCGCAGGCTGCTACTTTGCAATCGGTTCGCACCAGGTTGGAAGAGGTGCGAGTACGTGAAGAACGCGTCACCGAACTCGCCCGCCGCACGCTCGAGCAAGCAGAGTGCTTGATCTATAGGCTGAATGAACTTGACTCTCATCCGTCGGAACCAGAAGTTCCGGATTGATGAGTCTTTCTAGCGCCAACTGTCTGCCTTGGCACAGGCCCAGTTGTAGTATGAGGTGTACTGTCAATAGTGGACACGTCCGTTTCAAGCAGCCAGCTGCTGTCTGCTGAATTCTTCGGCAAACGATGCTGGCGATAGGTACCCGAGACGCGAATGGCGCCGCTGGCGGTTATAGAAAATTTCGATGTATTCAGTGATTGCGGACTCCGCCTCGGCCCTGGTCGCATACCTCTGGTGATGGATCAATTCGTTCTTCAAGCTACCCCAGAAGCTCTCCATAGGCGCGTTGTCGTAGCAGTTCCCCTTGCGCGACATGGAGGCCGTCATGCCGAACTGCTCGAGCAGTTTGCGATAGTCATCTGCGCAGTACTGGCTGCCGCGATCCGAATGGAGAATCAGGCCTGGCGCTGGCCGCTTGTTGCGTACTGCTCGCCAGAGCGCCTGCGCCGTCAACTCCTGGGTCATCCTGGCCCCGAGCGCATAGCCCACCATCTCGCACGTAAAAATGTCCTTGATACCCGCCAGGTAGAGCCAGCCTTCGTCGGTGGCGACGTACGTGATGTCGCTCACCCAGGCTTCATTTGGCTCCGTCGGCGCGAAGGTCTGTTCCAACAGATTCGGTGCGACCGGGTAGGCGTGTTTCGAGTTTGTCGTTGCCTTGAATCTGCGCTTTTGCTTGCAGCACAGGCCAAGCTCTCGCCGCAGCCGCACGATCCGATCACGTCCCGCCTCGAAGCCTTGCGCAGCCAGTTCCGGCTGCAAGCGCAACGGTCCATAGGTCTGACGAGTTTGAACATGAGCAGCCTTGATGGCGATCTTCAGCTTCTCGTCGTTCTGCGCACGCTGCGATGCGGGACGATCCAGCGCTGCGTAATAGCCGCTGCGCGACACGTCAAAGACACGGCACAACAGGCCAAGCGGGTACTCGAGTCGCATCGATTTTATGAACGCGTACCGGGCAGCGACTCCCTGGCAAAGTACGCGGTGGCCTTTTTTAGGGTTCTTCGCGGGGAATGGGGGAAGACGGGGTTGACGATCTAATCGGGAGGTGGTGGCGGTGGCCTGATGTTGGTAGATTGATAGTCGCCAAACAAATCAGTCTATCAAACCACCGCCATGCTCAATGCTATGTCGTCTGTCCCGTTTTGGGAAGGCCATATTGTCGACACCGTCCAAGAACAAGAAGACGGATCACTGTTAATCGTTCTCGATACCTGCCCGGCAAGGGATGCTGTGTGCGGAGCGTGCCACCAGCCTTGCGCCCTGGTGCATGAGCGCCGAAGGCGTAAGGTGCGCGATCGCGACGTTCTGGACAAGCGCGTCTGGCTCGATGTGCCGGTACGGCGGCTGGACTGCCATCACTGCAATGCACGAGTGGCCGAGCACATTGTTTGGCTCGACCGCCGGGCGCGCATCACGCACCGCGTGCGTCTGTGGGTCGAGGCGCTGGCGCAGTTGCTGCCCATAGCCCATATAGCCCGGTTGACCGGGCTGCACTGGCATACCATCAAAGAGATTGATCATCGGCGACTAAAGCAGCTGCACGGCGACTTCTCGGCGGTGGGCGTACGCCGCTTGGTCATGGACGAATTTGCCCTGCACAAGGGCCATCGCTACGCTACCGTGGCCATGGATGCCGAGCGTATGCGCGTCTTGTGGGTTGGGGAAGGCAACAGCCGGGAAGCGATCCGGCCATTCTTTGAGCTGCTGGGCGAGCAAGGCTGCCAGCGAATCGAGGCGGTGGCCATGGATATGAACACGGCCATGGACCTTGAAGTGCGTCAGCAATGTCCAAACGCGGAGGTGGTCTACGATTTGTTTCATGTCGTGGCCCGCTTCGGCCGCGAAGTCGTCGACCGGGTGCGCGTCGATCAAGCCAATACGTTACGGGCCGAACCAAAAGCGCGCCAGGTCATCAAGCGTAGCCGCTGGCTGTTACTACGCAACCGCGACAACCTCAAGGCCGAACAGGCCGTCAAGCTCGAAGAACTGCTCGCCGCCAATCAGCCGCTGGCAACGGTCTACCTGCTCAAGACCGAATTGAAAGAGATCTGGTATGCGCCATCGGTCCGGGAAGGTGCTCGTCGATGGAAGGCTTGGCTCAAACTCGCCTTGGAAAGCCATATCACACCGCTGATCCAGTTTGCCAAACGGCTGGCCAAGTACCGGCGCGGCATTCTGGCTTCGGCCATCTATCCGATGAACTCATCGATCCTGGAAGGCGTCAACAACCGCATCAAAGTCATCAAGCGCATGGCCTACGGATTTCGGGATGCATCCTACTTCTTCCTGAAAATCAAGGATGCGTTTCCCGGCAAAACGCGATGAACCTTTTTTAGCACTTCCTTTTCCATCCGCTCCACGGCCAGTTCTTTACGCAGCTTTGCCAACTCGGCTTCTAGTTCCACGACGCTTCGGCTGCCTGGTGGTGCCGCCGGGTCTGTGCTGCGCTTCGCCGCGCTCACCCAGTTGGCCAGCGTCCCTTTCGGCACTCCGATCCGCTGGGCAGCCTGTTCCTGCGACAAGCCCTGTTCCAGCACCAGCTTGACGGCTTCGGTCCTGAACTCAGGTGTGTATGTCTTCAATTTCATGTGTTCGCTCCTTCCGATAATTTTATCAATCGGAAGTGTCCGAAAAAGTCAGCGTACCTCACTCTGCCCGCAGATCAACGCGGCGCTCCACAAGGTCTACGCGCAGTTGCTCAATGGGTTCAGCGAACAGGAAGCGCTGGCCTTCAAGCATGCGCTGGAAAGAATTCTGCTCAATGCGAAACAGTAGTTTCCAGGAACAGGGAATACAAGCACCACTTCGCCATTGATAGAAAAGTCAACCCGAATACGTCAGCTCGCGTCTGCGCACCGTCCTTGATCGACGGCTGCCTGTCGCATTCACTTTCTCAGGAGGACTCATCGCAATGAGTCAAGAAACCAGCAAGAATCCAGCAGCGCCTGCCAGCAGCAAGCGCTTCTCCCGGCGCAAGTTCATGGGAACCGCTGTCGGCGCCGCAGCCCTGGCCGGCGGCTACTCGCTCGCATTCGGGGGGGCAGTTCCGTGCCGCCAAGGCAGATCGCACGGTTGACGTGCTGCTGATCGGCGGTGGCATCATGAGCGCGACGCTTGGTGTCTATCTGTCCGAACTGGAGCCAACATGGACCTTTGAAGTGTTCGAACGTTTGGACAAGGTTGCCGAAGAAAGTTCCAATGGCTGGAACAACGCGGGCACAGGTCACTCGGCGCTCTGCGAACTGAACTACACCCCGATGGACGATAAAGGGCAAGTGCAGATTACCAAGGCGATCGAGATCAACGAGAACTTCCAGATCTCGCGCCAATTCTGGTCGCACCAGGTGCGCAAGGGCGTGCTGGGCAATCCGCGCGAATTCATCAACTCGACGCCTCACATGAACCTGGTGTTTGGCAAGGAGAACCGGGACTTCATGCACAAGCGCGTTGCGGCCTTGAAGGCATCGCCGCTGTTCGCCGGCATGGAATTGACGACCGATCCGGCCAAGATTACCGAGTGGATTCCGCTCATGATGGAAGGCCGCAAACCGGACGACATGGTGACCGCCACCCGTTCGCCGCTCGGCACCGACGTCAACCTGGGCGCGATTACCCGCCAGTTCTACAAGATCTCGGCCAGACTGTGGGCAGCAAGATCTCGACCGGGTACGAGGTCCGCTCGATCACGCGCAACGAGGATGGCTCCTGGCGCGTGTCGGCGTTCGACGACAAGGACAGTTCCAAGGTCCAGACGGTCGATGCGCGCCACGTCTTTATCGGTGCAGGTGGCGCAGCATTGCCGCTGCTGCAATTAACAGGCATTGCTGAAGCGAAACAGTATGCTGGCTTCCCGGTCGGCGGCGAATTCCTCGTCACCGAGAATCCGGCAATTGCCTCGCGCCATCTGGCCAAAGTGTACGGCCTGGCGGATACGGGTTCGCCACCGATGTCGGTGCCGCATCTGGATACCCGCGTGCTGGACGGTAAAACGGTACTGCTGTTCGGGCCATTCGCCACCTGGTCCACCAGATTCCTCAAGAATGGGGCGTATTCCGATATCGTGAAGGCGACCACGCCCTCCAATATCATTCCGCAACTTCAAGTCGGCGCCCATGAGTTTGCACTTGTAAAATATCTCGCGCAGCAGTTGCAGCTGTCCAAGGAAGAAAAAATGGCGGCGCTGCGCCACTACATGCCCGAGGCAAAGGACGAAGACTGGCGTCTATGGCAAGCTGGCCAGCGTGTGCAGATCATCAAGAACGTGCCCGGCAAGGGCGGCGTACTGAAGCTTGGTACGGAAGTGGTGGTTTCCGAAGACCGCTCGGTGTCTGCGTTGCTGGGAGCGTCACCAGGTGGCTCTACATCGCCTGCGATCATGCTGTCGCTGCTGGAGAAAGTTTTCCCGGATCAAATGAAGACGGCCGCCTGGCAGGAAAAAATTCGCGACATCGTCCCGTCCTATGGGAAAAAGCTGAACGAAAATGTGCAGCTGCTGGCGGACACCTGGGCAAGCACTACTGAAACACTGCAGCTGGCGATCGCGCCGCCAAGCCTGGAGAACTTCGTTCCAGGCGCGGCTGCCATCGTTCAACCTGGGAAAGTGAAAAAAGTGTCTGACATGGCGCTGTAGTGCTGTCTAGCCGTACTGCACGTACTGCAATATGCGCCACCTTCGGGTGGCGTTTTTGTTTCAGACCTTCAATCTTTCTTTTCCCTGAATTCACCCTCGATCACCCTGTCGTCGTTGCGGTTGAAAGGGCGTTGGCCGGTGAACCTGGAGACGGACGCGACGATCCGATCGAACATAACTCGCCTCAACCAGGGATAGCCGAGAAGAAACGCCAGGGTAAAGCCCGTGAATATCGCGGACACGCTGTCGCCCAGCCACACGAAGTTCAGCAAGCACAGTGCGAGAATGCCGGCGAGGATTGGCCGGCGTACAGGTTTGGGCAAGAGGCCGACGATGCGCAGCTTGCCCTTGCTGATCCAGGGGAATCTTGCAAACAGGGCCGCAAGCAGAAGTCCCGCCAGAAACCGGCTCGTGTCGAGATGAGCGGCCAGCACCCCGACCACCAGGAAACCGGTATAGGTCATCGTACCGGCCAGGGCTGCCAGCAGCAGCAAGGCAATGGCGAGCGTTAGCTTGGGCGTACGTATTGCCGCATTGATCAAAAGACGTAGGATTTGTGTACTCCTGCAGAGGGACGTTAAAAAGCCAAAGCGAGTTTTAACAATACTCTCTGGCGTCGGCGCTGTTCAGGAACGTTCCTGCCCGGCACTTGACCTTGCCCTTGCTCCCATCGCCCCGCGCAGCCGCTTCTGCTACCATAGTCCCCTGGCGCGCGAGCATCCATCGCATGCGCCGACAACAACATCGAGACACCGATCCATGAAATCGGTGTTTCTGTCTTCGGGTAGCCCCCCCCCTCCATACGGCGAGGCGGATCCCACGAGGTGACGCCTGCCGCACTACGACGAGCCACCGGCAATGCGCCGGAGCTTCGTCGCACTCGCCGCTCCCGTGCATCACGTCGACGCTGGTCGTCGATGGAGCTGCCTGGACTCAGACATTCTCGATCTTGGAAACCACATGAAATACCTGTCCGTACATCAGTTCTTGCAACACGTTGCCGACCGCAATCCCGGCCAGCCTGAATTCCTGCAGGCCGTCACCGAAGTCATGGAGAGCCTGTGGCCCTTCATCGAACAGCATCCCCGATATGCCGAGCAAGGCCTGCTCGACCGCCTGGTCGAGCCTGATCGTGTGGTGATGTTCCGGGTTTCGTGGGTGGACGACCATGGACAGGTGCAGGTGAACCGCGGCTACCGGATCCAGCACAGCATGGCGATCGGCCCGTATAAAGGGGGCCTGCGTTTCCACCCCTCCGTCAACCTGTCGGTACTGAAGTTCCTTGCTTTTGAGCAGACCTTCAAGAACGCCTTGACCACCCTGCCCATGGGCGGCGGCAAGGGCGGTTCCGACTTCGACCCCAAGGGCAAGAGTCCGGGAGAAGTCATGCGCTTCTGCCAGGCCTTCGTGAGCGAGTTGTTCCGCCATGTCGGCGCCGACACGGACGTTCCGGCCGGCGACATCGGCGTCGGCGGGCGCGAAGTGGGCTACATGGCCGGCATGATGAAAAAGCTGAGCAATCGCGCCGACTGCGTGTTCACCGGCAAGGGCCTGAGCTTCGGCGGTTCGCTGATGCGCCCAGAAGCCACCGGCTACGGGACCGTGTACTTTGCAGAGGAGATGCTCAAGACGCGCGGCCGTTCCTTCGAGGGTTTGCGCGTGAGCGTGTCCGGCTCGGGCAACGTGGCGCAATACGCGGTGGAAAAGGCAATGTCCCTGGGCGCCAGGGTCGTCACCGTGTCCGACTCGAGCGGCACGATCATCGACATGGATGGCTTTACCACCGAAAAGCTGGCCGTGCTGATGGAGGTGAAAAACCACCTGTATGGCCGCGTCGGCGATTACGCCCAGCGCACCGGCACCCGCTTCGAAGCAGGCGTGCGCCCGTGGCATGTGCCGGTCGACGTGGCGCTGCCCTGCGCCACCCAGAACGAGCTGGATGCCGACGACGCCGCCGTCCTGATCCGCAATGGCGTCCTGTGCGTGGCCGAAGGCGCCAACATGCCCTCGACCATTGAATCCGCAAAAGCATTCGAAGCGGCCGGCGTGCTGTACGCGCCGGGCGAGGCCAGCAATGCCGGCGGTGTCGCGACTTCGGGGCTGGAAATGAGCCAGAATGCGGCGCGCCTGTCCTGGCCGAGCGAGGAAGTCGACGGCCGCCTGCTGCAAATCATGCAGGGCATCCATGCGTCGTGCCTGAAATACGGCAAACGCGCCGACGGCAGCATCAGTTATGTGGATGGGGCGAACATTGCCGGGTTCGTCAAAGTGGCCGACGCCATGCTGGCCCAAGGGGTGATTTGAACTTGATCTCTGGCCTTGGCTCGAGCGGCGCTGGTCGCGCTGTACCTGAGAACGGTCGCTTCCGATCTGTCGCGGCCCTTTCGCGGCGCCGGCAGCGGATGCCCGGTGCGGAACGTCGCCGACATGCTGCGCGTGCCCAACCGGTCACGCCCCGCCGACAGCGGCAGCTTCCGGTCATGGGGCGGCGGTCCGTTGTCCTGTTTGCCTAGACAGCCTGCCCACGCCGGCGCCAGCCGCGCAGGCCCAGCACGATGAACAGCAGCGCCAGGCCCGCCAGGGCCAGCACTTCACGGCGCAGTTCGGCCAGCGAAGCGCCCATCTGGTTGGCCGCGATGAAACCCTGGATCGCGGCGGTCGAGGGCAGCAGCCAGCGCAGCCCTTGCAGCGGCCACGGCAAGGCGCTGGCGGGCCAGGCCAGGCCCGCCAGGAACAGCACCGGCATCGAGCTGGCCACCAGCAGCTGGACGCTGCGCTCGCGGGTACGGAAGAACAGACCCATGAAAATCCCGAGCGCGGCCACGCAGACGCTGTACAGCAGGCTCAGCACCAGGGTGGCCGCCGGGTTGCCGCCGCGCGGATAGTCCTGCCACCAGAACACGAAGCCGAAGTAGTACGCGGCATTGAGCAGCACCACGCTGGCAAACGCGGCGAGCGCGCCGGCATAGGCGGCGGTGCCCGCCGCATAGGGGAAGGCCCTGGCGCTGGCCCAGCTGCCGAACAACAGGCCGATCCCGAGCAGGAAGGTCTGCTGCATCAGCAGCACCACCACGCCCGGGACGATGTACGAGGCATAGCCTTCGCTGACATTGAACATCGGCAGGGCCTCGACCGACAAGGGCTGGCGCTGCGCAGCCGCCTGCTGCGCCGACGGCGTGCCCGCGCCCAGGCGCTTGAGCTCGACGCCGGCCGACAGCGTGCCCACCACTTCGGCCAGGCCGTTGAGCGCCACCTTGTTCAGCAGCGGATAGGCCCCGATGCCGCCCACCTCGACCTCCGGCTGCCTGCCGGCCAGCAGCTTGCCGCTGAAATCGGCAGGAATGACCATCACGCCCGCGGCCTCGCCGCGCCAGATCCATTCCTGGGCCTGCTCGGGGCGGGTGGTGACGCCGGCCACGCTCAGGCCCGGATGGGCGCCGGTCCAGCGGATCAGCTGGCGCGACAGGGCCGAGCCATCCTGGTCGACCACCGCCACCGGCACCCGGCGCACCGTTTCGCCGCTGTAGGGCAAGGGATAGAAGAAGGAGTATACGATGCCGGAGATGAAGAACAGCAGCAGCGCCGCCTTGTCGCCCAGGATCGCGCGCCAGGTGAGGCGCCAGGCCTGGAACGCGGCGGCCAGGCGGCTCATGCCTTGCCCCAGCTGTCGGGCTGGCGCATGCGCGCGGCCAAGCGCAGGTAGCCGGCCGCGCCCAGCACGGCGCTGAAGCCGGCCAGGGCCGCCAGCGCGCCGGCGCTGAAGCGCAGCGGCGCGCCCGCCAGCCAGGTGTTGTTGACCAAACCCAGGAAATGGGTCAGCGGCAGCGCTTCGGCCCACAGGCGCGCCGCGGCCGGCATCGCCAGGGTCGGAAAACCCTGGCCGGAAAAGGCGAAGGCCGGCGCGGTGACGAAGGCGCAGGCCGACAGCGCCGAGCGCAGCGAGCCGGAGAATGCGACGATGCAGGTGCCCAGTGCCAGGCAGGCCGCGACGAACAGGACGGTGCCGAGCGTCATCGCCAGCACGCTTCCCAGCACCGGCCAGCCCAGCAGCGCGCCGAAACCGATGCCCACCAGGACCGCGTGCAGCAGGAAGACCACTGCCGGAATCGCCAGCTTGGCCAGCAAGGCCACCGCCGGCCGGCCCTGGGCCGTGGCCAGCCAGTCGGGCACCGTGGCGGCGCGCAGTTCGCGCCCGATCGCGGTCAGCGCAGCCAGGGTGGCGCAGATGTGCAGCAGGCTCCACACGGCCGGCAGCGCCAGCGCCGGGACCATGCTGCCGTTCTCGTTGAACAGCGCCACCGCGCGGGTGGCGACCGGCTCGACCTGCTGCGCGGCCTGCATCGGACCGGCGCCGCGCCTGGTGCGCCCCTGCAGCTCGGCGCCCGCCGACATGGTCGCCACCACGGCGCGCACGTCGCGCGTCATCGCGCCGGTATGGGATGGGTACTGGGCGTTGTACGCCCATTGCAGGCCAAGCGCTTCGCCGCGCAGCAGGCGCTCTCCCATCCGCGCCGGGATCGAGACGATGCCGAACACCTCGCCGGCGCGCAGCGCCGCCAGCGCCTCGGCATCGCTGGCAAGCGGCAGCGGCCGCAGCCCCGGCGACTGGTCCAGCATGCGCACCAGGCTGCGCGACTGCGCGGACTGGTCGAGGTCGCGCACCGCCAGCGGCAAGTCGCGGGCGATGCCGGCGGAAAAAATCCACCAGGTTAGGAAGTACAAGGCCAAGGGAATCCAGCCCAGCATCGCCAGGTCCCAGCGGTCGGCGCGCAGGCGCGCCCACTCGCGCGCGAGCGAGGCCGACCAGGCGGAAGCGGCGGGAGCGGGCATGGGCGGCTCAGCGCTCGAACACCACCGTCATCCCCGGGCGCAGGCCCGGCAGCGGTGCCGTGGGCCGCAGCCGGAGCTCGAAGGTGCGCAGGTCGGTGCCGCCGGGGCGCGCGGCGCGCCAGGTGGCGAAGGCCGGCAAGGCAGATACGGTCTCGACCTTGAAATCCGCGCCCGCCTTCAGCGCCGGTACATAGCCGCGGTGCAGGCTTCCCTTGGCAAAGGGCTTGAACATGTCCTCGCGCACCGCCAGCACGGCCCAGACGTCGTCGAGGTTGACCAGGGTCACCACCGGAAAGCCCTGCGGCGCCAGTTCGCCGGCCTGGATCGCCAGCTTGCTCACCTCGCCGGCGGCCGGCGCCAGAATGCGCGTCTCGGCCAGGGCCGCATCGGCTTCCGCCACCACCCCGTCCACCTGGCGCGCCTGGGCCTGCGCCGCCTGCTTGTCCTCGGGCCGCGCGCCCTGGCGCGCCAGCTCGTACTGGGCGCGCGCGGCGGTCGCCAGCTCGCGCGCCGAGCGCGCCTGGGCGCGGGCGTCGTCGCCTTTCTGGCGCGCCAGCACGCCCTCGGCCACCATGGCCGCCACCCGCCTGTCGGTCAGCTCGGCCAGCCGCGCACCGGCCTCGGCGCGTTCCCAGTTGGCGCGCGCGGCGACGACCTCCTCGGGCCGTGCGCCCGCCTGCGCCTTGCGCGCCACGGCGGCGGCGGCGTCGCGCGCCGCCTGCGCCTGATCGAGCTTGGCGCGCACTTCGGGACTGTCCAGCTCGAACAGCAGCTGGCCACGGCTCACCGCCTGTCCCAGCTGCACGTGCACCCGGCCGACGCGCCCGGGCACCTTGGACGACACGTTCACTTCCTGCGCTTCAATCTGCCCTTGCAGCGCTTCGGGCACCGGCTGGAATGCGCGTACCAGGCCCCAGGCCAGCAGGGCCAGGACCAGCACGCCGGCCAGTACGGCCGGCACGCGTTTTTTGCGGCTTGTCTCGCTCATCGGGTGGACTCCTTCGCGGGATCGAGCTGGTGGGGTGCGGAGCGCGCATGCTCGGCCAGGCGCTCGGGCCGGCCGGTGGTGGCGAGCAGGCGCGCCAGCGCCAGCACATAATCGTGGGCGGCCTGGGTCCGCTCGATCCCGGCCTTGGTCAGGTTCAGGGAAGCGTCGTCGACGTCGGCCGTGGTCGCCTGACCGTTGCGGAACGATACCTGCGCCAGCCGCAGGCTTTCGCGCGCCAGCTCGATCGCCGAGGCCATGGCCAGGTAATGCTGGCGCGCATCTTCCATGGCGCGCCACTGGGTTTCGGCCAGGGTCGGGATGTCGCGTCCAGCCTGTTCCGCGGCTGCTTCGACGCGCTGTTGTTCGAGCCGTGCGGCGGCCGTCAGGCGCGCGCGGTCGACCCGGTCGACCAGCGGCATGCTCAGCGCCACCCCCACCAGCCAGTTGGCGCGCGCGGCCCCGCCGCGGTTCAGGTTGTAGTTGGCGATGCCGACCAGGGTCGGGCTGAAGGCCTTGCCCTGCAGCTTGAAATTGGCGGCCGCCTGGGCGCGCTTGCTGTCGATCTGCTTCCAGGCGGCATTCGCGTGCATGGCGGCTTCCACGAACGAGGCCAGCGAGCCGACCGGCTGCTCGTGCACGAACAGCGGCGTTGCGGGCTCGACCGCCTGCTCCTCGCCCAGCAAGCGGCGCAGGGCCAGCTCGGCGACCTCCGCGTCGCTGGCGGCCTTGGCCGCCTCGCGCGCGGACTTGTCGACGGCGACGTCGGCCTTGAGGCGTTCGACGCGCGCGATCAGCCCGGTCCGCTCGAGCTTGCGCGCCATCTCCTGGTGTTCGCGCGCCACTGCCAGCGCCGTGCTGCGCAGCCGGGCGGCATGGCGCGCCAGCTGGACGCCGAAGTAACGCTGCGCCAGCAGCAGCGCCGCTTCGTCCTGCGCCGCCTGCATGCCTGCAGCGGCCTCGGCGGCGCGCCCGGCGGCCACCTCCTTGAGCGCATCCAGGCGTCCGCCGGTGTACAAGGGCCAGACCGAGGCCAGGCCGAGCGAGCGTACCGTGAACGTGCGCTCGGCCTCGAGGCTGGCGGGCAGTTCCGGCAAGGCCAGCCCGGGCAGCGGCGGCAGCACCTCGAGCACCGGTTGCAGGGCCGGCTCCAGGGATTGCGCCAGGCGGCCGGTATCGATATTCAGCGAGGTCGAGAGACGCCCGGCGAATCCGTTCAGGCGCAGGTCCGGACCGTCGATGCGGCGCAGCGCCTCGGCCTGCAATTGCCTGGCTTGATAGTCGAGCTCGGCGCCGCGCACCGCGCCCGAACGCGCCTGCATCCGGCGCCACGCTTCGCCATACTCGAGGGCGCCGGTCTGCTGCGCCCGGACCGGCAACACGGCGCAGCAGGCCAGCACCAGGGCGAGCGGTGTAATACAGGTCTTGGACGGCTTCACCGGTCTCTCCGCAAACTCATCAGTATTTACCGACGATTATAGCGCCGCTTCGCCACGACCGGCCACACGACTGGCAGGCGCGCCGTGTCCCGGGCACCACCGTATTATTTACTAGCCGCTGCTTTTCCCGGTGCCGCCCTGCGCCTGCGCCATCTCCAGCGCCGGCAAGGTCACCGTCAGGAAGGACGACACCTGGCCGACCAGCTCGGCGGCCTGCTGGCGCACCTGCCCCATCTGCAGGATCGACAGCTCGGCCTGGCGCACCGCCTGCTGGATCAGCGTGCGGCGCTGCACCAGGGCGTCCGACAGGCTGGCGTCCGTCGCGCCACCCGCGAGCTTCGACACGACGGCAAGCACCGCCGCATGCAGGCCCAGGTTGCGCGCCGACGCCTCCAGAGCGCGCACGGCCGCGTCGCTGTCGGCGATGAGCTGCAGCAGCTGCGCACGGCTCGAAGCCAGCTCCGTCTTGTACTGGGCGGGCGACTTCGGGCGGCGGAACAGCTTGTCGAACACGCCTGCCGGCGTCCTGGTGCTCTCCAGTGCGGCCTCGAGCTGCGCGGGCACCGCCATCTGGGTGAATCTCAGCACCAGCTCGGTGATGGGCTGGAGCAGCGCGGCCTGCTCCATCAATGGCCCTTCTGCCCACTCCGCGACCACCGGCAGCTTCAGCGGCAGGATGCGGCGAAACAGCGCGGCCAGGCGCTGGCCGGCGTGTTCGGACAAGGCCGGATAATCGGCGTGCGCGATCGCCAGCGCATCGCGCACCGCCGGATGATCCTCGCTCTCGAACAGCACCTTGGCTACGGCTTTCGAGGGCACGGCGGAAGCCGGTGCTGCGGGAAGGTCGTCGAAGGACAGCGCCGTCGGGGGACCGTTGCCAGCGGGCGGCGCAGCAGCGGCTTGCTCCGCATCGCCGAAATCGAAGGCCTGCGGCACCGGCGCAGCGCCGGCCGGCTCGGCGGGGAGCTCGGGCTCCGCGCCGAAGTCGAATGCCCTGGGCGTTTGCTGTGTCATCGGCTACCCGGCATCGAGCAGGAGCACGTGCTCCTCAGACGGTGCCGCCGAGCTTGCGGATGAAGGTCGCCAGATTCAGCTTGAAGCCGGCGCCGACGGCCTGGAAGCGCCATTCGCCATCCTTGCGGTACAGCGAGCCGAACTGCAGCGCGGTCTTGTCCGCGTAGTCTTCGTCGAGGTCGTATTCCGCGATCGTCTCGCCAGTCTCGTCGTTGTACACCTTGACGTAGGCGTCGGTGACCATGCCGAAGGTCTGCCTGCGCACATCGGCATCGTGGATGGTCACGACGATCGGCATCTCCACCACTTCCGCCTCGACCTTGGCCAGGTCGACGGTGATGACTTCGTCGTCGCCATCCTTGTCGCCGGTCCGGTTGTCGCCCGAGTGCACGACCGCGCCGTCCGGGGAGGTGGCGTGGTTGTAGTACACGAAGTGGGCATTGCTGATCATGACCGGGTGGTCGCTCGCATCCCGCCTGCACAGGAATACCGACGCGTCGAGGTCGAATGGCTGGCCCTCGACCGCGTTGACCTTCCATCCGAGGCCGATACGCACGCGCTTCAAGCCCGGCGCGGTTTTTTCGAGGTTGATGCGGTGGCCAGTGTGGAGCGTCGTCGACATGGACTTTCCTTTTCCTTATGGGGTGAACATTGGATTCAAGCGCCGGTGGGCGAAAAGCGCGCAATCAGCTCGCGCTCCAGCTCCTGCAGTTTCGGCAGCTCGGCCTGGCGGCGCTGCTGGCCTTCGTTCGAGATCTGCTCGAGCTTGTCGAAGGCGGTCACCAGCTGCGTCTGCACGTGCTGGGCGGTTTCCAGGCTGACCAGCGAGCGCTGCTTGGCGCGGGCCACGGTCTCGGTATTTTCCAGCAGCATGTCGGCCTGGGCGCGGAAGGCCGCGTCGGTGGCGTCGTAGGCGGCATTGGCGACCGCGGCGCTCTGCTTGGCCTCCAATTGCAGCAGGTAGAGCGAGAACACGTTGCGCCAGGCCGGAATCGAGACGTTGACGATGTCCGTGAAGGTGTCCGTCAGGGCGCGTGCATTGTCTTGTGAGGTGTACTGTCAATAGTGGACACGTCCGTTTCAAGCAGCCAGCTGCTGTCTGCTGAATTCTTCGGCAAACGATGCTGGCGATAGGTACCCGAGACGCGAATGGCGCCGCTGGCGGTTATAGAAAATTTCGATGTATTCAGTGATTGCGGACTCCGCCTCGGCCCTGGTCGCATACCTCTGGTGATGGATCAATTCGTTCTTCAAGCTACCCCAGAAGCTCTCCATAGGCGCGTTGTCGTAGCAGTTCCCCTTGCGCGACATGGAGGCCGTCATGCCGAACTGCTCGAGCAGTTTGCGATAGTCATCTGCGCAGTACTGGCTGCCGCGATCCGAATGGAGAATCAGGCCTGGCGCTGGCCGCTTGTTGCGTACTGCTCGCCAGAGCGCCTGCGCCGTCAACTCCTGGGTCATCCTGGCCCCGAGCGCATAGCCCACCATCTCGCACGTAAAAATGTCCTTGATACCCGCCAGGTAGAGCCAGCCTTCGTCGGTGGCGACGTACGTGATGTCGCTCACCCAGGCTTCATTTGGCTCCGTCGGCGCGAAGGTCTGTTCCAACAGATTCGGTGCGACCGGGTAGGCGTGTTTCGAGTTTGTCGTTGCCTTGAATCTGCGCTTTTGCTTGCAGCACAGGCCAAGCTCTCGCCGCAGCCGCACGATCCGATCACGTCCCGCCTCGAAGCCTTGCGCAGCCAGTTCCGGCTGCAAGCGCAACGGTCCATAGGTCTGACGAGTTTGAACATGAGCAGCCTTGATGGCGATCTTCAGCTTCTCGTCGTTCTGCGCACGCTGCGATGCGGGACGATCCAGCGCTGCGTAATAGCCGCTGCGCGACACGTCAAAGACACGGCACAACAGGCCAAGCGGGTACTCGAGTCGCATCGATTTTATGAACGCGTACCGGGCAGCGACTCCCTGGCAAAGTACGCGGTGGCCTTTTTTAGCACTTCCTTTTCCATCCGCTCCACGGCCAGTTCTTTACGCAGCTTTGCCAACTCGGCTTCTAGTTCCACGACGCTTCGGCTGCCTGGTGGTGCCGCCGGGTCTGTGCTGCGCTTCGCCGCGCTCACCCAGTTGGCCAGCGTCCCTTTCGGCACTCCGATCCGCTGGGCAGCCTGTTCCTGCGACAAGCCCTGTTCCAGCACCAGCTTGACGGCTTCGGTCCTGAACTCAGGTGTGTATGTCTTCAATTTCATGTGTTCGCTCCTTCCGATAATTTTATCAATCGGAAGTGTCCGAAAAAGTCAGCGTACCTCAGACCTCTCTGAACCAGGCTCGCAATCCCGTGTGACGTCAAGGCTGGTGTCCCTTGTAATGAGCTACAAGCACCACGGTCGGATGAGTTCACCCATTTTTGCTTGTTGGCACTTGGAATTGTGGCCGCCGCGGTCTGTCAGAGCTAACTTGGGTATGCGTCTCTTTCAGGGGGTATCGTTGGGGGTATTTTTGACGAACTCGCCGAGAAGGCTGCCAGAAAGCGCCGATAAGTACTAGCTTTTTCTGGCGTTTTAAGAATTAATGTGGGACTCTTCCGTTTTAACGTCTGATTCCGCGCCGCTGGAACGCATATGACCCCCGCCTTCGAGCGGGGCTTTTCATTTCGGGATTGCGTTCGTCCCACATGGACCCCTGTTCATCCCATAACGGTTTTCCGATCGCCGCTTTCGTGTTCCACTAAGGCCGAGCAAGCAGTTCCCACTTACTCGATCAATGAGCGCATCATGAAAACAAGCCTCTTCATTACCATCTTCATGCTGGTCGCAAACGGCGCCATGGCACAGGACGCGATCAACTGCGGCTCCTGCGCCGAATGGAACCAGCCCGCCAAGCCCTTCAACATCCACGGCAACACGTATTACGTCGGCACCGCCGGCCTGTCCGCCATCCTGGTCACCAGCCCCCAAGGCCACGTGCTGCTCGACGGCGCGCTGCCCCAATCCGCCCCGCTGATCCAGAAGAACATCGAAGCCCTCGGCTTCAAGATGCAGGACGTGAAGCTGATCCTGAACTCGCACGCCCACTTCGACCACGCCGGCGGCATCGCGGCCCTGCAGAAGGCCAGCGGCGCCACGGTCGCCCACAGCCCGCACGGCGCCCAGGTGCTGCGCGACGGCACGCCTGGCACCGACGATCCGCAGTACGACCCGAAGGAACGCTTCCATATCCCCAAAGTCGCGCAGGTGAAGGAAGTCGCGGACGGCGACACCCTGTCGGTCAGCCCGCTGCGCCTCACTGTCCATTACACGCCCGGCCACACACCCGGCGGCACAACCTGGACCTGGCAATCCTGCGAAGCAGGGCGTTGCCTGGACATGGTGTATGCCGACAGCCTGACCGCGGTGTCCACCAACGGCTTCTACTACACCGGCGGCGCCGGCTACCCGGACCGCTCAGCCAGTTTCCACCAGACGATCGACAAGGTCGCCAAGCTGAAGTGCGACATCGTAATCGCCGCCCATCCGGGCTTCAGCGATTTGTTCGACAAGGCGGCGCGCAAGTCCGTGGACACGAACCCCTTCATCGATCCGGAAGGCTGCCGCAAACTGGCCGCCGGCGCCGCCAAGAGCTTCGAAGCGCGCCTGCAGCGCGAGCGCATCGAAAAGGCCACGGCCACCAAGGGCTGAGGACACGGACCTGGTTTGCTGCCATACTGTCGGCCTTCATCCGCACGCTCCGACAGCATGGCCACCGTTACTGAACTCCACATCTACCCGATCAAATCCTGCGCCGGCATCCAGGTAGAGGAGGCGCAATTCCTCGTCTCGGGCCTGGTGGCGCAGGGCGTGCACGACCGCGAGTGGATGCTCGTCACCCGCGAGGGCCAGTTCCTGACCCAGCGCGAGTACCCGCGCATGGCGCTCCTCACGCCGCGTATCGATGGCGATGCCGTCGAGGTGAGCGCACCCGGCATGCCGCCGCTACGCCTGCCGCTCGCGCACGATCCCATGGCAGCGAAACTGACCGTCCAGATCTGGGATCACAGCGTGGAGGCCGCCGACTGCGGCGCCGCCGCCGCCGGCTGGTTCGCCGATGCCATCCAGGGGCCGTGTCGCCTGGTGCGCTTCCGCCCCGACGCGCACCGTCCCACCAGCACCAAGTGGACTGGCGGCGTGCCCGCCGCAACCCGCTTCGCCGACGGCTACCCGATCCTGGTCATCGGCCAGGCCTCGCTCGACGACCTCAACGCCAGGTTGCAAGCTGCCGGCCGCGCGCCGCTGCCGATGAACCGCTTCCGTCCGAACCTGGTGGTCGACGGCATCGAGGCTTTTGAAGAAGACTACGTGGAATCCTTCACGGGGGACAGCCTGGCGATCCGCCCGGTGAAACCCTGCGCGCGCTGCCCGATCCCGGCGATCGACCAGGCCACCGGCATCCCCGGTCCCGATCCGCTCGATATCCTGCAAACCTACCGCGCCAACCCGCGCATGGAAGGCGCGGTCTGCATGGGCATGAACTGCATCGTCGCGGCGGGCGAGGGCGCGTCCTTACGCGTCGGCCAGCAGCTCGACACCGCCATCGCGTTCTGACCCGGCTACCTGGGTGTTGCAGTGTCGTTAAATCGCCCACCCGGGCGATTTTTCGTTTCCAAGGCAAGAAAGATGGCGTAATGTTACGGTTATTGCTGAAAGGAATTTTCAATGCACGAGCCGGATGCGCAGACGCGAGAACTGATGCTGGAGAACGAGACCCTGCGTTCCCGCATGGCGTACCTGCTCGAGCAGGCCGAGCGCAACCACTCGATCATGACCCGCCACCAGGCTTTCGACCTGCAGATCGTGGGGGCGAGCTCGTTCCAGGAGCTGGTGTCGACCATCTTCGGCACACTGCCGATCATCTCGGAACTCGATACCGTGACCCTGTCGCTGGTCGATCCGGAGGCCGACATCTACACCGTCATGCACAAGCTGGGCGTGGACTACGAACAGCTGCCCAATCTGCTGTTCTGCGAACATGCCGATGAACTCGGGTTCAAGGTGGCGGAAGGGCGCCGTCCGCGTCCGGTGCTGGGGCCGTATGCGCCTTCGCGCCACGGCGCGATGTTCCCGCAGCCGCCGAAGAACCTGCAGAGCGTGGCCCTGGTGCCGCTGCTGCGCAATACCCGCCTGATCGGCAGCCTGAACCTGGGCAGCGCGGACCCGAGCCGTTTCACGGCGGCCCTGGGCACCGATTTCATCGAGCACATGGGATCGATCGTCGCGATCTGCCTCGAGAACGTCATCAGCAACGAGATGCTGAAGTTCATCGGGCTGACCGATGCGCTCACCGGCGTCTACAACCGCCGCTACATCGACCGCCGCCTGGTGGAAGAGATCGCGCGGGCGCGCCGCCAGGGCTACCGCATCTCCTGCATGTACATCGACATCGATCATTTCAAGCAGGTCAACGACAGCGTCGGCCATGGCGGCGGCGACGACGTGCTGCGCGAAGTGGCCAACCGCATCAAGGCCGAACTGCGCATGTCCGACGCGCTGGCGCGCTTCGGCGGCGAGGAATTCGTGGTGCTGCTGATCGATGCGGACCTGGAAAACGCCAGCATGGTGGCGCAGCGCATCCGCGCCAGCGTGGCCCTGAACCCGGTGCTCCTGAGCACGGGCGAGGAGGTGCCGGTGACGGTGTCGATCGGCGTGGCCTCGCTCGACGATTTCGAGCGCGACCATGCGATCGAGGGCGTGGCGCTGGATCTGGTGGCGCAGGCAGATATGGCGCTGTATCAGGCGAAGGCCAATGGCCGTAACCGGGTGGTGTCGCTCTCGTAACCGATCACGTTTTCGTAGGGTGGACGGCTCCGCCGTCCGCGCGTTCAACCAGCCTCAGAGCAATCGCAGTGCGTCGACTCATGTGTGATTTGAACGCGCGGTCGGCATAGCCGACCACCCTACAGTAATCGGCTCTCGGCCCGGCTGACCGCCTCTCCCTCACCCCGCAGCACCAGCACATCGCCCGCCAGCAAGGTCGTTTCCGGATCGAAGTGCAAGCTCTGCCCGTTCCGGCGCAGCGTCGTCACTTCCGCCCCGACTTCCTCCAGCGCCAGCTCGCGCAGATGCCGGCCGATCGCCGCGGCGCCGCTGTGCAGGGTCACCGAATGCAGGCGCACGTAGCTGTGCTCCAGGTCGTCGGCGTAGTCGCTGGCGCCGTGGAAGTAGCCGCGCAGCGAGGCGTAGCGCTCGTCGCGCGCCACCTGCACCCGGTGCACCACGCGGCGCAGCGGCACGCCCATGGTCACCAGCGCGTGCGAGGCCAGCATCAGGGAACTCTCTAGCGCTTCCGGCACCACCTCGGTGGCGCCGGCGCGCTTGAGCACGTCGAGGTCGCTGTCGTCGTGGCTGCGCACGATCACCGCCAGGTTGGGGGCCAGCTCATGCACCAGGTGCAGCACCTTCAGCGCCAAGCGCGTGTCGGCGAAGGTGATCACCAATGCGCTGGCGCGGTTGATGCCGGCCGCGATCAGGCTTTCGCGGCGCGCCGCGTCGCCGTAGGAGACGTTGGCGCCGGCGCGCTGGGCTTCCTGCACCCGTTCCGGGTCCAGGTCGAGCGCGTACCAGGGCAGTTTTTCTTCGGAGAGCAAGGTTGCCAGGCTCTGGCCGCTGCGTCCGAAGCCGGCGATGATCACGTGCTTCTGGGTCTTCATGGCGCGGCTGGCGATCTGGGTCAGCTGCAGCGACTGCATCATCCATTCGTTGGCCGCCACCTTCATGACGATGCGGTCCATGTTGTCGATGATGAAGGGCGCGAGCAGCATCGACAGCACCATCGAGGCCAGCACCAGCTGGATCAGGAAAGGGTCGACCAACTTCGAGCCCATCGCCAGGTTGAGCAGCACGAAGCCGAATTCGCCCGCCTGCGCCAGCGCCAGGCCGGTGCGCATGGCCACGCCGTCGCTCGATCCGAAGACCTTGGACAGCAACGCGATGATCGCGAACTTGAGCAGCACCGGGAAGATCACCAGCGCCAGCACCAGCCACCAGTGCTGCAGCACCAGCTGCAGGTTGAGCAGCATGCCCACCGTGATGAAGAACAGCCCGAGCAGCACGTCGCGGAAGGGCTTGATGTCTTCTTCCACCTGGTGCTTGTACTGGGTTTCGGAGATCAGCATGCCGGCGACGAAGGCGCCCAGCGCCAGCGACAGGCCGGCCTGCTCGGTGATCCAGGCCAGGCCGAGCGTCACCAGGAGCAGGTTGAGCATGAACAGCTCCTGCGAGCGGCGCTTGGCGACGATGGTGAACCAGTTGCGCATTAGCTTCTGGCCGAAGATCAGGAGCAGGGCCAGGACGAACGCGGCCTTCAGCGCCGCCCAGCCGAGCGTGATCGCCAGTTCCTCGGCCGGGCGTGCCAGCGAGGGGATCATGATCAGGAGCGGCACCACGGCCAGATCCTGGAACAGCAGGATGCCGATGATGCGGCGTCCGTGCTCGCTCTCGAGCTCCAGTCTTTCCGTGAGCATCTTGACCACGATCGCGGTCGACGACATGGCCAGCGCCCCGCCCAGCGCGAACGCGGCCTGCCAGCTGACGTGCAGTACGGCGGGCGCCCACCAGGAGATGAACAGGCCGAACACCATTGCGGCCAGGATTGTCAATACGACTTGAGCCAGACCCAGGCCGAACACGATGCGCCGCATCGATTTGAGCTGGGCCAAGGAGAATTCGAGTCCGATCGAAAACATCAGGAACACGACCCCGAATTCGGCCAGTGTATGGGTGGCGGGACTGTCTTCCGCAAGGGCCAGCGCATGGGGGCCGATCAAGACGCCGACGGCCAGATAGCCCAGCATCGGCGGCAGGTGCAGCATCCGGAAGGCGACCACGCCCAGCACGGCACAGCCCAGCAAAAGCAGGGTCAGTTCAAGTCCGGAATGCATCTTCCACAGTTGTTTTTTCGTTATCGTTGTAGTGGTTTGTTACGACTGGCAAGTTTTTTGCTTATCCAATTCGGATATACTGCCACTATGAGTTTAACCGATGAAAAAATAATGCTGAAAAGTTTTGACGCGGACCAGGCCCGCCGTGTACTGGAGCTGGGCCGCGAGACCCTCGCCATCGAAGCCGACGCGATCCGCGCCCTGCATGCGCGCCTCGGCGACGACGACAGTTTCGTGCGCGCAGTCCAGCTGCTGTACGGCTGCACCGGCCGCGTGGTCGTCTCCGGCATGGGCAAATCCGGCCACATCGGCCGCAAGATTGCCGCCACCCTGGCCTCGACCGGCACCCCGGCCATGTTCGTGCACCCGGGCGAAGCCGCCCACGGCGACCTGGGCATGGTGACCACGCACGACGTGTTCATCGCCATCTCGAATTCCGGCGAATCGTCCGAGCTGCTCGAGATCCTGCCGGCCATCAAGCGCATGGGCACGCCCGTCATCTCGATGACCGGCAAGCCGCACTCGCGCCTGGCCAAGCTGTCCGAGATCCACCTCGACATCTCGGTGGCCAAGGAAGCCTGCACCCTGAATCTCGCCCCGACCACCAGCACCACCGTCACCCTGGCCATGGGCGATGCGCTGGCCGTGGCGCTGCTGGATGCGCGCGGCTTCCGCGAGGAAGATTTCGCCATGTCGCACCCGGGCGGCGCCCTCGGCCGCCGTCTCCTGACCCACGTGCGCGACGTGATGCGCAGCGGCGACGCGGTGCCAAGCGTATCGCCTGATACGCCGCTCACGCGCGCGCTGCTGGAAATCAGCCAGAAGGGCATGGGCATGACCGCCGTCGTCGACGAGCAGCAGCGTCCGGTCGGCGTCTTCACCGACGGCGACCTGCGCCGCCTGATCGAGCGCGTGACCGATTTTTCGAACATCAGCATCCGCGACGTGATGCACGCCAACCCGCGCCGCGTCCATCCGGAACAGCTGGCGGTGGATGCCGTCGCCGTCATGGAAGAATTCCGCATCAACCAGATGCTGGTCGTCGATCAGGACGGTCGCCTGGTCGGCGCGCTCCACATCCACGACCTGACCCGCGCCAAGGTGATCTGATGAGTGGTTTGATCACTGCAACCGAATTCATGCAGCGCGCCGCGCGCGTCAAAGTGATGATCTTCGACGTCGACGGCGTGCTGACCGACGGCAGCCTCACCTATGGCCCGGACGGCGAAGTCACCAAGACCTTCTACGTGCTCGACGGCCTCGGCATCCAGCTGCTGAACAAGACCGGCGTCAAGACCGCCATCATCAGCGCGCGCAAGTCGCCGATCGTGGTCAAGCGCGCTAGCGACCTGGGCATCTCGCACGTCTACCAGGGCATCCACGACAAGCGCGTCGGCTTCGCAGAATTGCTGCAAGCAACGGGCGTGACGCCGGAGGAATGCGGTTACATCGGCGACGACGTGATCGACCTGCCGCTGTTTACCCGCGTCGGCTTCGCCGTCACCGTGCCGTCGGGCCACCCGGAAGTGCAGCACCGCGCGCACTACGTTACCAAGAACGCGGGCGGCCGTGGCGCCGTGCGTGAGGTCTGCGACCTCGTCATGCGCGCGCAGGGCACCTACGAACAGGCGCTGGCGCCGTATTTCGCTTAATACGGCGATATCGGACACGGGACACGACATGGTCACCTACAAGCGCACCGCCCACCGCTGGAAGCTGCTGACGATCATGATGATCGCGACCTTCTGCGCCTTCGGCAGCTTCTGGCTGGTGCAGGTGATGGAAGGCGAGGGTGGTGACGCCCGCCTCGGCGGACCAGGGGACGAGCCGGACTACATCGTCGAGAACTTCTCCTTCGTACGCATGACGGAACAGGGCAAGCCGAGCTACGTGGTGTCGGGCAAGCGCCTGGCGCATACGCCAGTGGGCGACGTGTCCCAGGTCGAGGCGCCGGTGATGCAGGGCATCACGCCCGGCCGCCCGCGCATGACCATCGTCGCCAACCGCGCCGAGCTTTACCATGAAGAACATCGCGTCGAACTGCTCGGCAACGTCGACATCCAGCGCCCGGCCACGCCCACCAGCGAAGCGCTGCGCGTGCAGACGCAGGCGCTGACCGTGCTGCCCGACGAAGAAATCCTCAAGACAGACCAAGCGATCGAAATGCAGCTGGGGGCCGCCACCGTGACCGGCACCGGCATGGTGGCCAACAACGCGACCCAGAAGCTGCACCTGGCCAGCCGCGGCCAGATCGTCTATCCGCCACGCGCGCAGCGGCAGTAGCGCCGCGCCGCGTCAACCCAGGACAAAGCAAGAACATGAAAAAAATCATCGCTGCCGTATTCCTCAGCCTGGCCGCCTTCGGCGCCTCGGCCGAGCGTGCCGATTCGCTCAAGCAGGCCGTGATCAACTTCGATTCCCTCGACGTCGACGAGGTCACCCAGACCCGCATCCTGACCGGCAACGTCGTGCTCACGCGCGGCACCCTGGTGCTGAAGTCCGACCGCGCCCTGGTGAAGGAAACGCCGGAGGGCTACATGAGCGTGACCCTGACCGCCAACAACGGCAAGCTGGCGACTTTCCGCCAGAAGCGCGACGGCGGTCCCAACCTGTGGGTCGAGGGCCAGGCCCAGCGCATCGAATACGACGAGCGCGCCGAACTGGTCAAGCTGTTCAACAACGCCGAAGTGCGCGAGCTGGAGAACGGCCGCTTGGCCAACGAGATCAAGGGCCCGTTCATCTCCTACGACAACCGCCGCGAAGTCGCGCAGGTGCGCAACGATCCCACCGGCCAGAGCAAGGTCGGCGGCGGCCGCGGCACCCTGATCATCGCGCCGCGCCGTACCGCGGCGCCCGCCGAAGGTGCCAAGCAATGACGGCAGCCATGAGCGCAGGCATGAACGCGGAAGCGGCGACCGCGGTCGACGGCTGCAGTACCCTGATCGTCAAAGGCCTGCAAAAGAGCTACGGCAAGCGCCTGGTGGTGCGCGACGTATCGCTGCAGGTGGAGTGCGGCGAAGTGGTGGGCCTGCTCGGCCCCAACGGCGCCGGCAAGACCACTTCCTTCTACATGATCGTCGGCCTGGTGCCGTCGGATGCCGGCACCATCGACATCAACGGCACCGACATCTCGAGCCTGCCGATCCACCGCCGTGCGGTGCTGGGCCTGTCCTACCTGCCGCAGGAAGCCTCGGTGTTTCGCAAGCTGACGGTGGAGGAGAACATCCGCGCCGTGCTGGAGCTGCAACGCAACGAGGACGGCAAGCCACTGGGCAAGGACCAGATCAACGAGCGCCTCGACACCCTGCTGGCCGAACTGCAGATCGAGAAGCTGCGCGAGAACCCGGCGTTGTCGCTGTCGGGCGGCGAGCGGCGCCGCGTCGAGATCGCGCGCGCGCTCGCGACCAATCCGCGCTTCGTGCTGCTCGACGAGCCCTTCGCCGGCGTCGACCCGATCGCGGTGATCGAGATCCAGCGCATCGTGCGCTTCCTGAAGGAACGCAACATCGGCGTCCTGATCACCGACCACAACGTGCGCGAGACGCTCGGCATCTGCGACCGCGCCTACATCATCAACCAGGGAGCGGTGCTGGCCTCGGGCCGCCCTGACGACATCATCGCCGACGA
Organism: Massilia varians; assembly: GCF_027923905.1. Lineage (NCBI taxonomy): Bacteria > Pseudomonadati > Pseudomonadota > Betaproteobacteria > Burkholderiales > Oxalobacteraceae > Massilia > Massilia varians. The sequence continues at coordinate 828,614 of NZ_AP026966.1, forward strand.
ATCCGTGCGGCGCGTGTACCTCGGCGAGCACTTCAGGATGTAATCAGAGCATCGGGCATGAAACAGTCTCTCCAGTTACGCACGTCGCAGCACCTGGCGCTCACGCCGCAGCTGCAGCAGTCGATCCGCCTGCTGCAGCTTTCCACGCTCGAACTGCACCAGGAGATCGAGCAGATCCTGCACGACAACCCGCTGCTCGAACGGCTCGACGATCCGCTCGACCGCTCGGTGCGGCTGCTGGCGGACGGCGCGATCAATACCGCGCCGGCCAATGGCGAAGCGCCGCCCGCCCCGCCGGATTCGGTGGCGCAGGAGGGCGCGAAGGCCGAGCACGAGGGCGCCGATGGCGAGGGCAACGGCGAGCGCGGCGATGCCGAGATGGACTGGGGTGGTGAAGGCGGCGGGGCGCGCAGCGGCGACGACGAAGACGGCCGCCCGCAGCTGGAAGCCGACGGCATCACGCTGCGCGAGCACCTGGCCGAGCAGATCCGCCTGAGCGCCTGCGGCATGCGCGACCGCGCGCTGGCCGAGCTGGTGATCGATGCGCTCGACGACAACGGCTACCTGGAAGAGCCGCTCGACGAGATCCATGCACGCCTGCCGCAGGAACTCGAGATCGAGATGGACGAACTGCGCTGCGCGCTGGCGCTGGTGCAGAGCCTGGACCCGGTGGGCGTGGGCGCGCGCAGCGCGGCCGAATGCCTGGCCCTGCAGATCCGCCGCATGCCGGGCGTTCCCCTGGTGACGCGGCGCCTCGCCCTGAAAATCGTCGAAGGCTATCTGAGCTGGTTCGCCCAGCGCGAATACACCAAGCTGAAAAAGGCGCTCGACTGCGACGACGAAGACCTGCGCGAGGTGCAGGCCGTGGTCCGCCAATGCAATCCGCATCCCGGCGCGGCCTTCTCCTCGGGCGTATCGGACTACGTGGTGCCGGACGTGATCGTGCGCCGCGCCAAGAACGGCTGGCAGGTAACGCTGAACCCGGAAGTCATGCCGAAGCTGCGCGTGAACAGCCTGTACGCCAACCTGCTCAAGCAGGGCAGGAGCGAAAGCCAGATGGGCGCGCAACTGCAGGAAGCCAAGTGGCTGATCAAGAACATGCGCCAGCGCTTCGACACGATCCTGCGTGTGGCCGAGGCAATCGTCGAGCGCCAGCGCAACTTTTTCAGCCACGGCGCGGTTGCCATGCGCCCTCTTGTTTTGCGTGAGATAGCTGATACACTAGGCCTACACGAGAGCACGATTTCACGTGTAACCACGCAGAAATACATGCTGACCCCGCACGGCATGTTTGAGTTGAAGTACTTCTTCGGAAGCCACGTCGCCACCGAAGCGGGGGGAGAAGCCTCCTCGACGGCGATCCGCGCGCTTATTGCGCAATTGACAGGAGCAGAAGACCCTAGGAATCCTCTATCCGACAGCAAGATCGCGGAGATGCTCGGGGAACAAGGTATGGTCATTGCGCGCCGGACGGTTGCCAAATACCGCGAAGCGCTCAAGATTCCGCCCGTCAGCCTCCGCAAATCCCTGTAAAGCACCTGCCCACTCTCACCTTGTGGCGCGGGCAGGGCACCTTCCCAAAGGAGTGTGTATGAACCTCACAATCAGCGGCCACCATCTCGAAGTCACCCCCGCCATCCGTGAATACGTTCAGAATAAGCTCGAGCGCATCACCCGCCATTTCGACCACGTGATCGACACCCACGTGTTCCTCGCCATCGATAACCTCACTGAAAAAGAAAAACGGCAAAAGGCCGAGATCAACCTACAGGTATCGGGAAAAATTCTGCACGTGGCGAGTGCGGCCCAGGATATGTATGCGGCCATCGACACGTTGATGGACAGGCTGGACAGGCAGGTTCTGAAACACAAATCCATGCTGCAAAATCATAACCACGTGGCGCACAAGCGCCTTCCGGACAACGGAGAAGCCGCCGCTGCGTAACGCACCGTTTGCGAACCAGCTGTAGCACAACAGCAAGGGCGTCTGAGGGGACGCCCTTTTTGCTTTTGTACAATACCTGTTACTTTTTCTTGCTTCCGTATTTGTACAAATGTTCTGTAGAATGCATGTCTTTTCGACCACAGAAGACCATCATGACCGATACCGTCCTGACCCGCGCTGCCAACCGCACCGGCGTCATCACGCTCGACCGGCCGAAAGCCCTGAACTCTCTCTCGCTTGACATGGTGCGCGCCCTGAGCGCCATCCTGCTGCAATGGAAGGATGACGCGGGCATCGACGCGGTGGTCATCACCAGCAGCAGCGAGAAGGCCTTGTGCGCGGGCGGCGACATCCGCTTCTTCCACGAGATGGGCCAGGTCGGCCCGATGGGCGGCAGCGCGCTGCTGGAAGACTTCTTCACCGAAGAATACGCACTGAACCACCTGATTCATTTCTATCCGAAGCCGTACATCGCGGTGATGGACGGCGTGGTGATGGGCGGCGGCATGGGCATCGCCCAGGGCGGACCAGGCTGCGGCCTGCGCATCGTGACCGACCGCACCAAGATGGCCATGCCCGAGGTGAACATCGGCCTGTTCCCGGACGTCGGCGGCAGCCACTTCCTGTCGCATGCGCCGGGCCAGCTGGGCCAGTACCTGGGCCTGACCGGACTGACCATCGGCGCGGCCGATGCGCTCTACGTGGGCCTGGCCGACGTGTTCGTGCCGGGCGCGGAGCTCGGTGGATTGCAGGCGCTGATCGACTCGACTCCCGGCGCGCAGCTGCCGGCGGCGATCCGCGCCTATGCGGCGCAATTCGCGGGCCAGCTGGGCGCGAGCGAACTGCAGGCGCAGCGCGGCGTGATCGACGCGCACTTCGGCGCGGCCTCGGTGGGCATGATCATGGCCTCGCTGGGGCGCGACGAGAACCCGTTCGCGCAGAAGGCGCTCAAGGCGATGCGCCAGCGCTCGCCCCTGATGATGTGCGTGACCCACGAACTCCTGCAGCGCGGCGCCTCGCTGGGCGTGGCGGAATGCCTGCGCATGGAGCGCAACCTGGTGCGCCGCAATTTCGAGCACGGCGAAGTGCTGGAAGGCGTGCGGGCGCTGGTGATCGACAAGGACAACCAGCCGAAGTGGAATCCGCCGGCGCTGGAGGACGTGACGCCGGAAATGGTGGCGCGCTTCTTCGAGCCGGTGTGGCCGGATTACGCGCACCCGCTGCGGCATTTAGCTTGACGTTTCTCGTGGGGTGGTCGGCTCTGCCGACCGCGCGTTCAACTCACCGATGAATTGACGCTGCGCTGCAGATCAAGGACTGTTTGCACGCGCGGCCGGCGAAGCCGTCCACCCTACCTTATCGCGACAAATTAAACAGCCGCGTGGGTCGGCTGCTCGCGGTGACGAATGATGACCCGTTCGGTCTGCCCGAAGTAGGCCCCCAGCCTTTCCGCCATGTAGACCGAGCGGTGCTGGCCGCCGGTACAGCCCACCGCCACGGTGAGGTAGGACCGGTTGTCCGTCTTGAACGAGGGCAGCCATTTTTCCACGAACTTGCGGATATCTTCCAGCATCTCGGTGGCGCTCGGCTGGGCGTCGAGGAAGGCGATCACCGGCTGGTCGCGGCCCGTGAGCGGGCGCAGCGCCAGGTCATAATAGGGATTGGGAACCGCGCGCACGTCGAACACGAAGTCGGCATCCAGCGGCACGCCCACCTTGAAGGCGAAGGATTCGAAGAACAGGGTCAGCGGCGCATGTTCGAGGTCGGCCAGTTCCTTGACCCAGGCGCGCAGCTTGTTGGCGGACAGTTCCGAGGTGTCGATCACGTGCCCCAGGTTCTCGATCGCCGACAGGCGCTCGCGTTCCTCGGCGATGCATTCGATCAGGGTGCGGCGCGCGGCCGGATTCTCGCCCGGGCGCAGTTCGTGCGACAGCGGGTGGCTGCGGCGCGTTTCGGAGAAGCGTGCCACCAGCGAATGCGTGCTCGAGGTCAGGAACATCACCTTGACGTTGTGGCCTTCCTCTCGCAGGTGGCGCACGCTCACCGGCAGTTCGACCAGCGATTCGGCGCTGCGCGCATCCACTGCGACGGCGATTTTTTTCGTGCCTTTCTCACTGACCGCATACACCAGGGCCGGCAGCAGGGCCGGCGGAAGGTTGTCGACGCAGTAGTAGCCTGCGTCTTCCATGACATTCAGGGCAACCGACTTGCCCGAGCCGGAAATACCGGTAATGAGGACGATGTGCATGGTGGGGATGATACCCCAAATGGCGAAGTGATCGTACCTCAGTCCCCGCTCATCGCTTGACGCTGTCTTTCCATGAATTCCTGCAGCGTGTCGATGCCGCGTAGCTGCAGGATGGTGTTGCGCACGGCGGCCTCGAGCAGCACCGCGATGTTGCGGCCGGCCGCGACCGGAATGACCACCTTGCGGATCGGCAAGCCCAACACGTCCTCGGTCGGGTGATGGAAGGGCAGGCGTTCGACCTCTTCGTCCAGCGCGCCGCGCTTGACCAGGTGGACGATCAGCTTGAGGCGCATCTTGCGGCGCACCGCGGTCTCACCAAAAATCGCCTTGATGTCCAGCAGGCCCAGGCCGCGCACTTCCAGCAGGTTCTGCAGCAGCGGTGGGCAGCGGCCCTCGATCATGTTCGGCGCGATGCGCGAGAATTCCACGGCATCGTCGGCCACCAGGCCATGCGAACGCGAGATCAGTTCCAGGCCCAGCTCGCTCTTGCCCAGGCCCGAGTCGCCGGTGATCAGGACGCCCACGCCCAGCACGTCCATGAACACGCCGTGCATGATCACGCGCTGCGCCAGCTTCTTGGATAGATACACGCGCAGGAAGTCGATCACCTGCGCCGCCGGCAGGGGCGTCGAGAACAGGGGAATGTTCTGCTCGTCGCAGATGGCCAGGATGTCCGGCGGCGTTTCCAGACCCTGCGCGATGATCAGGGCCGGCGGACCGCCGCCGATCAGCTCGCCGATCACGTGGGTGCGCGAGCTGGACTTCAGGCGGTGGTAATAATTCAGTTCCTGGTGTCCGAACACCTGGATGCGGCCCGGGTGGATCAGGTTCAGGTGGCCGACCTGGTCCGCGGCCGAGGCCGCGTCGCCCGCGATCTGCCGCTCGCCACCGGGGAAGCCCGCGAACCAGCCTAATTGGAGGCTGTCGCGGTTGTCATCGTACAAACGCTGGATGGTCAGCGGAGTCTGCAGCATTGGCATGTCGTTCCGTACGCGGCGAATTGCCGCGTAGACAGTCTAATACAAATAGGCGCTTCGAAGAACCGTAGCGAGCACCGCAGTCCGCCAGTGCAACGCGCAGTAGGTTGTTCGAGGCGCCTTAGCCCAAAGCTTGCAGACTGGGTTGCCAATTGATGATGCGTTCGTGGACCGACTTCGGATCCGGGTCGGTGGCCAGCGCGGTGCGCACGGCCTCGTCCGAGAACAGCTCGGCGATTTCCGACAGGATTTCGAGGTGCTGCTGGGTCACGTGGTCCGGGATCAGGAGGAAGAACAGCAGGCTGACCGGCTGGCCGTCGGGCGATTCGAAGGGAATCGGCTCCTTCAGGCGCACGAAGGCCGCTAGCGGCGACTTCAGGCTCTTGGAGCCCTTGATCCGCCCGTGCGGCACGGCGACGCCATGGCCGAGACCAGTGGAGCCGAGGCGCTCGCGTGCGAACAGGTTGTCCGACACGGTCGAACGGGCGATGCCGCAGTTGTTCTCGAAAATCAGACCGGCTTGCTCGAATGCACGCTTTTTGCTGGAAACTTCCAGGTCCAACTGCACGTTCTCGAGCGAGAGGATTTTGCTAAGGTTCGTCATAACTTATAGCCATGCACAGGGTGGGGTGTGCTTGCGAGGCGGAATTATAGGCCGGTTTCAGGATGGTGACATTCGATTTCGCCATCTGTACAGGCATACAGTCACCTACATGGGGACAGTATGGCGAAAGCGTAGTGTTTTGCCATGAAACCGGCTTGGCAATTAAACGCAATTTCCTAAGTGAAATCGCCAGGAAAGCGCCGCAAATCGAGGTGCGAAGGCGTTCGCACCATCTTTTCCATGCACTGTGCCCGTTTTTTGAGCACGCGGTCCGGATGCCGTTTTTGTATCAAAAACCTGGGCCCGGTGTGGCTGAAAACGCACAGCCGGCTTGCAAACGTGCGCGCTTTCGGGTTATTGACGCGCGGTGCGCAGGTTGTCCGGCTTGCCGGTGCTGAAATTGGCGCGCCAGGGATTGATGTCGAGGCCGCCGCGACGGGTATAGCGTGCATACACCGCCAGCTTGGTCGGCTTGCACTGGCGCAGCACGTCCATGAAAATGCGCTCGACGCACTGCTCATGGAATTCGTTGTGTTCGCGGAAGCCGATCAGGTACTTGAGCAGGCCCTCCTGGTCGATCTGCGGACCGACGTAACGGATCTGCACCGTGCCCCAGTCCGGCTGGCCGGTGACCAGGCAGTTCGATTTCAGCAGGTGCGACACCAGGGTTTCCTCGACTGGCGCCTCGTCCATGTTCGCGCTCAGCAGCTGGGGCGAGGGGACGTACTGGTCGATCTCGACGTCGAGGCGGTCGAGCAGGGTGCCGTCGAGTTCGCCCATCTTCAGGCTGCCGAAGGCGTCCGGCGTGGTGATGGTCACGTGCACCGGCGCGCCGAAGGCGTTCGACAGGTCCTGGCGCAGCAGCTCGGCCAGGGCGTCGGTGCCGGCCACGCGGGTCTGGTTGAAGGAATTCAGGTAGAGCTTGAACGACTTCGATTCGACGATGTTGGGCGAATCGGCGGGCGCCGTGATGGTCGCGATCGCCACCTGCGGCTTGCCGCGCATGTTCAGCCACGACAGTTCATAGGCGTTCCAGATGTCGACGCCGAAGAAGGGAAGCGTACCCACTCCCAGGCCGATCTCTTCGCGCTTCTGCAGGCGCGGGATCGGGAACAGGAGCTCGGGGGCGTACTCGCTCTGGTACGCGGAGGTTTTGCCAAGTGGCGATTGATCAGGAGTATTCATAGAATTCTGGATGCTTGTGGCATCCGTAGGGTGGTCGGCTTTGCCGACCGCGCGTTCAACGAAAAGTTGCGCACCACAATATGGATAACACTGCGGTGCGGAATGTAGGGGTGCGATCAGCCGGAGGCTAGGCGCCCAGGAACAGCTTGTACACCGGATTGGCACTCTCGTCCCAATACCGGTAGCCCAGCGTCGCCAGGAACTGCCGGAACTCATCCATTTCCGCCGCCGGCACCTGCAGGCCGACCAGGATGCGTCCCACGTCGCCGCCCTGGTTCCGGTAGTGGAACAGCGAGATGTTCCAGTTCGGCGCCATGCTGTCGAGGAAGCGCATCAAGGCCCCCGGCCGTTCGGGGAACTCGAAACGATACAGCAATTCGTCCTGGGCTTGCGCGCTTTTCCCGCCCACCAGGTGGCGGATGTGCAGCTTGGCCAGTTCGTCGTGGGTCAGATCGAGGGTGCGGAAGTCGTGTTCCTCGAAGGTGCGCGCCAGCAGGCCCGACTCGCTGCGGCTGCCCACCTGCACGCCGACGAAAATGTGGGCCTCGCGCGAATCGGCCATGCGGTAGTTGAATTCGGTGACGTTGCGCGGGCCGACCAGGGCGCAGAAGCGGCGGAAGCTCCCGCGCTGCTCGGGGATGGTCACCGCGAACACGGCCTCGCGCGATTCGCCCAGCTCGGCGCGCTCGGCAACGAAGCGCAGGCGGTCGAAGTTCATGTTGGCGCCGCAGGCCACCGCCACCAGGGTCTCGTCCCTGACGGGATTCTTCGCCATCTGCGAGCGTTCCACATAGGCCTTGGCGCCGGCCACCGCCAGCGCGCCGGCCGGCTCGAGGATGCTGCGCGTGTCCTGGAACACGTCCTGGATCGCGGCGCAGATCGCGTCGGTGTCGACGATGATGATCTCGTCTACCACTTCCTTGGCAATGCGGAAGGTTTCTTCGCCCACCAGGCGCACCGCCGTGCCGTCCGAGAACAGGCCGACGTCGCTCAAGGTGACGCGCTGGCCGGCCTTCAGGCTCCTGGCCATCGCATCCGAATCGATGGTCTGCACGCCGATCACCTTGATGTCCGGGCGCACCGCCTTCACGTAGGCGCCTACGCCGGCCACCAGGCCGCCGCCGCCGATGGCGACAAAGATCGCGTGGATCGGCGCGGAGTGCTGGCGCAGGATCTCCATGCCGATGGTGCCCTGGCCGGCGATGACGTCGGGGTCGTCAAAGGGATGGACGAAGGTCAGGCGCTGCTCCTTCTCCAGCAGCAGCGCGTGGTTGTAAGCGTCGGTGTAGGAGTCGCCATGCAGCACCACCTCGACGCTGGCGCCGCCGCGCGCCTTGACCGCGTCGACCTTCACCTGCGGGGTGGTGGTCGGCATCACGACCAGGGCACGGCAACCGAGGCGGCTTGCTGACAGGGCCACGCCCTGGGCGTGGTTGCCGGCCGAGGCGCAGATCACGCCGCGCTTGAGTTGCTCGGGCGTGAGGTTGGCCATCTTGTTGTAGGCGCCGCGCAGCTTGAAGCTGAACACGCTCTGCATGTCTTCGCGCTTGAAGTAAATGCGGTTGTTCATCCGCTGGGACAGCGTGGGCGCGTACTCGAGCGGGGTTTCTTCGGCGACGTCGTAGACGCGGGCGGTCAGGATTCTCTTGAGATAGTCGGTAGTCATGGTCGGCAATCGGGATAACAGGTCCGGCGTGGGATGGGCCGGAGGGCCGGACGACGCGCACTGTGTTGCTCGGAGGGTGACCGGGGCGCTGAGTGCGATACGGCGCGCCGGGTAGCGGCTGCGGCGTATCGTGTCGTTACGATAAGTGATCCTCATTATAATGGACACCTATCGCTACTGCTCAAGGCCCCCATTTTAATGATCGAAAACGCCGTCCTCTGGCTGCTGAACGTCCTGGCCGCGCCGGCCATCGGGCTGACCTCCATCTTCATCGTCAGCTTCATCTCGGCCACGCTGCTGCCGCTCGGCTCCGAGCCGGCCGTCTTCGCCGTGGTGAAGGCGAATCCCGCGATGTTCTGGCCGGCCATCCTGGTGGGCACGCTGGGCAACACGCTGGGCGGCGTGGTGGATTACTTCATCGGCTACCGCGCCAAGATCGCCTTCGCCAAGGAGCGCCAGAGCCGCTGGTTCGGCTGGCTCAAGAAGTACGGGGCCAAGACCATGCTGCTGTCCTGGCTGCCGGGCGTGGGCGACCCGCTGTGCACCCTGGCCGGCTGGCTGCACCTGCCGTTCTGGCCGAGCGTGATGTACATGGCGATCGGCAAGTTCGCGCGCTACGTCACCATGACCGCGATCCTGCTGTACATCCCCGACGGGTTCTGGAAGACCGTGGGCGATTTCTTCGAACGCCTGATCGGATGACCAGCATGGACCGTGGCGCACTGCAGGCCTACCTCGGCGCCAGCACCCACATCGATGCCGGCCATCCGGCGGTAGCGGCCACCGCCCGCCGCCTGGCGGCCGGGGCGCATTCGGAGGCCGACATCGTGCGCGCCTGCTTCGTCTTCGTTCGCAACCAGATCGCCCATAGCGCCGATTTCCGGCGCAATCCGGTCACCTGCCGCGCGTCGAGCGTCCTGCGCCACGGCACCGGCTTCTGCTACGCCAAGAGCCACTGCTGGCGGCCCTGCTCAGGGCCAACGGCATCCCGGCGGGCCTGTGCTACCAGCGCCTGGCCACCGGCGATCCCGCCGCGCCGTATTGCCTGCACGGGCTGAACGCGGTCTGGCTGGCGCCGCATGGCTGGTATCGGCTCGACCCGCGCGGCAACAAGCCCGGCATCGACGCCCGCTTCGACCCGCCGCGCGAAGCGCTGGCTTTCAGCCTGAGCGATCCGCACGAGCGCGACCTGCCGGGCGTGCTGGCCGAACCGCTGCCGGTCGTCGTCGAGGTGCTGGAGCGCTGCACCAGCGTCGAGGAGGTGCTGGCCGGCCTGCCCGACCTGGCCGGCGATCCGCCCTGAGGGCCAGGTCGGGTATCATGCCGGCTATGAACAAGCCTCCCAGCCTTCTCTCCCTGTTCCTTGCCCTGGCCGCCCTGGCCGTGTTCGGTTTCCTCGGCGCCAGGTATATGCTGAGCTCGCACAAGGACTCGACCAGCCAGCAACTCGGCCTGGTCTGGCCGGACATCGCCGCCATGCCGGAAGGGGACCGCAACTTTCTCGTCGAACTCGCCCATACCTGCAACCTGACGGTGCGCGAGCCGGTGCGTGCCGAAGTCGTCGACTGCCTGCGCTCGGTTCCGATGACCCAGCAGGCGAAAGGGCGCCTGGAAGGGCTGATCAAGCAGGCGCCGCAAACCCCCACGCAAGGCTGAGCCTATTGTTGCAAAGCTGCTATGCGTGGCATGAGGCGCCCCAGCCCAGCCTTATGGAATAAGCAGTTTCCTGTCGCCATGCAAACGAATGATGCATGGTGCGGGTTTTTTTCAAATGAAATTTGCATGGATGGCCGTGCATTGGCATTTCCTTGCGCGGCCTTCTGGCCATTCTTGCATGAGCCCAGCGTGGTGCAGCGCAATAAGCTAGAATGAACGTCCTTCGGACCCGTCCGACCGACGCCCTGCATCTCATGAACGCGCCCGCACACATCCATACCCTGCTCGCCGACAATGCTCCTGCACGACTGCGCGAGATCCCCTACAACTACACCTCGTTTTCCGACCGCGAGATCGTGATCCGCTTGCTGGGCGAGTCCTCGTGGCGCCTGCTCGACGCACTGCGCGGCGCCCGCCAGACCGGTCGCTCGGCGCGCATGCTGTACGAGGTGCTGGGCGATATCTGGGTGGTGCGCCGCAATCCCTACCTGCAGGACGACCTGCTGGACAACCCCAAGCGCCGCCAGAAGCTGATCGACGCCTTGCACCACCGCCTGGGCGAAGTCGACAAGCGCCGCCTGAGCGTGGACGCCATCGAAGGCGATGCCGAAGCGTCCGCATCGCGCTCGAGCGCGGTCGAACAGCTCCTGGCCGCCGCGCGCAAGGCGGTCGACGATTTCGCGCGCGAGTTCCGCGAGACCTACGACCTGCGCAAGCGCGCCAGGCAGGTGCTCGGCGCCTACACGGATAAACGCAATATCCGCTTCGACGGCATGCACCGCGTCTCGCACGTGACCGACGCCACCGACTGGCGCGTCGAATACCCCTTCCTGGTACTGCTGCCCGATAGCGAGGAAGAGATGGCCGGCCTGGTCAAGGGCTGCATCGAGCTGGGCCTGACCATCATCCCGCGCGGCGGCGGCACCGGCTACACCGGCGGCGCGATTCCGCTCACCCCGATGTCGGCCGTGATCAATACCGAGAAACTGATCGGCATCGGCGAGGTCGAACTGAAGCGCCTGCCGGGCGTGGACCGCGAATACGCGACCATCCATACCTACGCCGGCGTGGTCACCCAGCGCGTGTCGCAGGCGGCGGAAAAGGCCGGCTTCGTGTTCGCGGTCGACCCGACCTCGGCCCACGCGTCCTGCATCGGCGGGAACATCGCGATGAACGCGGGCGGCAAGAAGGCCGTCCTGTGGGGCACCGCGCTCGACAACCTGGCTTCCTGGCGCATGGTCGACCCGAACGGCGACTGGCTGGAAGTCACGCGCATGGACCACAACCTGTCCAAGATCCACGATGCGCCGGTGGCGACCTTCAAGCTGGAATGGACCCATCCGAGCCCGCGCGGCGCGGCGAAGGGCGCGCCTTTCCGCACCGAGACGCTTGTCATCGAAGGCCGCCGCTTCCGCAAGGAGGGCCTGGGCAAGGACGTCACCGACAAGTTCCTGGCCGGCCTGCCGGGCATCCAGAAAGAGGGCACCGACGGATTGATCACGTCGGCGCGCTGGATCCTGCACAAGATGCCGAAGTTCACTCGCACCGTGGCGCTGGAATTCTTCGGCCAGGCGCGCGATGCGATTCCGTCGATCGTCGAGATCAAGGACTACCTCGACAGCCTGCCGAAGAACGGCGACCCGGCCTATTCGACCATCCGCCTGGCGGGCCTGGAGCACCTGGACGAGCGCTACCTGCGCGCGGTCGGCTACGCGACCAAATCCAAGCGCGGCGTGCTGCCCAAGATGGCGCTGTTCGGCGACATCGTCGGCGACGACGAGAACGCGGTGGCGATTGCCGCCTCGGAGGTGGTGCGCCTGGCGAACACCCGCGTCGGTGAGGGCTTCGTGGCCGTGAGCCCGGAAGCGCGCAAGAAATTCTGGCTCGACCGCGCCCGCACCGCGGCCATCGCACGCCACACCAACGCCTTCAAGATCAACGAAGACGTGGTGATCCCGCTGAACCGCATGGGCGAGTACACCGACGGCATCGAGCGCATCAACGTCGAGCTGTCGATCAAGAACAAGCTGCAGCTGGCCGGCGAGCTTCACAGCTACCTGTCGAACGAGCACCTGCCGATCGAGAAGAGCGACGACGCCACCGGCGATACGGTGGACCGCAACGAGATCCTGGGCGACCGCCCGCAGCAGGCGGTGGCGCTGCTTGGAATGGTGGCGGCGCGCTGGCGCTTCATCCTGGCCAACCTCGACCAGAAGCTGGTCGACGTGCGCGGCAAGCTCGACGAGCTGGGCCTGGATCACTTGTCCTCGACCCTGGACCAGCGCATCGGCGCCCAGCCGGACGCGCTGCTGTTCGACGTGGTGCAGGACCACAGCATCCGCGTCTCCTGGAAGCAGGAGCTGCGCGCGCCGCTGCGCCAGATCTTCAATGGCGCCGCCTACAAATGCATCCTGGACGAATGCACGGCCATCCACAAGCGCGTGCTGCGCTCGCGCGTGTTCGTGGCGCTGCACATGCACGCCGGCGACGGCAACGTGCACACCAATTTGCCGGTGAACTCGGACGACTACGCGATGCTGCAGGATGCGCATGCGGCGGTCGAGCGCATCATGCGGCTGGCCCGTTCGCTGGACGGCGTGATCTCGGGCGAGCACGGCATCGGCATCACCAAGCTCGAGTTCCTGACCGACGAAGAGATCCGCGAATTCCGCGAGTACAAGGAACGGGTCGACCCGGAAGGCCGCTTCAACAAGGGCAAGCTGCTGGGCACGACGGCGGTGTCGGCCGACCTGCGCAACGCCTATACGCCGTCCTTCGGCCTGATGGGCCATGAATCGCTCATCATGCAGCAGAGCGACATCGGCGAGATCGCGGGCAGCATCAAGGACTGCCTGCGCTGCGGCAAATGCAAGCCGGTCTGCACCACCCACGTGCCCCAAGCTAACCTGCTGTATTCGCCGCGCGACAAGATCCTCTCGACCTCGGCCCTGATCGAAGCCTTCCTCTACGAAGAGCAGACCCGCCGCGGCGTCTCGATCCGCCATTGGGAAGAATTCGAGGACGTGTCGGACCACTGCACCGTGTGTCACAAGTGCGTGACGCCGTGCCCGGTCAACATCGACTTCGGCGACGTCTCGATGAACATGCGTAACCTGCTGCGCAAGATGGACAAGCGCAGCTTCAAGCCGGCCAACCGCGCCGCCATGTTCTTCCTGAACGCGACCGATCCGACCACCATCAACGCCACCCGCAAGGTGATGGTCGACCTGGGCTACAAGGCCCAGCGCATGGGCAACCAGCTGCTGCGCGGCCTGGCCAAGCCGCAGGTGGAAGCGCCGCCCCCGACCACCGGCAAGGCGCCGGTGCGCGAGCAGGTGATCCACTTCATCAACAAGAAGATGCCGGGCAACCTGCCGAAGAAGACCGCGCGCGCGCTGCTGGACATCGAGGACGACAAGGTCATCCCGATCATCCGCAATCCGAAGGCGACCAATGCCGACACCGAGGCCGTGTTCTACTTCCCGGGCTGCGGTTCGGAGCGCCTGTTCTCGCAAGTGGGTCTGGCGACCCAGGCGATGCTGTGGGAAGTGGGCGTGCAGACCGTGCTGCCGCCGGGTTACCTGTGCTGCGGCTATCCCCAGCGCGGCGCCGGCCAGTACGACAAGGCCGACAAGATGGTGACGGACAACCGCGTGCTGTTCCACCGCATGGCCAACACGCTCAACTACCTCGACATCAAGACGGTCGTGGTGTCGTGCGGCACCTGCTACGACTCGCTGGCGAACTACGAGTTCGACAAGATCTTCCCGGGCTGCCGCCTCATCGACATCCACGAATACCTGATGGAAAAGGGCGTCAAGCTGGAAGGCGTGACCGGCACCCGCTACATGTACCACGACCCCTGCCACACCCCGATGAAGATGCAGGATTCGCTCAAGACCGTGAACGCGCTGGTCTCCACCGTGGACAACGTGAAGATCGAGAAGAACGACCGCTGCTGCGGCGAATCCGGCACCTTCGCCGTGAGCCGTCCGGACATCGCCACCCAGGTGCGCTCGCGCAAGCAGGGCGAGATGGAGAAGGGCGCCGACAAGCTGCGCGACGACGGCTTCAAGGGCGAGGTCAAGATCCTGACCAGCTGCCCATCCTGCCTGCAGGGCCTGTCGCGCTACAACCATGATGCCGGCACCACCGCCGACTACATCGTGGTCGAGATGGCGCGCCACCTGCTGGGCGAGAACTGGATGCCCGACTACGTCGCCCGCGCCAACAACGGCGGCATCGAAAGGGTGCTGGTATGAAGGAAGTCGAGCGCCAGCCCGGTTGCGAACTGTGCGACCTCACTGTCCCTGTCGTCTGGCAGGGCGAGAAGTTCAGCGTCATCCAGGTCGATGACGCGGCCTATCCCGGCTTTTGCCGCGTGATCTGGCGCGCCCATGTGCGCGAGATGAGCGACCTGGCGCCTGAAGACCGCCTGCTGCTGAATGAAGCCGTGTACCGGGTCGAGGGGGCGGTGCGCGAGGTCATGCAGCCGCTCAAGGTCAACGTGGCCAGCCTCGGCAACGTGGTGCCGCACCTGCACTGGCATATCATTCCGCGCTATGCGGACGATGCGCACTTCCCGGCGCCGGTGTGGGCGCAGGCCGCGCGCCAGACCGAGGAAAGCGTCCTGGCCGCGCGCCGCGCGCTGCTGCCGGCGCTGGCCGCCGCGATCGCGAAGCACTTCAACGAATAAGAGGGGAGCCCATGCCTAACCCAACCGACATTGCCGTCCGCCAGAAATCGCGCCTGCTCGACATCGCCTTCGACGATGGCAGCAGCTTTTCCATCCCCTTCGAACTGATGCGCGTATATTCGCCCTCGGCCGAGGTCAAGGGCCACGGCCCGGGCCAGGAAGTGCTTCAGGTCGGCAAGCGCGAGGTCGGCATCACCGGCGTCGAGCCGGTCGGCAATTACGCGATCAAGCCGCTGTTCGACGACGGCCACGGCAGCGGCATCTTCACCTGGGATTACCTCTACAAGCTGGGCAGCGAGGGGGCTTCGTTGTGGCGGCAGTACCTGGACCGCCTGCATGCGGCCGGCTTCGCGGGCGACAGCGGCCGCGAGCCCGGTACCGAATTGCCGGGTGCGGCGCCGAAGTCGGGCTGCGGGCATCACCATTAATGTAGGGTGGACGGCTCCGCCGTCCGCGCGTTCAAATCCGGCTCGAACAGAGGTTACGGCTGATTGTCAGCTGGCTGAACGCGCGCACGGCAAAGCCGTGCACCCTACGTGAACAGGACCCATAAAAACAAAGAGCACGTCAATGACGTGCTCTTTGTTTTTGGCGCGCTCCCGTGGGAGCGCAGCAGTGGTATCTCAGGCCTGCGGCTGGATATTCGCAGCCTGCTTGCCCTTCGGGCCGGCAGTGATGTCGAAGCTCACGCGCTGGTTTTCCGCCAGCGATTTGAAGCCTTGGGTGTTGATGGCCGAGAAGTGTGCAAAGACGTCTTCGCCACCGCCGTCCGGGGTGATGAAGCCGAAACCTTTTGCATCGTTAAACCACTTTACAGTGCCAGTCGCCATGGTAATTCCCTCAATGAAGTTTATCTATGTTATTGCTTTGTCGGACGTCAGGAGGTAGTGGATCCAGCGGCGTGCTCAACATTGCAAAAATGATTATAGAGACAAATTTTTAAAAGGGAAGGAACTTTTTCAATTGTGCGCTTCCCTTTTTTAGTGTGAGCCGCCGGTCTCCGGCAGCGGCCCGCTAGCTAGTAGAAACCTGGTAAAAACCCATCAGAAACTGAGCGGCATCCGTATCGTCAGCGACACGTCGGGGGTGTCGCGCGTCACGCCGGCGCCCACCGCCACCGACAGCGAGCGCTTCTCGTTGAAGCGGTAGGAGTAACCCAGCAGCAGGGTGCCGAGCTGGGTCCGTACCGAGCCCGGTACCGTGCGGCCATTCTGCTTCATGCGCGCCACCGTGCTGTGGTCGTAGCCGAGGCTGAGCGAGGCCTTGTCGTTCAGCGCCAGGCCCATGCCGAAGTTGAAGCCGATGATCGCGCCCGGCGCCAGTTCGCCCAGCGGTTCGCGAATGCCGTTGCGCACCAGGCGCTGCACGTTGCTGCGCTTGAAGTTGTGCAGGTAGCTGAGGTTGCCGAAGAAGACCGCCGGGTCGGATGGGAATAGCCAGGTCAGGCTGCCCTGCAGCGAATGGAAGCCCGAGCCGGTCGGCAGCGACAGCGGCAGGCCGGTGCCGGTGACGTTCTCGCCGATGCAGCGGGTCTGGCAGTCGGTGACGACTTCGAACGGATCCTTGCCGGTGGTCGACTTGTAGCGCAGGCCGCCGATGTAATAGGCCTTGTCCGGGCCGCCGTTGTTCAGCTGGTAGCGGCCGGCGATTTCGACGTCGCCCAGGGCCTTGCCGCTGGTGTCGAACACGCGCTCGGCCGCGGTGCCGGTGAAGATCTCGCGGC
The DNA here is from genome assembly GCF_027923905.1 of Massilia varians. NCBI lineage: Bacteria > Pseudomonadati > Pseudomonadota > Betaproteobacteria > Burkholderiales > Oxalobacteraceae > Massilia > Massilia varians. Next base: position 845,314 of record NZ_AP026966.1, read on the forward strand.
TGACGGTGGCATCCGAGCGGTACACATAGGGTACCTTGACCTCGACTTCCATCCGGTTGTTCAGGCCGGTGCGGGCGGTGAGCGAGCCGGTGAAGGTGTTGCGCTTGACCTCGCGCACGTCCACCAGGCCGATCAGGAGGGCCGGGATCACGGTGTAGCCGACCAGAGCCACCCGGTTGCTCGACGAATAGCCGAACTGCAGGGCGGGTTCGAGGATGTACTTGCCGCGCGGCGTCAGCACGCCCGGGGCTTCGAACAGCGGCGCCACCTCGGGCGGGCGCTGGTCCTTCTGGTTGTTCTGGATCCGGCTGGCGGCGACTGCCTGGGCCGGCGGACGCGCGGCCGTCGGGGCCGGGCCGGGCACGACCGGCGCCGGGGTCGAGGGCGGCCGGCCGTTGTTCGGCGCGTTGCCGTTCTGGGCGGTCCTGGGCGCAGTGTTCTGCGCCGGCGCTTGCTGGGTATTCTGTCCACCGTTCTGGCCGCCGGTGCCGCGCTGCTCGGACAGCAGCAGGTCATCGACGCGCGGGGGCAGTTCCAGGCTCCCTGCCAGGACCGGGCGGGCCTCGTCGCGCTTCTCTTCGATGCGTTCGATCTTGGCGCGCTGCGCCTGCAGTTCGCGCATCAGGCGGTCGACCAGTTCGCGCTGGGCGGCCAGTTCGGCCTTCAGCGTGGCCAGTTCGGCGGCCTTGTCCGGTTCGGCGGCAGGCAGGCCCTGGGCCTGGGCGACAGGCCCCAGCAGCATTGCCGCCAGGCTCGCGGCGCCTAGGCGCGCGACGTGAGTGGGCATGCGTTTCTCCATCGACAGATTAATAATATTGCAATGCTACAGGCTTCCTGCCGAGCGCACGATTGCATCACGAATTGTTGAGTGAAAATTGAGGTCTTTAATCAGCGCCATGCTGTTGACCGTCGAGCTGATGGTGGTCTGGGCCATGATGGCCTGGTGGTCCAGGCTGTTCTGGACCAGGGTGGCGCCGCTGCCCAGGCCGATGTCGCCCGGCGCGAAGTTGCCGCCGCCGACCTGGATCAGGCGCGCCGTGCCAAGCGCGTCGCGCGCCTGCATCAGTTGCTCGGCATTCATCGACGCCACGTCGGGGATGGCGACGTTGGTGCGTGACAGGATTTCGCCGTTGACGGACACCACCCGCTCGATCCCGAGCGAGATGTTGAGGCCGCCCGGGGTCTCGAAGCCGCCGCGGTTGGCGTCGAGCGTCCCTTCGTCGACCGGCGCCCATTCCTCGGCGGCGATGACCGCCACCTTGCCCTGGGCGAGCGCTGCACCGCAGGCTCCGGCCAGCAGCGTGGCCGCGAGGGCCCGGCGTGCGAATTTCGGCCAGCTTATGAGCCAGTCCATGGCATTCCTTTCAAAAATCGCCGGGGCCGAACTTCGGCAGGCCCTGGCTATATTGTTCCTGGTTGATGCCGGTGCCGATCGGCGCGCGCGGAGCGGCGCGCCAGTCGTCGGCGCCGTTGAAGCTGGCTTTGGCGATGGTGTTCGGGTAGCGGTGCACCACGAACAGCAGCTTGTTGGCCCACAGTTCCATGAAGCGTTCGCGCGTCACGGAGCGGGCGCCGCTGGACGGGTCGCCCAGCAGGATGCGCCCATCCTCGGCGCCCTTGATCACCACGAAGTGGTTGTAGCCGCGGTCGCTGATCAGGACGATCGCCGGCAGCTTTGCCTCGAGCAGCTTGTCGAGCGGCTGCTGGAAGCCGTCGCCGACGAAGCCGCGGGTGGCCAGGTAGCGCTTCATGTCGAGCATGGAAAAGCCCTGCTGGCGGATCTTGGCCTGGTCGCCGGTCAGGTACATCTTCTCGAAGACTTCCTTTTCGGTGACCGGGGTGTCGTAGTGGTAGGTCAGCAGCGTGGCCAGGGCGGCCGAGCCGCAGCTGAAGTCGAACTGCTGGCGGGTGGTCTTGCGAAACTTGATCTCTTTGAGAGAGGTGACCGGCACCGTGGCGCGCTGGCCCACGGCCAGCTCGATGCCCGATGCCAGGCACCCGGGTGCCAGCAAGATGCCGCAGGCGGCGGCACAGGTGGCGACAATCGTTTTCATAAAGCCTTCATGCCTATTGCAGGCGCAGGTTGATGACGGTGGCGTTCTGGATCAGCACGTTCGAACCGCTGTTCTGGATCACCATCGGCAAGCCTTGCGCATTCGCGAACGAACCGCTGTCGATGACGTTGTTGCCGCTGACCGTATTGATCGCGGTGTTGTTGCCTACCGTACCGCCCAGCACCGCTTCGGTGTGGATGTTGTCGTCCTTGCCGGCGGTGCGCCCCAGGCGCTCGCTGGTAACGGCTTCGCCCCAGGCGCCGGTGTTGCCGCCTGCAGTCGGGGCAACGTTCACTTCGGTCAGGAAGCCGAGCTTGATCGGCAGCTTCTCCTGATCGGCAGCCTGGACCGCCAGCGGGAGCGCGACAAGCGCCGCCAGCAGGCATCGGTTCACAGCTTTCATAGGAATCTCCCCTTGAGTCGGAAAAACCGCCGCGCGGCATCGGCCGCGCGGCGGTCACTACTGGTCTTACTGGCCGCTGCCCACGTTCATGTTCGACTGAACGTTGACGCTCTGCTGGATCAGCGAGGAGAAGCCGTTGTTCTGGCTGATCACCGAGACGCCGGCTGCCGCCGCGGCGACGTTCGACATGGTGTTCGACATGTCGAAGGCGCCGGTGGTCACCGACTGGGTGCCGCCGTTGCCGCCGGTACCGTTGCCGCCGTTGCCGGCCATGGCTTCGCCGCCGGTGGTGGTGCCGCCCGCGCCGCCGTTGCCGCCGGTCGAGGTGCCGCCCATGCCGCCTTCGCCGCCGTTGCCGCCGGTACCCGAGCCCGAGGTGCCGCTGCCGCTGGCCGAATCGCCGTTGGTGGCTGCACCGCCTGCTTCGCCGCTGCCGCTGGAGTTCGAGGCCGCGCCGCTGGCCGCGCCCGAACCGCCCATGCCGCCTGCTGCGCCCGAGCCGCCTGCCGCGCCGGCGCCGCCGTCGCCGCCCGAGCCGCCTGCGCCGCCGGTGCCGCCTGCGCCGCCTGCTGCGCCGGCGCCGCCGGTCGAGGTGCCCGAAGCGCCCGCACCGCCGGTCGAGGTGCCTTCTGCACCATTGCCGCCGGTCGAGGTGCCTGCCGCGCCTGCGCCGCCTGCGCCGCCTTCACCGCCGCTGCCCGAAGCGCCGGCGCCGCCGGTGCCCGAACCTGCAGCGCCGCCGGTGCCGCTCAGGGCTGCGCCTGCGCCGCCGGTGCCGCCGGTCGATTGGCCGCCTGCCGCGCCTGCGCCGCCGGTCGAGGTGCCCGAGGCGCCTGCGCCGCCTTCGCCGCCTGCCGCGCCTGCGCCGCCAGCGCCCGAGGTCGAATCGCCGCCGGTGTTCATGGTATCGCCATTGGTGCCGGCGCCCGAGGTCACCGAACCAGCGGTGCCGTTGGCAGCGCCGCTGGTGCCGCCTGCGCCGCCTTCCATGCCTGGCATGACTGCGCCGCTGGAGGCGCCGTTGTCGCCCTGGCCGGCGCCGCCGGTGCCTGCGCCGCTGGACGCGGTCTGGGTCGAGCCGCTCGAGGAGCCGCCTGCGCCGCCCATGCCGCCTGCGCCGCCTGCTGCGCCCGCGCCGCCGGTGGCGCCCGAGCCGCCGCCCATGCCGCCTGCGCCCGAAGTGGTGGCGCCGCTGTTGCCGCCGTTGCCGCCGTCGAGGGCGCCGGTTGCGCCGCCTGCGCCGCCGGTGGCGTCGCCGCCCAGGCCGCCGGTGCCCGCACCGCCCGAGGCGCCTGCGCCGCCCATGCCGCCGGTGGCGCCCGAAGCGCCGCCCAGGCCGCCGGTCGCGCCCGAATCGCCGCCTGCGCCGCCGGTTGAGGCCGAACCGCCGCCGAAGCCGCCCGCGCCGCCGGCTGCGCCTGCGCCGCCGGCGTTGCCGCCCGCGCCTGCGCCGCCCATGCCGCCGGCCGCGCCCGCGCCGCCCATGCCGCCGGCTGCGCCCGAGCCGCCCATGCCGCTCGATGCGTTGCCGGTGTTGCCGCCGGCGCCGCCCATGCCGCCGGCTGCGTTGCCGATCGAGGCAGCGCCGCTCGAAGCGGCGCCGCTCACGCCCTGGCCGCCTGCGCCGGCCGAAGCGCCGTTGGCGCTACCGGCTGCACCGCCGGCTGCACCGGCAGCACCGTTTGCCTCGCCGCCGGTGGCCATGCCGCCCGCTGCACCGTAGCCGGCCGCGCCGCTGGCGTTGCCGCTGCTGTTGGCGACGTTGCCGATGTTGTTGATACGGTTGCCGCTGACTTCGCCGCGCAGGTTGCTGGTCGAATTGGCGCTCGAGCTGTTGTAGGAGTTGCTCATGCTCGAGGTCGCGTTGCCGCCGTTGTTGGCGGCGGCTGCGCCGGCAGCCGAAGCGGAAGCGTCGCCGGAGCTGCGGTTCTGGCCCGAGGCGTCGCGCGAGTTGTTGGTGTTGGTGGTGTTCGTGGTGGTGCTGTTGTTCGAACGGTCGCTATTGTCCGACGCGTCGGTGGTGGTCGTGTTCGTGGTGGTGCGGGTGCTGTTGTCCGAGTTGTCGCTGTTGTTCGAGCGGTCGCTGTTGTCCGAACGGTCGGTGGTGGTGGTGGTCGTGTTCGTGGTCGTGCGGGTGCTGTTGTCCGAGTTGTCGCTGTTATTCGAACGGTCGCTGCTGTCGGTATTGGTCGTGGTATTGGTACGGGTGCTGTTGTTGGTGTTGTCGGTCGAGTTGGTGCTGTTGTTCGAACGGTCGATGCTGGTGGTTTGGGTGTTATCGCCACGGACGCGGTCAACGGTGTTGCCGGTTTGTGCGTGGGCCAGACCAAATGCCGAAGCGATCGCGATCGCCAGAATAGTGCGCTTCATCTGTTACTCCCCTATGTGTATCACTGAAAAGTTGAAATGCCCGGCGTTCCATGTCACCGGTCCATCCTCCTCATAGCAGTTTGCGTGCCAGCTCTTTAGGATCTTGCAAGTCTTTGATTAATCTGGTGATTTTTATGCTGAGCAAGCTTGTAGGACTAAGTTGATGAGGCAGTTCAATAACTCTGAAAAAAGCTGTCTCAAAACTGTGACAGTTGTAACAAGATTGTCACCAGACTGTATCACCCTGTAACAGCGCGCACAGGCGTGCAGAAGCAGACGCGGAATTGCGCTTGCTTCGAGAATGTAGGAGAAAAAGAAGGGTAAAGCGCCCAGGCCAGGCGTGATCAGGGAGCGATCGAGTGCTTGGCCATCAGGCGATACAGCGTCATGCGCGAGACACCGAGCTCGCGCGCGGCCTGACTGATGTTGTTGCCGCACTTGGCCAGGCTGTTCCAGATGGCGGTGCGTTCCGCGCTGCCGCGCGAGTGGTCGAGGTCGTCACGCAGGATGATGGCGTCGTCCTGGGGCGCCAGCTCGAGGTCTTCCGGCATGATCAGACGGTGCTCGGCGAGCACCATGGCGCGCCGCATGCGGTTGATCAGCTCGCGGATATTGCCCGGCCAGTCGTGCTGGGCCATGGCGCGCAGGGCCTGCTTGCTGATGCCCTTGAGCTGCGGACTCTTCTCATCGGCAAATTTGTTAAAAATGATCTCGGTGATCAAGGGAAGGTCTTCCTTGCGCTCGCGCAGCGGCGGTACCCGGATCGGGAACACGCTGAGGCGGTAGTACAGGTCTTCGCGGAAGCGTCCCGCGGCCACCGCCTTGGGCAAGTCAACGTGGGTGGCGGTGATCACGCGCGCATCGACCGCCACCGTGCGGGTACCGCCGACGCGGTAGATGGTGCGTTCCTGCAGGAAGCGCAGCAGGCTGGCTTGCAGGTCGAGCGGCAGGTCGCCGATCTCGTCCAGGAAAATGCTGCCGCCGGAAGCTGCCTCGATCAGGCCCGGCTTGTCTCTCGCCGCACCGGTAAAGGCGCCGCGCTCGTAGCCGAACAGCTCGGAGTGGATCAGCGATGGCGGAATCGCAGCGCAATTAATAGCAATAAAAGGCCCGCTGGCGCGCGGCGACTGCGCGTGGATTTCCTGCGCCGCCAGTTCCTTGCCGCTCCCGCTTTCGCCCGAGATCAGCACCGGCGCGTCGACGGCGGCGATCTTGTCGATGTGGGCGCGCAGGCGCCGGATCGCTACCGAGTTGCCGTCGATGTGGCGCGCGTTTGACGCGCGCTTGTGCGGCGGCGTCGACCTGGCCAGCATGGCCATGCCGTGCGCGTGGCCGAGCGAATGGTGCAGGCGCACCGTGTCCACCGGACGGGTATGGAAATCGCACAGGTGGGTGGCGATGGCCTGGCGCAGCTGCGGCCGGTGCAGCAGGTCGGGACCGAACACGCCGATCCAGCGGACGTGGTGGTGCTGCTGCAGGAAGCGTTCGGTGTCGTCGTGCTCGAGGCTGCCGTCGCCGTCGAACAGCAGTCCGACCGCATAGTGCTGCTGTGCCAGCACCTTGCGCGCGGCCGCGATACTGTCGACCGTGCACACGTCCCAGCCCCGCAAGTCCCCGCAGGCGGCACGCACGCCCGCATTTCCCTCAGTTGTGATGCACAAGAGTCGTTTGACCGACACATTAACCTCGTTGTTATTCGTTATTGCTGGTAATGCAGGCGACCTTGCCGGCCGAAATCCCCGAAGGTTTTGTAGGAAAAACACCGGGGAGAGAATGCCGGACTCGTCCGACACCGCGTTGACTGTGATTTAACCAGAAACGGCCACTTTTTGGCGCACGAATATTGCCGAGTTGGTAATTCGCATCGTAAAAATTCCCACAGGAATCAATGCCTTATAGTATTTACTTCAGTGCGTGCGATTGGCGCCGGCACGGACCAGCAGGGTAACCAGGCGTTCGATGGGATAGGGCTTGGCCAGCACCTGCACCCCGGGAATGGCGGGCTGGCGTTCGGTGTAACCGGTGGCAAGCACCACCGGCAAGCCGGGGTCGCGCCGGCGCACGATGGCGGCCAGGTCGATGCCGTTCACGCTGCCCGGCATGACGATGTCGGAGAACACCACGTCGGGTTGGGCGCCGCCCTCGAGCAGGGCCACGGCCTGGTCGCCGTCGTGCGCCGTCAGCACCTCGAAGCCGGCTTCGGCGAGCGCGTGCGAGACCGCCTCGCGCACCAGTGGGTCGTCCTCGACGAACAGCACGACGCCGCGCCCGCGCGGCAGCGGCGCCTCGGTCGGCGCTGGCGTCGGCGGCTCCGGCGCCTGTTCGGCGCGCGGCAGCCAGAGGTCGACCCGGGTTCCCTTGCCGGGCTCGCTGTCGAGCAGCAGCAGGCCATGCGACTGCAGGGCAAACGCATAGGCTTGCGGGAGGCCGAGCCCGGTGCCCTGGCCTTGTGCCTTGGTGGTATAGAAGGGATCGAGCGCGCGCGCCAGCACCTCGGGCGTCATGCCGCTGCCGGTGTCGCTGACCGTCACGCGCACGTAGTCGCCTGCGGGGAGGGCTGCGAGGGCGGAGTCGCCGGCGGGCTGGGCAAGGCTGATGTTGCGTGCCTCGATGCGCAGCATGCCGCCGCGCGGCATGGCGTCGCGTGCGTTCACGGCCAGGTTCAGCAGCGCCAGGTCGAATTGCAGGGGCTCGACCTTCACCGGCCAGGCCGGCTCGTCGCAGTCGATCTGCAGGTCGATGTCGGCGCGCAGGGCGCCGCTCATCAGCTGGCGCGCGCTGCGCAGCTGCTGGCAGGCATCCACCGTTTGCTGGCGTGCTTCCTGGATCCGGCCGAAGGAGCCGAGCTGGCCGGTGAGGCCGGCGGCGCGCTGCACGGTCTTCTTGCAGGTCTGGAGCAGGCCGCGCACGGTATTGTCCCGGTTCTTGAGTTCGGCCAGCTGCAGCGCCGTGCTCAGCGTTTGCAGGAGGTTGTTGAACTCATGGGCGATGCCGCCGGTCAGGCGGCCCAGGGCTTCCAGCTTCTGCGACTTGAGCAGGGCGCCCTGCGCGCGCTCGGTGGCCGCGACGGCTTCGGCCACGCGCCGCTCGAGTTCCTGCTGGGCCTGGTGGATCTGGCGCCCGGCGTCGCGCATGCGCTGCGCCACGCTGTCGATCTCGACGATGCCTTGCGGCTGGTAGCCCGGTTCCTTGCCCTGGCCGAGTTCGTCGGCGGCCTGGCCGAGGCGCTCGATCGGCCCGATCGCGCGCCGCGCCAGCCAGCGCGCCGCCAGCACGCCGGCCGCCAGCAGGGCCGCCATCAGCCCGGCCAGCATGGCCGCGGCTTCCAGCGGCACGCGCCGGATCTCGCTCACCGGGATGCTGACCAACACCTTCCAGTCCGACATCGGCACCGTGCTGAAAAAAGCGCGCACGGCGATTCCGTCGAGGGTGCGGCTCGGGTAGATACCCTCGCGGGAGCGGTTCAGGATCTCGCGGCTGTAATTGCGCACCGGCTTGCCGACGAACTGTTCCGGCTGGCGCGAGCGGGCCAGCACCACGCCCTTGCGGTCGACGATGGTGGCAGTCCATCCGGTACGGAAATGCTGGCGCTCCAGCAGGTTTTGCAGGCTCGCCACGCTGACGCCCAGCAGCAGGTAGTAGCGCAGGGCGCCGTCCACCATTACCGGCACCTGCACGCTGTAGTCGTAGATCTTGCCGATCGGCGCCATGAAGACGTCGGACACATAGGTCGCCGCGGGGCCGCCACGCTGCATCAGTTCGCCGACGTTGGACGAGCGCCGCGTCGGCAGCGCCGCGCCGAAGGGCTTGCGTGTGTTGATCAGTTGCTTCCCATCCAGGTCGGCCAGCACGATCACGGTGTCCCATGCCGGTGCCATGCCGCGCGCATGCTCGTAGAATTCGCGCAGGTCGCCTCGGTGCAGGGACGGGGCGACGGCCAGGGTGCGCAGGACCGCGGTACGCGCCTGCAGTTCGTTGTCGACCATCAGGGCAAAGGCGCGGGTGGCCTCGCTGACGCTCTGCACCTGCGATTTCTGCTCTTCCCGGTAGACATAGCTGACCGCCAGCGCGGCTGCGATGAAGGAGGGCACCAGGATGGCCAGGACCAGGATCAGGAGACGGCTGCGGATACGCATGGGATGGCTGGAAGCCGCTATCTATGCAATTTGACGATTATACAAGAGCTGCAATGTTGTCAGGAAAGCTATTTGACGTTGCCCGGCCCGCCAAACGGCGCCGGCGCGGCCAGCTTGTATAATGTTGGCAACCCTACACCGCAAGCACATATGACCAATACCACCCACTTCGGCTACAAGACCGTCGCCGAGGACCAGAAGGTCCAGGAAGTCGCCAAGGTCTTCCATTCGGTCGCTTCGAAATACGACGTCATGAACGACCTGATGTCGGCCGGCCTGCACCGCGCCTGGAAGATGTTCACGATCGCGCAGGCGGGCGTGCGCCCGGGCTTCAAGGTGCTCGACATCGCCGGCGGCACCGGTGACCTGGCCAAGGCCTTCGCCAAGCAGGCGGGCCGCACCGGCGAGGTCTGGCTCACCGACATCAACGAATCGATGCTGCGCGTGGGCCGGGATAGACTATTGAATAAGGGCCTGGTGACCCCAACTTTGCTGTGTGATGCAGAGAAGCTGCCCTTCCCGGACAATTATTTCGACCGGGTCAGCGTGGCCTTTGGCTTGCGCAACATGACGCACAAGGACCAGGCGCTGGCGGAAATGCGCCGCGTCCTCAAGCCGGGCGGCAAGCTCTTGGTGCTGGAATTCTCGAAAGTCATCGAGCCGCTGCAGAAGCCCTACGACCTGTATTCGTTCTCGGTGCTGCCGTGGCTGGGCCAGAAGATCGCGGGCGATGCCGAGAGCTATCGCTACCTGGCGGAATCGATCCGCATGCATCCGGACCAGGAAACCCTGAAGTCCATGATGCTCGATGCGGGACTGGAGCGGGTCCAGTACCACAACCTGACGGCGGGTGTGGCTGCACTGCATACCGGTATCAAACTGTAGGACGACAAAGGAAGCAAAGATGAAAAAATTCGTGGCAACCATGGTTCTGGCGGTCACCGCGGTCTCGATGATCGCGGAGGCCACTGCACGCCCGATGGGCGGCAAGCGCTCGATCGGCCGCCAGTCTCAGCCCGTCAAGCAGATGCAGGCCCCGGCTCCGGCGCCCACCCCGGGCATGCAGCCGCAGCGCGCGCCTGCCGCGGCACCGGCTGCCGCCGGCGCTGCCGGCGCAGCCGCTGCCCAGGCCAAGCGCCCGAGCATGTGGAAGGGCATCCTCGGCGGCGCCCTGCTGGGTCTCGGCCTGGGTGCGCTGCTGTCGCACTTCGGCATCGGCGGCGCCCTGGCGAGCGCGATCTCGGCCATCCTCATGATCGGTCTCCTGGTGCTGGCCGTGCTGTTCATCGTGCGCATGTTCCGCCGCAAGGACACCCCGGCCAATCCAGCCTTCGGCGGCTACACCAACCCGGTACCGGCCGGCGCTTCGCCGAACCCGGCCGCCGGTGCGGTCGCGACCCCGGAAATCGGTTCCGGCCTGCGCCAGCCGGCGGGTTTCCAGAGCCAGAACGGGTTCGGCGGCGTCTCGCTGGGTAAATCTGATGCGGCAGCGCCTGCGGCGCACCAGCAGTGGGGCGTGCCGGCCGATTTCGACCAGGATGCCTTCCTGCGCCATGCGAAAGCTTCCTTCATCCGCATGCAGGCCGCCTGGGACCGCGGCGACACCAACGACCTGCGCGAGTTCACTTCGCCGGAAGTATTCGCCGAGCTGAAGATGCAGATCCAGGAGCGGGGCGGCGCCACCGACTTTACCGACGTGGTGACGATCGACGGCCAGCTGCTGGGCATCGAGACCACCGCTACCGACTACCTGGCCAGCGTGCAGTTCAACGGCATGATCCGCACCGCCCCGAACGCGCCGGCCGAGCCCTTCGTGGAAGTCTGGAACATGTCCAAGCCGCTGTCGGGCCAGGGCGGCTGGGTACTCGCCGGCATCCAGCAGGTTGCTTAATATTTTCCAGTTAAGTTCCGTGCTGCCGGGTTTGCGCCCGGCAAACTGGTAAGATCGAACCGCCCGCTAACACCGGGCGGTTTTTTTATAACGTGTGCTGCCAATGATCCCGAGTTCTTCCATGCTGGCGACGCCTGCCGTCGCCACGATCAACCACCTGCTGGCCCAGGAAGCCTGGGCGCGCGAATCGCTCGTCCGGCATGCCGGCAAGGAAGCCTGCATCGACACGGGCCACCTTCAGCTGCGCCTGCGCGTGGCCCGCGATGGCATGCTCGAGCCCGGCACGGCCGAAGGCCCGGCCAACGTGACCATCCGCGTCAAGTTGACCGACCTGCCGCTGATCGCCCAGAACCGCGACCGTGCTTTTTCCTACGTGAAAATCGAAGGCGACGCCGAGTTCGCCAACACCATCTCCTCGCTGTCGAAAGGTCTGCGCTGGGATGCCGAATACGACCTGGAGCGCATCGTCGGCCCGCTCGGTGCACGCGGCCTGGTGCAGGGCGCGCGCGGCGCCGCGACCGGGGCGCTGGGCGCCGGCCGCCGGCTGGCCGAGAACGTGGCCGAGTTCCTGCTGGAAGAGCGGCCTGTGCTGGTGCGTCCGACCGCGGTGAACGCATTCGCGGCCGACGTGGTGCGCCTGCGCGACGACGTCGAGCGCACCGCCAAGCGCATTGCAAAACTGGAGCAGCGCCTGGCGCAGAACGCTGCTCCGACGAAGAGCGTGATATTGAGTCCGGATAACTGATGATATTGAAATTCCTGCGCCTGCTGAAAATCCTCGCCGTCGCGACCAAGTACGGTCTCGACGAGATCGCGGTCACGAGCCTGCATGCTCCGCGCACCGCGCGTATCATGAGCACCCTGTTCTTCTGGCGCCGCATCACCTCGCCGCGCGCCATCCGCCTGCGCCAGGCGCTCGAGGAGCTGGGGCCGATCTTCATCAAGTTCGGCCAGGTGCTGTCGACCCGGCGCGACCTGATGCCGCAAGACATCGCCGACGAGCTGTCGCTGCTGCAGGACCGCGTGCCGCCTTTCGATTCCGACCTGGCGATCGCCCAGATCACCGAAGCGCTCGGCGCCCACCCCGAGCAGCTGTTCGGCAGCTTCGACCGGGTGCCGGTGGCCTCGGCCTCGATTGCCCAGGTGCACTTCGCGACCCTGAAGAACGGCACCGAGGTGGCGGTCAAGGTGCTGCGTCCGGGCATGCGCAAGACCATCGACGAAGACCTGGCGCTGATGGACATGGCCGCCGGCCTGATCGAAAAGGTGTGGGCCGAAAGCCGCCGCCTGAAACCGCGCGAGGTCGTTGCCGAGTTCGACAAGTACCTGCACGACGAGCTCGACCTGATGCGCGAAGCCGCCAACGCCAGCCAGCTGCGCCGCAACTTCGCCGGGTCGAACCTGCTGATGGTGCCGGAGATGTACTGGGACTATTGCTCGAGCAGTGTGATCGTGATGGAGCGCATGCGCGGCATCCCGGTGTCGCAGATCGACCGCCTGGCGGCCGAGGGCGTGGACCTCAAGAAGCTGTCGAGCGATGGCGTGGAGATTTTCTTCACCCAGGTGTTCCGCGACGGCTTCTTTCACGCTGACATGCACCCGGGGAACATCCTGGTCTCGGTCGAGAAGGAAACCTTCGGCCGCTACATTGCCCTCGACTTCGGCATCGTCGGCACCCTGAACGATTTCGACAAGGATTACCTGTCGCAGAACTTCCTGGCTTTCTTCCGGCGCGACTACAAGCGCGTGGCCGAGGCCCACATCGAGTCGGGCTGGGCGCCGCGCGACACCCGCGTCGACGAGCTCGAATCGGCGGTGCGCGCCTGCTGCGAGCCGATCTTCGACCGTCCATTGAAAGACATTTCCTTCGGCCAGATCCTGCTGCGCCTGTTCCAGACCTCGCGCCGCTTCAACGTCGAAGTGCAGCCGCAACTGGTGCTGTTGCAGAAGACCCTGCTCAACATCGAGGGCCTGGGCCGCCAGCTCGACCCCGAGCTCGACCTGTGGAAGACCGCCAAGCCCTACCTGGAACGCTGGATGAGCGAGCAGGTGGGCTGGCAGGGCATGGTCGAGCGCCTGCGCGCCGAAGCGCCGCGCTACGCCCACATCTTCCCGCAGCTGCCGCGCCTGCTGCACCAGACCCTGGAGCGCCACGCCCATTCGGGCATGGCGACGCAGAACGGGCATCCGGTCGGGAATGCCGACCTGATGGCGGCCCTGCTGGTCGAGCAGCGCCGCACCAACCGCCTGCTGGCCTTCCTGGGCGCCGTGGTGGTGCTGGCGGGCAGCCTGGTGGCCGGCTATGTCGTGCTGCATGGCGGCTGATCCGCCAAGCTTCGCCAGCCGCGATCCGCTCAGCCCGGCTTTCTGGGACGAGCGTTTCGCCACATCCTTCACACCCTGGGACCGCGGCGGCGTGCCGCAAGCCCTGCGTGACTTCGTGGCGCGCAGTCCGGCGCCGCTGTCGACCCTGGTTCCGGGCAGCGGAAGTAGCTACGAACTGGTGTTCCTGTGCCAGGCCGGCTGGGATGCCACGGCGATCGACTTCGCGCCGCAAGCGGTGGCGCGCGGCAAGGCGCTGGCAGGGCAGTGGGCAGATCGTGTGGTGGAGGCCGATTTCTTCGCCTGGCAGCCGCGGCAAGCGCTCGACTTCATCTATGAATGCGCCTTCCTGTGCGCCTTGCCGCCGGCCATGCGGCCGCGGGTCGCGGCGCGCTGGGCCGAGCTGCTGCCAGCGGGCGGCCGGCTGGGCGGCTTCTTCTTTTTTGACCAAACGGTAAAAGGTCCGCCCTTCGGAATCGACAGGGCCGGGCTGGAAGCGCTCCTGATGCCTTGCTTCGAACTGGTCGGGGATGCGCCGGTAACCGATTCGATTCCCATCTTCGCCGGCAAGGAACGCTGGATGCTCTGGCAGCGCCGCTCAAGCTAAATCGGGGTCAGGTCTGACATTCAGACACGGCCTCAAGCATGAGATAAAGCAGAGCTCGTGTCTAAATGTCAGACCTGACCCCCGCCGTACATAAATGTCAGACCTGACCCCCGCCGTACAAAAGAAAAGCCCGCATCAGCGGGCTTCCAAGTACAGCGTTCTTTTACGGACCAGCGGCGGTGCAGCACCGCGCAAAATCTTCTGTTTCTTCTTAACGGTGGGCAGCAGAGCTTGCCTACTGCCATCATGTTCTTAAGAAAGATGCTATTTAATCACCCGGGCCTGTTCTTGCGCAAACGAAACAGCGTATGGCGATGACGAAAAACAACACCTGGAAGGCCAGCGGGCACGCCCCCAGCCGGGCTGCTGCGGCTGAAACAGGCAAAGCCTCCCATAAAAGCTTTATAATTCAGGGTTTTGAAGATTTTTGCGGAGTACCGAGATGCCGATTTACGCTTACCGCTGCGATGAATGCGGTTTTACCAAAGATGTACTGCAAAAAATTTCTGACCCGGTGCTGACGGTCTGCCCGTCGTGCAGCAAGGAAGCCTTCAAAAAACAGGTGACCGCTGCCGGCTTTCAGCTCAAGGGCACGGGATGGTATGTGACCGACTTCCGTGGCGGCACCCCGCCGGCCACGGGTACGGCGAGCGGGGCTGCGGCCCCGGCGGCCGCATCCGAAGGCGCCAGCAGCACGCCGGCGCCTGCGCCTGCCGCCACCGGCGGCGACAAGAGCAGTACCTGAAGCAAATGAGCAGCTGCGGCCGGTGAGGCCGCAGCCCCAACAAGAACAAGAGAATTCGATGCGCAAATATTTCCTGACCGGCCTGCTGGTGCTGGTGCCCCTGGTGATCACGGTCTGGGTCCTGAGCGCCATCATCAGCACCCTGGACCAGTCGCTGCTGTTCGTGCCGGAAGCCTGGCAGCCGCGCTCCTTGTTCGGCAGGGACGTGCCCGGTTTCGGCGCGGTGCTGACGCTCGCCATCGTCTTCCTCACCGGCCTGCTGACCAATAACCTGGTCGGTCGCTACATCGTACGCCTGGGCGACCGCATCATGAAGCGGATTCCGGTGGTCAGCTCGCTGTACGGCAGCGTCAAGCAGGTGTCGGACACGCTGTTCTCCTCCTCGGGCAACGCGTTCCGCACGCCGGTGCTGATCCCGTACCCGCACGCGGATTCCTATACCATCGCATTCCTGACCGGCGTGCCGGGCGGCGACGTGAAGAACCACCTGGTGGGCGACTACGTGAGCGTGTACGTGCCGACCACCCCGAACCCGACCTCGGGCTTCTTCCTGATGATGGAGCGCAGCAAGGTCGTGGAACTGAACATGTCCGTGGACGCGGCCCTGAAGCACATCGTTTCGATGGGCGTCGTCGCTCCCGAGTAAACCAAAACGAATCAATCAACCTGGAACGAAAACCATGACCTCCATGCGTACCAACTACTGCGGCCTCGTCACCGAGGAACTGCTGGGCCAAACCGTCAGCCTGTGCGGCTGGGTGCACCGTCGCCGCGACCACGGCGGCGTGATCTTCATCGACCTGCGCGACCGCGAAGGCCTGGTGCAGGTGGTCTGCCACCCGGATAACGCCGAGGTGTTCAAGGCCGCGGAGCACGTGCGCAACGAATACTGCCTGCGCATCACCGGCACCGTGGTGAACCGTCTGGAGGGCACCGCCAACGCCAACCTGAAGTCGGGCAAGATCGAGATCAACACCACGGAGCTGGAAGTGCTGAACGCTTCGGTGCCGGTGCCTTTCCAGCTGGACGACGACAACCTGTCGGAAACCACCCGCCTGACCCACCGCGTGCTCGATCTGCGCCGCCAGCAGATGCAGCACAACCTGCGCCTGCGTTACAAAGTGTCGATGGAAGTGCGCAAGTACCTGGACAACCTGGGCTTCATCGACATCGAAACCCCGATGCTGACCAAGTCGACCCCGGAAGGCGCGCGCGACTACCTGGTGCCTTCGCGCGTCAATCCGGGCAACTTCTTCGCGCTGCCGCAGTCGCCGCAGCTGTTCAAGCAGCTGCTCATGGTCGCCAACTTCGACCGCTACTACCAGATCACCAAGTGCTTCCGCGACGAAGACCTGCGCGCCGACCGCCAGCCGGAATTCACCCAGATCGACTGCGAAACCTCGTTCCTGACCGAGCAGGAAATCCGTGACCTGTTCGAAGACATGATGCGCGTCGTGTTCAAGAACGCGGCCGGCATCGACCTGCCGAACCCGTTCCCGGTGATGGACTTCGCCACCGCCATGGGCTCCTACGGTTCGGACAAGCCGGACATGCGCGTCAAGCTGCAGTTCACCGAACTGACCGAGCTGATGAAGTCGGTCGAGTTCAAGGTGTTCAACGGCGCCGCCAACATGGCCGGCGGCCGCGTTGTCGGCCTGCGCGTGCCGCAGGGCGCGTCGATGCCGCGTTCGGAAATCGATGCGTACACCCAGTTCGTCGCCATCTACGGCGCCAAGGGCCTGGCCTACATCAAGGTCAACGAGAAGGCCAAGGGCCGTGACGGTCTGCAGTCGCCGATCGTCAAGAACATCTCGGACGAGATCCTGGCCCAGGTTCTGGAACTGACCGGCGCCGAGGACGGCGACCTGATCTTCTTCGGCGCCGACAAGGCCAAGGTCGTCAACGACGCCATGGGCGCGCTGCGCGTGAAAATTGGTCACTCGGAATTCGGCAAGAAGGCCGGCCTGTTCGACGACGTCTGGGCGCCGCTGTGGGTCATCGACTTCCCGATGTTCGAATACGACGAGGACGGCGACCGCTGGAACGCCACCCACCACCCGTTCACCGCACCGAAGGACGGCCACGAAGACATGCTCGAGACCAACCCGGGCGCCTGCGTCGCCAAGGCTTACGACATGGTCCTGAACGGCTGGGAGCTGGGCGGCGGCTCGATCCGTATCCACCGCGAAGACGTGCAGAGCAAGGTGTTCCGCGCCCTGAAGATCGATGCCGAAGAAGCCCAGCTGAAGTTCGGCTTCCTGCTCGACGCCCTGCAGTACGGCGCGCCGCCGCACGGTGGCCTGGCCTTCGGCCTGGACCGCCTGATCACCCTGATGACCGGCTCCGAGTCGATCCGCGACGTGATCGCCTTCCCGAAGACCCAGCGCGCGCAGGATCTCCTGACCAATGCGCCGTCGGAAGTCGACGAGAAGCAGCTCAAGGAACTGCACATCCGCCTGCGTAACGAGCCGAAAGTCGCTTAAGGAGTAGCGCGGTCGGCAAAGCCGACCGCGCATTCAACTGACGCGGGCGCGGCCATATAATGGCTCCGCCCGCGTTTGTTTTTCTAGCCCCATGCCCCACAAAATCCCCGAATCGGTCCTGGTCGTCATCCATACCTCCGCCATGGAGGTGCTGCTGATCGAACGCGCCGACCGCCCGGGTTTCTGGCAATCCGTCACCGGCTCGCTCGACGCCCACGACGAACCGCTCGAACGCACCGCGGCCCGCGAATTGTTCGAGGAAACCGGCATCGTCGCCGACGGCGAGCGCATCCGCCTGCACGACTGGCGACTCTCCAATGTCTACGAAATCTACCCGGTCTGGCGTCACCGCTACGCCCCCGGCGTCACCCACAATACCGAACACGTGTTCTCGGTCTGCGTACCGCGCGACATCCCCGTGGTCCTGAGCCCGCGCGAGCATACGCAATACGCCTGGCTGCCTTATCTCGAGGCTGCCGACCGCTGTTTTTCCTCCTCGAACGCCGAAGCCATACTCCAGTTGCCGCGCCATATCCTTGCTGCAGAGTAAATCTTTGCTCAATATCCTTTAGGCATAGGCTGATTGTTAATTCCTGCAGGAAAATAAACTGTCGTGGTACCACAACAATCACCAAATTTTTTTTTGTGCACGGTGATTCACTTCCTTGACAAGTTTCCAATCGTTTGTGTGGATTTGATGTCAACTTGATCTCATAAACTGTTGTTTTTGCAGATATTGCTGAGTTATTCGAGATGATTTTCGTAATTAGTTTGCCGAAGGAAATTAGTCTTTTTCTTATCTGCACGATAGATTCGTCGTTTGACAGCCGTCAATCTCTGGCATATCGTCGCTGAGGTCGCTTGTAACAATTTTCGCGACGCAACTCTAACTAGATAGATCTACAGGGAGAAAACATGGACCTCGAACTGAAGAACGACGATAAGGTAAAAGAGATCAGCATCGGCAACGGCTGTATCCAGATTGACCTGTTGTCTGGCCTGAGGTTGTCCGGACCTCTGCTGTCGAACGACGAAGTGACCCGTGTATCCGCGCGCCCACGCCGGATGATGGTAAGCGGCCACGAGGCCGTATCTGGCCAGATGGCATTTGTCTGAACGCAGCGGGCTCTGACCCCGCACCCGATCACCCGGCAGCGCACAATTGGGCCTCGTTCCACGAGGACAACCGCCCGATGCGGTTAGAATGTTCCCATGAAAATTCGTGTGGCTACCTACAACATTCACAAGGGCGTCTCGTCATTGCGTAGTACGCCCCGGGTGATCGCCCTCAAGAAAGCAATCGCAGAATTCAACGCCGACGTCGTCTTCCTCCAGGAGGTGCAGGGACGGCACGACCGCTTCCAGGCGCGCTACGGCAGGGAAGACCTGGCGCACCGGCACTGGCCCGAAACGGCGCAATACGATTACTTCAAGAACGAGAAGCACCACAGCGCCTACGGCATGAACGCGGTATACGACCACGGCCACCATGGCAATGCGCTGCTGAGCGCCTTCCCGATCGCGAATTCGCACAACCACGACGTGTCCGACCACGCCTACGAGCAGCGCGGCATCCTGCACTGCGTGCTGAACACGCAGGCCGGCAAGGTCCACTGCTATGTGGTGCACCTGGGCCTGTTCGAAGGCAGCCGCGGGCGCCAGACCGACGCCCTGATCGAGCACGTCAACGGGTCGTCCGATGGCGAACCGGTGATCATCGCCGGCGACTTCAACGACTGGCGCAACACCCTCAGCGACCGCCTGCGCAATGCGCTCGGCGTGAAGGAGGTGTTCGATGAGCTGGGACCGAAATCGCCGCTGGGCGACATGGTGCGCGGCTGGGCCGGCCGCCAGCCGCCGCCGCGCCGCCAGCCGCGCCTGGCCCCGGCGCGCACCTTCCCGGCCATGCTGCCCTGGTTCCGCCTCGACCGCATCTACGTGCGCGGCTTCAAGGTGGACAACGCCCAGGTGATGCACGGCCCGCTGTGGGCCAAGCTGTCCGACCATGCGCCGATCGTGGCGGAACTGCAGCTCTCGTAGGCCATGCGCCACGTCAGCTTCGTAGACAACAACGACGTCACCCTCCTGGAAAGCGGCACCGCCTATTTCCCGGCGCTGATCGCGGCGCTCGATGCGGCGCAGTACGAGGTCTTCTTCGAGACCTATATCTTCGCCGAGGACGACACCGCCGGGACCGTGCGCGACGCCCTGATTCGCGCATCGCAACGGGGCGTCAAGGTGCGCGTGCTGGTGGACTGGATCGGCACCGAGCACCGCCCATGCGCGCGCCTGGGCGAGGCATTCGCCGCGACGGGCGTGCAGTACCGCGTCTTCAACCCCTGGTGCAAGCGCGGCATCGCGCGCTCGCACCGCAAGATCGCCGTCATCGACCGCGAAGTCGCCTTCGTGGGCGGCATCAACATCAACGACGACTGGCAGTGCGACCACGCCGACAAGCACCGGCTGCCGGCCCCGCGCTGGGACTTCACGGTGCGGGTAACGGGGCCGCTGGTGGCCCAGATCCACGACGAAGCGCAAGGGCAGTGGCTGCGCGCGGGACGCCTGCGGATCCGGCAGCGCATCGAGCTGTTCAAGGAAATGCGCAAGGATCCGCCGCAATCCTGCGCGCATCCGGCGCGTGCCGCCTTCGTGGTGCGCGACAACCTGCGCAACCGTTCCACGATCCAGCGCGCCTACCTGCAGGCGCTGGGACGCGCCAAGGACAGCGTGCTGCTGGCCACGCCATATTTCGCGCCGGGCCGCAAGTTCCGCAAGGCGCTGGCCCATGCGGCGCGGCGCGGCGTGCAGGTCACCCTGCTGATCGGGGTAGGGGAGTTCAAGATTCAGGACATGGTGGCCCGTTCCTTCTATCCGAAGCTGCTGGCCGACGGCGTGCGCCTGGTCGAGTACCGCAAGACCCAGCTGCACGCCAAGGTCGCGGTGGTCGACGACGACTGGGCCACGGTCGGCTCGAGCAACTGCGACGGCCTGTCGCTGTTCCTGAACCAGGAAGCCAACGTGGTGGTGCTGGACCAGCGCTTCGCCGCCACCATGCGCGCGCACATCGAGCGCGGCATCGCCGACGGCGTGCCGGTCCGCGCCGAGGACTTCGCCCACATCGGCTGGTTCCGGCGCGCGAGCTATGGTTTGGCCTATATGGCGTATAAACTGGTCATGCGGATCTTTGCGATCGGCTATGCATGAATGGAAGCAAAAGGAACACCATGGAAGACAACAACGTACGCATCGATAAATGGCTGTGGGCCGCGCGCTTCTTCAAGACGCGCTCGCTGGCGGCCGACGCGGTCGACCGCGGCCGCGTGCGCATCGGCGGCGAACCGGTGAAACCGGCGCGCAACGTCAAGGTCAACGACAAGATCTTCATCGACAACGGCTCCGACCGCTGGGAAGTGATCGTGGCCGCCATCTCGGGCACGCGCGGCCCGGCGCCGGTCGCGCGCACGCTCTACTTCGAAACCGACGAAAGCATCGCCAAGCGCGAGAACGACAAGACCGCGCGCCGCCTGTTCCCCGAACCGAGCGCCGACATCAAGGGCCGCCCGACCAAGCGCGACCGCCGCGCCATGACCCGCGTCGGTGAAGAATAATAGCGGGGGTCAGGTCTGACATTTGGACACGGCCTCTGCTGTAGAGGATTCCTCGGCCCGGCAGCCCAGTTGTTCGAAGGCAGCGACCGCGCGGCTGACGGTCTTGGTCGACACGCCGAAGGCGCAGGCAATCTGCGGCATCGTGAAGGCGGTCGAGCGGTAGGCGCGCGCCATTGCCTCATCACGATTGGCGTAGCTGGCCTGATACTCGGCCAATGACAGCGCGACCGCCCGGCGCTCTGGCCGTGGCGCTTCGACGAAGGCTTCTGCCAGCTGCAATTTCTGGTGTGCCGAGACGAAGTCGTCGTCTCCCAGAAGAACTCGATGACGCACGGCGGCAAGCGGACTCGCTTTGCCTACGCCGGCCAGCACGAACGCCTGATAAGCGGCTATGGCAACTGCGGGCGCCTGGCCGAACTGGCTGAGCAACCAGTCGCGTTGGAACCATGTGGGTGCAGGCTTGCTACCGGTGAGGAAATGATGGCTGCTCCATTGCCATTCGTCTGGTGAAAACACCATCCCCGCCCGTAAAGGATTCAGCACGATGTAGCGGCTCAGTTCCAGCAGATGGCTCTCTTTCTGTACCAGGACGGCGTGATAGCGCCCCTGGAAAAGGTGCCCGACGAGTTCGTGGCGCCGGTTGATGTGCTGTGAATAGAGTCCATTGAGTTGGCGCATCCCTTGCGAGAGATTCGCCTCCACCGTTTCCACCAGCAAGTGATAGTGATTCGTCATCTGACAGAAAGCATGGACAACAAAATTGTGGCGTTCGCATACGTGCGCCAGCACGTCCAGCCATCGATGGCGGTCGGCGTCCTGATGATAAATTGGCTTGTGTCGGTTGCCTCGCGCCGTGACGTGGTAGAGCGCGTGGGGGAATTCGAGTCGGAGAGGTCGTGTCATGCCGAGCACCTTACTGGACGCGCAATGTCCGGCGCTGAGATGGCGCAGCGGTCGGCCGGATGGCGGGCCAACGCTTGAGCTCGTGTCCGAATGTCAGACCTGACCCCTGAGGTATTGGCCTTCTTTGCTGCCGGGAATGTAGAATGCGATTTCCCGGCCGCAAGAATCGCTGAGGCGTAAAGACGCACGAAGCGGCTTGGCGGTCTCCGCCAACCTCTTCGTTTCTTTCCCATGCAGACTGCTGTCCCTCTCGTCACCAACGATGCCGTCGTGCTCGGCATCCTCGCATCGATTCTCGGTTTCGTCTTCTGGTCCTCCTCGCGGGCCGATGGCTTCTGGAAGAAGTTCTATACCTATGTGCCGGCCCTGCTGCTGTGCTACCTGGTCCCGGCCATCCTGAATACCCTCGGCGTCATCGACGGCAGCCTGTCGAAGCTGTACCCGGTGGCGCGCGACTATCTGCTCCCGAGTGCGCTGGTACTGCTCTGCATCGCCATCGACTTCGGCGCCATCGTGCGGCTCGGCCCGAAGGCGATCATCATGTTCCTGACCGGCACCGCCGGCATCATGCTCGGCGCCGTTGCCTCGTTCGAGATCATGCGCGTCATCCATCCGGAGACGGTGGCCGGCGAGACCTGGCGCGGCATGACCACCATCACCGGCGCCTGGATCGGCGGCGGCGCCAACCAGGCCGCGATGAAGGAAGTGTTCGAGGTCGATGCCACCCTGTTCGGCCAGTTCGTCGCCGTCGACGTGCTGGTGGCAAACGTCTGGATGGCGGTGCTGCTGTTCCTGGCCGGTCGTGCCCAGGCTTTCGATCGCTGGACCGGCGCCGACCTCTCCGCCATCAATGCCCTGAAGGCGCGCATCGAGACCTACCAGGCCGAGCATGCGCGCATGCCGACCCTGACCGACGTGATGGTGATCCTGGCCGTGGGCCTGGGCGTCACCGGCCTGTCGCATGCGCTGACCGGTCCCACCGTGGGCTGGATCGCCAGCCTGCCGCAGGAGTGGCGCCTGCAGGACTACAGCCTGACCTCGTCCTTCTTCTGGATCGTGGTGTTCGCCACCACCTTCGGCATGCTGCTCAGCTTCACCAGGGCGCGCAGCCTGGAAGGGGCCGGCGCCTCGACGCTCGGTTCGGCCATGCTGTACTTCCTGGTGGCGACCATCGGCATGCAGATGGACCTGAACGCGCTGCTCGACCGCCCGTGGCTGTTCGTGCTGGGCCTGATCTGGATCTGCGTGCACGGCGGCCTGCTGCTGCTGGTGGCCAAGCTGATCCGCGCGCCGCTGTTCTTCATGGCGGTCGGCTCGCAGGCCAACGTCGGCGGCGCCGCCTCGGCGCCGGTGGTGGCCAGCGCCTTCCACCCGGCGCTGGCGCCAGTGGGCGTGCTGCTGGCGGTGCTGGGTTATGCGCTGGGCACGTATTGCGCCTATATCACCGGACTCGTGCTGCGCGGCCTGGCGACCTGAGGCCGTCATGGGCGGGCGCAGTGGCGCCCGCCTGAAATCTCCGGTACACGCCTGCGGCATACGCCACAAGCACCAAAAATGCTGTACCTTTACATCTGCGACAACGTTTGTCCTCGCCAGCTCTGGCGAGGAACGCTCCGCAGGCGGCTTCACCCCGCTTGCCGTTGTCCTGCATCAATAGAATCTCGCCTCTAAGTTCCCGTTTGACATTTCATCTCTGGTAGATAATAGTACGAGCGTTCGGATTTTTTCGATTCAGGGGCAGCTATCACTACTTCAGCCAAATTCATGCGCAAGGGCGAACTCACGCGGGCAGCGATCCTGGACGTGGCGCTCGAGCTGTCGAGCCGCGACGGCCTCGAAGGCCTGACCATCGGCGTGCTGGCCGACCGGATGAACATGAGCAAATCCGGGGTGTTCGCGCACTTCGGTTCGCGCGAGGACCTGCAGCTGGAGGTGGTCAAGCTGTACCACCACCGCTTCGAGCAGGAAGTGTTCTTCCCGAGCGTGCGCGAGCCGCGCGGCCTGCCGCGCCTGCAGTCGATGTTCGACCGCTGGCTGGCGCGCGTGTCGGTCGAGATCGCGTCCGGCTGCATCTATATCAGCGGCGCCGTCGAATACGACGATCGTCCGGGCCCGATCCGCGAGGAGCTGGTCAAGATGGTGCAGGACTGGCAGGACGCGCTGCGCCGCGCCGCGCGCCAGGCGATCGAGGTCGGCCACCTGCGTGCCGATGCCGATGCCGAGCAGCTGGTGTATGAAATGTATGGGCTGATCCTGGCCCTGCACCACGATGCCCGCTTCCTGCGCAATGCTGGCGCGGTCGAGCGCGCGCGCCGCGGCTTCGAGCGGCTGGTCGAGAACTATCGCAATCCAACTCCGCCGCAAGGCGCCCCGGCGCAATAACAGCCGGACAGTCAAACAACTTTTACCTTCGTTCAGGAGAAAACCATGGGTCAGTACGTCGCGCCAATCCGGGATATGCAGTTCGTTCTGCACGAATTCCTCAACGTCAGCGAAGAGTTCAAGAACCTGCCTGCCTACCAGGAGATCGACGCCGACATCATCAACCAGGTGCTCGAAGAAGGTGCGAAGTTCACGCAGGAAGTGCTGTTCCCGCTGAACCACTCGGGCGACCGCGAAGGCTGCCATTTCGACGCCGCCACCAAGGCCGTCACCACCCCGAAGGGCTTCAAGGAAGCGTATAAACAGTACGTCGAAGGCGGCTGGGCCGCACTGGCGTGCGATCCGGAATACGGCGGCCAGGGCCTGCCGGTCTCGCTGAACAACTCGTTTTACGAGATGCTGAACTCCTCGAACCAGGCATGGACCATGTACCCGGGCCTGTCGCACGGCGCCTACGAGTGCCTGAAGGAGCACGGCACCGACGAGCAGAAGAAGCTGTTCCTGCCGAAGCTGGTCTCGGGCGAGTGGACCGGCACCATGTGCCTGACCGAAGCGCACTGCGGCACCGACCTGGGCCTGCTGCGCACCAAGGCCGAACCGCAGGCCGACGGCAGCTATGCAATCACCGGTTCCAAGATCTTCATCTCGGCCGGCGAACACGACATGGCCGAGAACATCGTCCACCTGGTGCTGGCACGCCTGCCGGACGCGCCCGAAGGCTCGAAAGGCATCTCGCTGTTCCTGGTGCCGAAGTTCAAGGTCAATGCCGACGGCTCGCTGGGCGAGCGCAACGGCATCGCCTGCGGCGCCATCGAAGAGAAGATGGGCATCCACGGCAACGCCACCTGCCAGATGAACCTGGACGGCGCGATCGGCACCCTGATCGGCCAGCCGCACAAGGGCCTGCAGGCGATGTTCGTGTTCATGAACGCCGCCCGCCTGGGCGTCGGCATGCAGTCGCTGGGCCTGACCGAAGTCGCGTACCAGAACGCGCTGGTCTACGCCAAGGAACGCATCCAGATGCGTTCGCTGTCGGGCCCGAAGGACCCTAGCAAGCCGGCCGACCCGATCATCGTGCACCCGGACGTACGCCGCATGCTGCTCACCGCTAAAGCCTTCGCCGAAGGCGCGCGCGCCCTGACCTCGTACATCGCGCTGCAGATCGACCGCGAGCTGAACCACCCGGACGAGGAAGTGCGCAAGGAAGCCGCCGGCGAAGTCGCGCTGCTGACCCCGATCGTCAAGGCCTTCATCACCGACAACGGCTGGATCGCCACCTCGGAAGCGATGCAGGTGTACGGCGGCCACGGCTACATCAGCGAGTGGGGCATGGAGCAGTACGTGCGCGACGCCCGCATCAACATGATCTACGAAGGCACCAACACCGTGCAGTCGCTGGACCTGCTGGGCCGTAAGATCCTGATGGACAACGGCGCCAAGCTGCGCGCCTTCGGCGAGAAGATCAAGGCCTTCGTCGAAGAGAACGGCCTGGACGAATCGATGTCCGAGTTCGTGACCCCGCTGGGCGAGCTGGGTGAGAAGGTCACCAAGCTGACCATGGAAATCGGCATGAAGGCCTTCCAGAACCAGGACGAAGTCGGCGCCGCCGCCGTGCCTTACCTGCGCGTCGTGGGCCACCTGGTGTTCAGCTACTTCTTCGCGCAGATGGCGAAGATCGCGCTGGCCAAGCAGGATTCGGGCGACAAGTTCTACGAGGCCAAGCTGCACACCGCGCGCTTCTACTTTGCCCGCCTGTATCCGGAAACCGCGATGCTGATCCGCCAGGCACGTTCGGGTGCATCGAACCTGCTGGCCATGGACGCAGACCTGTTCTAACACACCATCACGCGGCCTTCGCTCGAATAGCGGAGGCCGCGACTTATCCAAGGAAATAAGAATGTCCAATTTCATCGTCAAGAAAGTCGCCGTGCTGGGCGCCGGCGTGATGGGCGCGCAGATCGCTGCGCACTGCGTGAACGCGAAGGTGCCGGTCGTGCTGTTCGACCTGCCGGCCAAGGAAGGCCCGAAAAACGGCATCGTCCTGAAGGCCATCGAAAACCTGAAAAAGCTGTCGCCGGCCCCGCTGGGCAACAAGGATGACGCTGCCCTGATCGAAGTGGCCAACTACGAGGACAACCTCGACGTGCTGGCCGGCTGCGACCTGATCATCGAAGCCATCGCCGAGCGCATGGACTGGAAGCACGACCTGTACAAGAAGGTCGCCCCGCACATCGCCCCGAACGCGATCTTCGCCTCCAACACCTCGGGCCTGTCGATCAACAAGCTGGCCGAGGGGTTTGATGACGAACTGAAGGCGCGCTTCTGCGGCGTGCACTTCTTCAACCCGCCGCGCTACATGCACCTGGTCGAACTGATCCCGACCACCAGCACCCGCCCGGAAATCCTGGACCAGCTCGAAACCTTCCTGACCTCGACCCTGGGCAAGGGCGTGGTGCGTGCAAAAGATACCCCGAACTTCATCGCCAACCGCGTCGGCATCTTCGGCATGCTGGCCACCATCCACGAAGCGGAAAAATTCGGCCTGTCGGTGGACGTGGTCGACGACCTGACCGGCGCCAAGCTGGGCCGCGCCAAGTCCGGCACCTTCCGCACCGCCGACGTCGTGGGCCTGGACACCATGGGCCACGTGATCAAGACCATGCAGGACACCCTGCAGGACGACCCGTTCTTCAGCCTGTACAAGACCCCGGACGTGCTGGCCAAGCTGATCGAGAAGGGCGCACTGGGCCAGAAGGCCGGCGGCGGCTTCTATAAAAAGGTCGGCAAGGAGATCCAGCGCCTCGACTTCGCCACCGGCGAATACGTGGCCAGCGGCGCCAAGGCCGCCGACATCGTCGGCCGCATCCTGAAAGAAAAGGACCCGGTCAAGAAGTTCAAGGCCATGCGCGAATCGACCAATCCGCAGGCGCAGTTCCTGTGGGCGATCTTCCGCGACGCCTTCCACTACATTGCGTTCCACCTGGAGTCGATTGCCGACAACGCGCGCGACGTCGACTTTGCGATGCGCTGGGGCTTCGGCTGGAGCGTCGGCCCGTTCGAAACCTGGCAGGCCGCCGGCTGGACCCAGATCGCCCAGTGGGTGAAGGAAGACATCGACGCCGGCAAGGCGCTGTGCAACGCACCGCTGCCAGCCTGGGTGTTCGAAGGCCAGGTCGCCGAGAAGGGCGTGCACACCGCCGAAGGTTCGTACTCGGCCTCGAAGAACGCCTACGTGCCGGCATCCGACCTGCCGGTGTACCAGCGCCAGCAGTTCCGTGCGCCGGTGCTGGGTTCCACCACGGTTGACCCGAAGACCTTCGGCACCACCGTGTTCGAAGACGACTCGGTGCGCCTGTGGCACTCGGACGACGAAGTGCTGGTCATCTCGCTCAAGACCAAGATGCACGTCATCGGCGAAGGCGTGGTGAAGGGCCTGCAGCGCGCCATGGCGGAAGCCGAGAAGGGCTTCAAGGGCCTGGTGATCTGGAATACCGACGCGGCCGAAGGCGGCGCCTTCTCGGCCGGCGCCGACCTGCAGTCGGCGCTGCCGGCCTTCATGATGGGCGGCGCCAAGGCGATGGAACCGATGGTGCGCGACCTGCAGAACGTGTTCATGCAGATGAAGTACTCGAACATCCCGGTGGTGGCCGCTGTCGCGGGCCTGGCGCTGGGCGGCGGCTGCGAGATGATGCTGCACGCTTCCAAGCGCGTGGCCTCGATCGAATCCTACATCGGCCTGGTCGAAGTCGGCGTCGGCCTGGTGCCGGCAGGCGGCGGCCTGAAGGAAGCGGCCGTGCGCGCCTTCACCGAAGCGAAAGGCAACGACATCCTGCAATTCCTGAAGACCGGCTTCACCAACGCGGCCACCGCGCAGGTGTCGAAGTCGGCCCTGGAAGCCAAGGCGATGGGCTACCTGAAGGAAGACGACGTCATCGTCTTCAACCCCTACGAACTGCTGCACGTGGCCAAGACCACCGCACGCGCCATGTTCGACGCCGGCTACCGCGCACCGATGCGCCGCCCGATTACCGTCACCGGCCGCTACGGCTGGGCGACGATCCGCGGCCAGCTGGTCAACATGCGTGACGGCGGCTTCATCTCGGCCTACGACTACCACCTGGGCGACACCATCGCCGAGATCGTGACCGGCGGCGACATCGACCAGGGCAGCGTGGTGTCCGAGCAGTGGCTGCTCGACATGGAGCGCAAGGCCTTCATCGCGCTGCTGAGCAATCCGAAGACCCAGGAGCGCATCATGGGCATGATGCAGAACGGTAAGCCGGTCCGTAACTAAGCGACGAACGAACAGGACGAACAAATCATGAGCAAACAACTTCAAGACGCATACATCGTCGCAGCGACCCGCACCCCGATCGGCAAGGCGCCGCGCGGCTTCTTCAACAAGACCCGCCCGGACGACCTGCTGGTGCACGCCATCCGCGGCGCCATGGCCGCCGTGCCGAACCTGGACCCGGCCCTGATCGTCGACGCCATCGTCGGCTGCTCGTTCCCGGAAGCGGAGCAGGGCTTCAACGTGGCGCGTAACGCGGTGGTGCTGGCAGGCCTGCCGAACACCGTGGGCGGCGTCACCGTCAACCGCTACTGCGCCTCGGGCATCACCGCCCTGGCCATGGCGGCCGACCGCATCCGCGTGGGCGAAGCCGACGTGATGATCGCCGGCGGCGTCGAATCGATGTCGATGGTCCCGATGATGGGCCACCATCCTTCGATTAACATGGAAACGTTCAAGGACGAGAACGTGGGCCTGGCCTACGGCATGGGCCTGACCGCCGAGAAGGTGGCCGAGCAGTGGAAGATCTCGCGCGAAGACCAGGACGCCTTCGGCCTGGAATCGCACCGCCGCGCCATCGCCGCCCAGCAGGCCGGCCTGTTCAAGGACGAGATCACCCCGGTGGAAATCGTCACCCGCACCCCGAACCTGAAGACCGGCGAGGTCGACGTCAAGCGCCGCACCGTCGACCTGGACGAAGGTCCGCGCGCCGACGCCTCGATGGAAGGCATGGCCAAGCTCAAGCCGGTGTTCGCCGCCAAGGGCAGCGTGACCGCCGCGACCTCGTCGCAGATGTCGGACGGCGCCGGCGCGCTGATCGTCGTCAGCGAAAAGATCCTGAAGGAGCACAACCTGACCCCGCTGGCCAAGTTCTCCTCCTTCGCCGTGCGCGGCGTGCCGCCGGAGATCATGGGCATCGGCCCGAAGGTCGCCATTCCTGCCGCACTGGCGGCGGCCGGTATCACCCAGGACCAGCTGGACTGGATCGAGCTGAACGAAGCCTTCGCCGCACAGGCGCTGGCCGTGATCCGCGACCTGGGCCTGGACACCAGCAAGGTCAACCCGATGGGCGGCGCGATCGCCCTGGGCCACCCGCTGGGCGCGACCGGCGCCATCCGCGCCGCGACCGTCGTGCACGCACTGCGCCGCAACAACCTGAAGTACGGCATGGTGACGATGTGCGTCGGCGCCGGCATGGGCGCGGCCGGTATCATCGAGCGCGTTTAATGAAAGAGGGCGGCGCGGTAACGCAGCCGCCACGTACCACCCCGTGGGCGGGAGGACCCGCCCACCCTACCAATGCGGAGCTGCCGCCCACGCGTTCAACCAGACCCAGAATAGACGGGAGACTCCAAGAATGGACATGCTGATCTCGAAGGCCAACGGCCTCCTGACCATCGAATTCAACCGCCTCGAGCGCAAGAACGCGATCACTGCCGCGATGTACCAGGCTATGGCCGACGCGCTGCTGGACGCGGAAAGCGACAGCGCCGTGCGCGCCATCCTCATCGCCGGCAAGCCGGAGATCTTCACCGCCGGCAACGACCTCGACGACTTCATGAAGAACTCGGCGCCCGTGCCCGGCGTGCCGGCCGAAAACCGCCCGGTCTTCCAGTTCATGCGCGCACTGCACGGCTCGACCAAGCCCGTAGTCGCTGCCGTCGCCGGCGCCGCCATCGGCATCGGCACCACCATGCTGATGCACTGCGACCTGGTCTACGCCGCCGACAACGCCAAATTCTCGGTCCCGTTCACCCAGCTCGGCCTGTGCCCGGAATTCGCCTCCTCGCTGCTGCTGCCGCAACTAGCCGGCTACCCGCGCGCCGCCGAGAAGCTGCTGCTGGGCGAAGCCTTCGGCGCCCAGGAAGCCTTCGAGATGGGCCTGCTGACGAAAGTGCTGCCGGCCGCCGAGCTGCGCGCCTTTGCCGAGCAGCAGGCCGCCAAGCTGGTGGCGCTGCCGGCCGCGTCGATCCGCACGACGAAAGCGCTGATGAAGCGCCCGCGCATCGCCGACATCGAAGCGGCGATCGCCGCCGAGAACGAGCGCTTCGCCGCCATGCTGCTGGCGCCGGAAGCGAAGGAAGCGTTTACCGCCTTCTTTGAGAAGCGCAAGCCGGACTTCAGCAAGTTCGACTGAGTCAGAAGTCGACACGGATGCCGACAGCAAGGGCCTGACCGCCCTTGAAACCGGCATCGAAATCGTCCAGCCCTCCGCGGCGCGGCGTGAGGACGGCGGTCGAGCCTTCCCGATAATATTCGGCGAACACCTTCAAGGCATCCGAGACCTGGTGGTCGACGCCGAGATGGACGATGTTGTCGCCATAGTGTTCCACCCTCGCCAGCATCAATTTGAACGTGGTCTTGCCCATCGCATAGCTGCCGAACAGGTTGAGCGCTTGGTTGCCGTCGCTCGAGAAGCTGCCGCGCTGGCGGTTCCCGGTGTCGAAACGCTCGTATTTGGCGGCCAGGTAGAGATTGCCGGCCTGGTGGCTGGCCGACAGCCCGACGATCCGGTTGCGCCCGTAACCGGCATCGCCGCGGTCGTCCACGCCGACCGCAAGGCGAGTATCGCCGCTGACATAGGTGGCGGCGGCTTGCCGGCGCGGCGCATCGATGCGCGAGGTCGAGCGTGCATTGCTACTGCGACCGGTGTAGGCAGCGCTGAACGAGAGTCCCGAGAATTCCGGCGAGGCATACGCAAGGGTTTGCGCCACCCGGAAGACGGTATAGGTCGCAAAGCCGCTGTAATAGGTGCTGAACATGTCCACCGGCGCCGCGACCGCATTGTAGTAGGGCATCCACTGCTGGCCGTAGGTGAGCGATCCGAAGCTGCCGCGCAAGCCGAGATGGGCGAGTCTGATGCGCTCCCCGTGGGGACGCTGGGCATCGCCCTGGTCGTAGGGATCGCGCATCCTGAAGTTGGCGGAATCGACGGGGAGTTCGAGTTGTCCCGTCAGCGCCAGTTCGGCGCCCAGCGGATAGTCGAACTTGACCCCCACCCGCGAGTAGGCGTCGCGGATGCCCACATAACTGTCCAGGCGCTCGTCGCGATCCGGGCTGACCGCCTCGGCCTGGGTACGCAGCGAGGCATAGAAGTCGACGGCGGGAGTGTCCTGGGCGGCGGCAGTGGTCCCCGCCAGGCAAGCCGCCAGTCCAAGCGACAGGCTTCCCGGTATTAAACGTGTATTCAACATGTTTGCTCCCTAGGCTGCAACCAGGTGGGTCGGCACGCTCATGACCTCGAGCAGCAGTTCGCTGACGCCATCCCACACGATCTGCACGCCAAGGCACAGCAGGATGAAGGCGGTCAGGCGCAGGAAGACGGCGGTGCCGGCTTCGCCGATCAGGCGCAGGAAGTGTTCCCCATAGCGGAAGGCGAGATACAGCAGCACGCCGATGAGCGCCAGCGCCAGCAGTGCCCCGCCCATCCGCGCCAGTGACAGCACCATCCGGACATCGTGCAGCGAAACGCCGACGGTGATGGCGACCGAGATCGAGGCCGGGCCGCAGCTGATCGGAAACGTCAGCGGATAAAAGGCCTGGCGGTGCGCATGGTCGGGTGTGTAGGCTTCGGCCAGGGCGGCGCGGCTGTCGGGCGTGGACGGTGTCGCCCCCAGCAGGCGCCAGGCCACCGAGGCGAGCAGCAGGCCGCCGCCGATGCGGACGATGGGCAGCGAGATGCCGAAGAAGTCGAGCACATAAGAACCGATCAGCATCGAGCCCGTCATCAGCCAGAACATGTTGCGCGCGATACGGCGCGCCAGCAGGGTGCGGGTCGCGGCCGATGCGCCATCGGTCATGCTGAGGAAAATCGGCGCTGTTGCTGCCGGATTCAGGATCGGCAGCATGGTTGCCAGCACAAACAGGAAGCCCTTGGCTGCCGCCAGCAATAATTCAGTCGTCATGACAATCTCTGCAGTTTACGACACGGGCTGCATCGCAAGAAGGTCTGGAACGAGAGTATAGGGCCGGGGCGAAAATCCTGACGCCCCGCTGCAGGTCCGGCGGCTTACATCTGCTGCACCAGCCGGTCGCCGACGTACACGCGATAACGTCGGATCCGCCCCGTCACGGTGTCCGGCCCCTGGCGCGGCGTATAGCGCAGCCCGGCGATATCGACCGGTGCGCCCAGGTCGATGATCAGCCGCGCCGGCCCCGCCGGAGGAAGCCCCTTGCTGTACGCCGTATGCCAGTAGTCGCTGGCCTGACCATTGATGGCATTCAGGGCGCCGCCGTCTTCCTTGTGCGCTTCTTCGCTGCTGGCGTAGGCGATCGTCCAGGCGCTCTGGTTCATCGGCTTGCCGTCCAGGCCGAGCAGGGCGAGTTCTGCCACGGCCGCATGCGGCTTGCCGTCGAAGCTGTCGACCACTTCGAGGCACAGCTGGCGCCCGCGCGCCGGCTGTTCGAACCTGGCTTCCTGGGTGGCGGGGCCGCTGGCGAACTGTCCGGCATGCACCGGCGCCACCCCGGTCAGGCGCGGACGCGCGGTGCTGGCCGGACGCGCCAGGTCGCGCTCGGGGTGCAGTTCATCGAGGATGGGCGTGGTGCGCCCTTCGATGCGGCTGGCGCGCGGCCCGGTGAGATCGAGCACCACGACCTCATTACGGCCCGTCTTCATCCAGGGACCTGGCAGGTACATGGTCTGGGTCGGGCCGATGCTCCAGTAGCGGCCCAGGCAGCGGCCGTTGATCCAGACGATGCCCTGGCCCCAGCTCGACATGTCGAGGAAGGTATCGGCCTGTTCCTTCACATCGAAGCTGCCGCGCCAGAAAGCCGGGCCGGCAACGCGTTTGGCCTGCCAGCGCAGGGGCCGCAGCTCGCCGTCGTCGCCGAAATCAATGGCGCGGATCTCCCAGCCAGTGAGCGCCCGCGCGGCGCCGTCCTTCGTGCGCAGCAGCACCGGGCCCTGCAGCCCCTTGCGGTCGTGGACCTCGACGCCGAAATTCACACGCGCGATCGTGTACAGCAGGATCTCGACCCGGGTCGGCTCGGTGCGCGCCGGCAGCTCGACGCCGAAACGGCGGTGGCGCGTATCCATGGTGCCCAGCAGGCGTTCGCCGGCGTAGACCCAGGCCAGGTCGCGCGCGTTCGCGGCTTCCAGCCTGGCCGCCGGGCCGGGCGGCAGCGTGATGGTGTAGGCAACGAGGCCGCGGCTGATGTCGTACTGTTCGATGTTGCGCGGCGAAGCGTCCCGGATCACCGCACCGGGCAGGTTCGCGAACACGGGCGCGGTCTCCTTCAGGGCAAAAGCGGGGATCGCCATCACGGGAAGCTGCGCCGGCGCCTCGGGCAGGGTTTCGCCGGGTTCCAGGTGCTTGCCGAGGCATTCGCGGTAGCTGCGGAATTTCTCGCCCAGCCATCCGGCCTCGCTGATCGGGGCATCGTAGTCGTAGCTGGTCGTATCGGGACGGAAGGGGCGGTCGCAGCCGCCCCACAGGCCGAAGGTGGTGCCGCCATGCGCCATGTACAGGCTGAACGAGCCGTTCGCCTTGAGCATGGTGTCGATGTCGCGGATGGCGCGCGCATTGTCGCCGCGCTTGTGCGGCGTGCCCCAGGTGTCGAACCAGCCGGAATAGTATTCGCCGCACATCAGGGGCCCTTGCTGTACGCTGGCCAGGGCCTTGAAACCGCGCTCCGGGTCGCTGCCGAAGTTGGCCACCGAGAGCAGTTCCGGGATGTGGGTCTTGGCCACCGCATTGGTCGGATTGCACTGGAACAGCGGGACATCGAAGCGCGCGTCGAGCAGGGCCTGGCGCATGAGGCGCATGTAGTCGCGGTCTTCGCCGAAGAAGCCATACTCGTTCTCGACCTGCACCATGAGGATCGGGCCGCCCTGGGTCAGCTGCATCGGCGCCAGCACCCGGCCGACTTCCTTCAGCCAGCGCCGCGCCGGTTCCACGAAGGCCGGGGCGCGGCTGCGCAAGAAACTGTCGCCCGGGTGCTTCAGCAGCCACCAGGGCAGGCCGCCCATTTCCCATTCCGCGCAGGCGTAAGGGCCGGGGCGCAGGATCACCCACAGGCCTTCCGCCTGCGCCATCCGGCAGAATTCGGCGGCATCGCGCTGCCCATCCCAGCGGTAGCGGCCTTCGCGCCATTCATGGTAGTTCCAGAATAGGTAGGCGCAGACCGTATTCAGGCCCATGGCCTTGATCGCTTTTAGCCGGTGCGCCCAGTATTCACGCGGGACCCGGGCGAAATGCATCTCGCCGCAGCGGATCTGCAGCGGCTTCCCGTCGAGCAGGAAATCCTTGTCGCCGATGGTGAAGCGGGGCGATGCGGCGGCAGCTCCCGGTACGTTCAATGCAAGAGCGGTGCCGGCGGCGGCGCCGAGGAAGCTGCGGCGCGATGGATGAAGGGGCATGGCTGGTCCTGGACGAAGGCGGGTATGCTTCATGGTAGAGGAACACGGCATGCCGCAGTGCGTCCCCCGCACAATACTCATCAGGATGATTCCGGCGGCGCGGATTTGCAGTGTAAGGTAGCCGGGTTCACGTGGAGAATTGATGAGAATCCTGCCGATCGGCATCGTGCTTGCCTGCTCCGTCCTGCTGTGCGCATGCGCAGGCCTGAAACAGCAGCAGGCCGTGCGCGTCGTCGAGGTGGCGGACGGCTGGGCGGCCAATTCGGTCAATGCCGTGGTGTTCCGCAAGAATTCGCTCGTCACGCACGAGGGCAGCCAGTACATCGCCTTCTACGACGCCGGCGGCAGGCTGGTGCTGGGCAAGCGCCGCCTGGGCGCCCTTGAGTGGCAGCTGGCGCCCACCCAGTACCTGGGCAAGGCCAGCGACGCCCATAACAGCATCAGCATCATGGTCGACGGCGCAGGCTTCCTGCACGTGGCCTGGGACCACCACAATGGCCCCTTGCGCTACGCGCGCGGCACCGCGCCCGGCGTCCTGCGCCTCGGCCCGCAGCAGGCGATGACCGGGCGCGGCGAGAAGTCCGTGTCGTATCCGGAGTTCTACCGCATGCCGGACGGCGGCCTGCTGTTCCTCTACCGCGACGGCGGCTCTGGCCGCGGCAACCTGGTGATCAACCGCTACGACCCGCAAGACCAGGCCTGGCAGCGGCTGCAGGACAATCTCCTGAGCGGGGAAGGGCGGCGCAACGCCTACTGGCAGGCCTTCGTGGACAGGGCGGGGACGCTGCATCTGTCCTGGGTATGGCGCGAGTCGCCCGACGTCGCCAGCAACCATGATCTGGCCTATGCCCGGTCGCGCGACGGCGGCCGCACCTGGGAGCGCAGCAGGGGCGGGCCTTACCGATTGCCGATCACCGCGGACACGGCGGAAGTGGCGGCGCAGGTCCCGCCAAGCAGCGAACTGATCAATCAGACCGCGATGGCCGCCGACCGCGACGGCAAGCCCGTCATTGTCAGCTACTGGCGCGATCCCGGCAGCACCGTTCCGCAATACCGCGTGGTGCGCCACGACGGCCAGGGCTGGCAAACGCAAAGCCTGGCTTTCCGGAAGACGGCGTTCTCGCTGTCGGGCCTGGGAACCAAGGCGATCCCGATCTCGCGTCCGCAGATCCTGGTCGGCAGCAGCGGGGCGGCCTGGCTTGTGTTCCGCGATGCGGAGCGGGGTCACAAGGTATCCGTGGCCTGCACGCCGGGCCTGGACCGGGGCCGCTGGCAGGTGAGCGACCTGCTCGAGCGTCCGATGGGGGCCTGGGAGCCGAGCTTCGACACCGAATTGTGGCGCGACACCGGGCAGCTCCATCTCTACCTGCAAGCGGTCCACCAGCTGGACGCCGAAGGCGTCGTGCCGAGCGGTCCGACCAGGGTCGGCGTACTCGAATGGACGCCGGCCTGCCCACCTTCACCATGAACGACATGAATCCAAAAAACATCTTCACCGGCATGCTGGCCGCGCTGGTCCTGGTCCTGGTGCTGGGCGGCTGCGCGGCGCCGCCGCCACCGGATGCCGGTGTCAAGCGCAGCGAGGTGCTCGCCATCATCGACAAGGTCAACACCCACTGGCAGGCCAGGACGCCCGCGAAGCAATGGGCCTTCTGGGACGTGGCGGCCTACCACACCGGGAACATCGAAGCCTATCGCGTCACCGGCATCGAGCGCTACCGCCGCTATTCGGAGGTGTGGGCCGAGCACAATGCCTGGATGGGCGCGAAGTCGCCGGACAAGCGCAGGTGGAAGTACGACTATGGCGAAACCGACGAACATGTGTTGTTCGGCGACTGGCAGATCGCCTTCCAGACCTATGCCGACCTGTACCAGCTGGACAAGGACCCGCGCAAGATCGCCCGCGCCCGCGAGGTCATGGAATACCAGATGGGCACCCCCAACAAGGATTACTGGTGGTGGGCCGACGGCCTGTACATGGTGATGCCGGTCATGACCAAGCTGTACAAGATCACCGGCAATCCCCAGTACCTCGAGAAGCTGCACGCGTACTACACGTATGCCAACAGCATCATGTACGACCCGGAAGAAAAGCTCTACTACCGCGACGCCAAGTACGTCTATCCGAAGCACAAGAGCGCCAGCGGCAAGAAGGATTTCTGGGCGCGCGGCGATGGCTGGGTGTTCGCGGGACTGGCCAAGGTGCTGGCCGAACTGCCGGCAAGCGATCCGCATCGCGCCGAGTACGTCGAACGCTTCCAGGCAATGGCGGCAAGCGTGGCGCGCAGCCAGCAGCCGGGGGGCTACTGGACCCGCAGCATGCTGGACCCGGCCCATGCGCCGGGACCGGAGACCAGCGGCACCGCCTTCTTCACCTACGGGATGCTATGGGGGATCAACAACGGCCTGCTGGCGCGCGGCGCCTACCTGCCGGTCGCGCAGCGCGGCTGGCATTACCTGAGCACCGTCGCCTTGCAGGCGGACGGCAGGGTCGGCTACGTCCAGCCGATCGGCGAGCGCGCGATTCCCGGGCAGGTCGTGAACCAGGACTCGACCACGCCTTTCGGCGTGGGCGCCTTCCTGCTGGCCGCGGCGGAAATGGCGCGCCTCGCCGGCCGATAACGAGAGACGAACATGGAACGACGACACTTCATGGGGGCGCTGGCCGCCGCGCCGGCCCTGGGCGCAGCGGCAGCGGCGCCGGCTGCGATCCCGGCCGGCACCGAACGCGCCTACCTGCTGCGCCTGCTGCAGCGGATGGCCGAGCCGATACTGGGCCTGATGTCGAAGGGGCAACTGAAACAGAAGTTCGCGCTCGAGCTGAGCCCGACCTGGGATGGGCGCGACCGTTCGGTGGCCTACCTCGAGTGCTTCGGCCGCCTGATGTCGGGTATCGCCCCGTGGCTGGCCCTGCCGGTCGACGCGACACCGGAAGGCAGCTTGCGCCGGCGCCTGCAGGACATGGCGCTGCAAAGCTATGCCAACGCGGTCGATCCGCGCAGCCCGGACTACCTGAAGTGGAAGGGCGAGGGCCAGGCGCTGGTCGATTCCGCCTATTTCACCAACGCCCTGCTGCGCGCGCCCAAGGTGCTGTGGGAGCCGTTGGAGGCCGCGACCAGGGCGCGCATCATCGCGGAAATCAAGGGCCTGCGCCGGGTCGATCCCCCCAACACCAACTGGCTGCTGTTCGCCGCGATGAACGAAGCCTGGCTGCTGTCGATCGGGGAAGAGCACGACCCGATGCGCCTGAACGGCGCGATCCGCAAGATCAACGAGTGGTACGTCGGCGACGGCTGGATCAAGGATGGAAAAGATTTCCACTTCGATTACTACAACTCCTATGTGATGTATCCGATGCTGCTGGAAGTGCTGGACGTGCTGGCGGCGAAGAAGGCGCCCTTCTGGCAGGCCAGGCCGCAGGAACTGCTGGCCCAGGCTAACAGGCGTGCGCAGCGCTATTGCGAACACCTGGAGCGCTTCGTCGGCCCGGACGGCAGCTTCCCGCCGATCGGCCGCTCGCTCACCTACCGCACCGCGGCCTTCCAGCCGCTGGCGCTGCTGGCCTGGCGCAAGCAGCTGCCGGCTTCGCTGCCGGAAGGGCAGGTGCGCGCCGCGCTGCATGCGGTGCACCGGGCCATCTGGGATGTGCCGGGCAACTTCACGGACGCCGGTTTCCTGACCATCGGCTTTCGCGGCCACCAGCCCGAGCTGGGCGACTGGTATTCGAACAACGGCAGCATGTACATCGCTTCCAACGGCCTGCTGGCGCTGGGCCTGCCCGCCAGCGACAGCTTCTGGAGCGCACCCGGCCAGGACTGGACCCAGAAGAAGGCCTTTGGCGGGCGCGGCTTCCCCAAGGATTATCCGGTGAGCTACTAATGCGAATGCGGCATCGGGCGTGACAATCCGAGCCTATTGACGCGACGGCTGGGTGCTACAGTCCGGATCGGGCGGCGTCTTCGCCCGCGCGACCAGCTACGACTTCGCTTCCGGCATCTAGGCCGCCCTGGCCTTCCTGCGCAGCCGTCCCGAGGCCGACGTGCCCCTCAGGCAGGCGCTGGCGGCCAATCCGCGTGCGCGGGTGGAACGCCTGGCCGGCCTGAACCACTTCTTTCAGAGCGCGCAGACCGGCGAGTTTTCCGAAGTGGCGGGCATCCGCGAAACCATGTCGCCGCGCGCGCTGGCCCTGATCGGCGGCTGGGCGCTGCAGCAGCCGGCCCGCTAGGACCGTGGCGGCCGGCGACGCGTTCCGGCCGAGCGTAGTACACTGACAAGGCTTTCCACCGTGCCTTCCCCCATGTCCACATCATCTTCCCCAGCATCCGCCGCGCCGCCGTCAGTAGTGATGCAGATCCTGTTTTCGGTCGCCTTTGTCCACTTGCTGAACGACTGCGTGCAGGCGGTCCTGCCCGCCATTTATCCGCTGCTCAAGCAGGAATTCGCGCTCAGCTTCACCCAGATCGGCCTGATCACGCTGACCTTTCAGTGCACCGCCTCGCTGCTGCAGCCCTGGATCGGCCTGTATACCGACCGGCGTCCGATCCCCTTCCTGCTGCCGGCCGGAATGTGCGTCACGCTGGGCGGCGTCGCCCTGCTGGCGACGGCCGGCAGCTTCGCCATGCTGCTGCTGGCGGCCGGCCTGATCGGCATCGGTTCCTCGACCTTCCACCCGGAGGCCTCGCGCGTGGCGCGTCTCGCATCGGGCGGGCGCTTCGGCTTCGCGCAGTCGCTGTTCCAGGTGGGCGGGAATCTAGGGTCGGCGTTCGGCCCGCTGCTGGCCGCCGCCATCATCGTGGGCCAGGGCCAGGGCAGGATCGCCTGGCTGATGCTGTTGGTGCTGCTGGCGGTCGCGGTGCTGGTCGGCGTGAGCCGCTGGTATGCGGGCCACCTGCGCACCGTGACGCGCCGGCTGGCCGTCCATGCCGGACCGGGCCTGTCGCGCGGGCGCGTCATCTGGGCCCT
The DNA here is from genome assembly GCF_027923905.1 of Massilia varians. Lineage (NCBI taxonomy): Bacteria > Pseudomonadati > Pseudomonadota > Betaproteobacteria > Burkholderiales > Oxalobacteraceae > Massilia > Massilia varians. Next base: position 884,832 of record NZ_AP026966.1, read on the forward strand.
GACGGTGCTGGCGCTGCTGGTGTTCTCCAAGTACATCTACATGGCCAGCCTGTCGAGCTACTACACCTTCTACCTGATCAAGCGCTTCCAGGTTTCGGTGGAGGCGGCCCAGATGTACCTGTTCCTGTTCCTCGCGGCGGTGGCGGCGGGCACCTTCGCGGGCGGCCCGATCGGCGACCGCATCGGCCGCAAGCGCGTGATCTGGTTCTCGATCCTGGGCGCCGCGCCGTTCGCGCTGGCGCTGCCCTACGCGAGCCTGTTCTGGACCGCCGTGCTGTCGGTGGTGATCGGACTGGTGATGTCGTCCGCGTTCTCGGCCATCGTGGTGTTCGCGCAGGAGCTGGTGCCGGACAAGGTGGGCATGATCGCCGGCCTGTTCTTCGGCCTGATGTTCGGCATCAGCGGCATCGGCGCCGCCGTCATGGGCGCGGTCGCCGACACCACCGGCATCGAATACGTGTACCGGATCGCCTCCTTCCTGCCGCTGCTGGGCATCTTGGCCGTGTTCCTGCCGCGCATGCCGTCGCAGCGGCGTCCCTGAACGGCGGAGTCTACAGCGCGCCTATCATCGCCTTGAGCTGGACCAGCCGGTCCGGCCGCACGCAGTAGCAGACGCGCTGCAGGTCGGACGAGCCTTCGATCAGGCCGGCCTCCTTCAGGATCGAGACGTGCTTCGAAATGGTGGAGGCGGCGAGCGGCAGCACGTCGGCCAGGCTGCCGAAGTAACACTCGCCATGCTTGATCAGGTGCCGCAGCAACTGCAGCCTGGCGGGATGGCCAATCGCCTTGCACAGCGCGGCGAGGTCGTCGACGTCGATGTCGGGGCGGGGTTCTGGCGTGACGGCCGGGCCGCAGCAGGAACTGGTCATGGGTGCTTTCGATCTGGTATTGAGCGCTGAGGATAGAAAGCCGGCGCATTCTCGTCAAGTTCGCGTCAAGCGCCCGCGGTTTCCGCTGAGCTTGCTGCAAACGGCTTGACCGCCGACAGGTAGAGCAGGAGCGAGGCCAGCGCGCAGCCGAACAGCACCAGCGGCAACATCATCGGGCCCGATGCGCCGGAGAGCAGCGCCGCCCCGACCAGCGGACCGACGGCCTTCGACAGCAGCGAAGGGGCCGCCATGGCCCCGGTGATCGCGCCGTAGTTGCGCGGCCCGAACAGCGCGCGCGGCAGGGTGCCGCGGATGATGGTCAGCACGCCGTTGCTCATCCCGTACAGCACGCAGAACAGCGCCACCGCCCAGGCACGGGTGCCCAGCAGCGCCAGCGCCAGCAGGCCGAAGGGCAGGGTGGCGAACACGAAGCACCCCACCGTCTGCGGCGCCTTGTCGCGCGCCAGCGTGCGTTCGCCGATGCGGCCGGCCACCTGCATCGGCCCCACCAGGGCGGCCAGCAGCACGGCGCTGGCGGCGCCATGGCCGAGCGACTGCAGCAGCGGGATCAGGTTGATCGCCAGCGCCGAGAAGATGAAGACGTTGGCCGAGAAGGCCAGCGCCAGCTTCCAGAATGCCGGATGGCCCACCGCTTCGGCCAGTGTGTGGCTGTCGCGCGGCGCGTTCGCGCACACCGGCGTGCGCGCGGCGTCGCGTCCCAGCCAGAGATGCAGCGGCAGGCAGGCGGCCAGCTGCAGGGCCGCGTAGGCCAGGTAGGTGTCGCGCCAGCCGATGCGCGCCGCGACGAACTGCGTCAGCGGCCAGAAGATGGTGCTGGCGAACCCGGCGAACAGCGTCAGGTTCGAGATGGCGCGCGGCGCGCCTACCTCGAGCTTGCGGTTGATGGTGGCGAAGGCTGCTTCATACAGCGTCAGCGCCATTGCCAGCCCGATCAGGGTCCAGGCGCCGAAATAGGAAGCGGGCGTGGTGCATTGCGACAGCCATGCCATGCCAAGGGCGCTGGCCAGCGAGCCCGCCGCCATGACCCAGCGTCCGCCATGGCGGTCGACCAGCGCGCCGACCGGCGTGGCCGCGACCCCCGCCACCAGCAGGCTCCAGGAAAACGCGGCAAACGCGGTTTCTGCGGCAATGCCGAGCTCGCGCCCGATCGCTGGCGCCAGGACGGCGAAGGCATAGTACAGCGATCCCCACGACGTGATCTGCGTGAAGGCGAGGATGCCGATGGTCTTGCGGGCGGACGACAAGCTGTTCTCCTGAAACGATGCTGCGAACGCTCAGCAACAGGTGGCGTCGGCAGCCTTCACTGTACAGCAGGCCGTGCTTTGCTGCTGGTAGGCCGGCCGGGTATTGCAGACGCCCGTTTCCGGCAGTTCGAGCTGGACGTCGTCGGCGCTGGCGATATCGCCGGCGAGCGCCGCCACCACCGAGCGCACCTGCTCGTAGCCGGTGGCCAGCAGGAAGTTCGGCGCGCGGCCGTAGCTCTTGGCGCCGACGGCGTAGTAGTCGGTCTCGGGGTGGGCCAGCTCACGATGGCCATGCGGGCGCACCGTGCCGCAACTGTGCTCGTTCGGGTCGATCAGGGGGGCCAGCGCGTCGGTGCTCTCCAGCCACGGGTCGTGGCGCGTGCGCAGTTCGCGCGTCAGCGACAGGTCGGGCCGGGCGCCGGTGGCGCAGACAATCTCGTCGATCCCCTCGATGCGGCGGCCGGCGACATCGATCATAGTGATGCGGCCCTCGCTTTCCACCAGGCGCACGATCGGGAAATCCTGGCGCATCTCCAGCTGTCCGGTGTCGCGCAGTGTCTGCAGACGCTGCCCCAGCCGCCCACGCGCCGGCAGGCCGTCGGCATCGCCGCCGCCGAACACGCGCGCCAGCCGGCTGCCGCGCGTCGCCCACACCAGTTGCGTGCCAGGATGTTCGGCAGCGAGCTGGGCCAGCGCCAGCAGGGTGCCGGCGGCGGAGTGGCCAGCCCCCGCCACCAGCACACGCCGGCCTGCATAACGGGCGCGTCCACTGCCCAGCACGTCCGGCATGCCGTAGGCGATGCGCGCCGCCAGCGCCGCTTCGCCGAGCGCCGGAATGCCGCTGGCGCCGAGCGGGTTCGGCTGCGACCAGGTGCCGGTGGCGTCGATCACGGCGCGTGCGGCGAACTCGCGCGGGCCGTCCGGCGTATCGGCGCGGATCAGGAAGGGCGCGTCCTCGCGTCCGCGGGTTTTTACCTTGTCGGTGCCGGCGCGGGTGATCGCGGTGGCGCGATGCTGCAGGCGCAGGGCGCCGGCGATGCAGGACAGGGCAGCCAGCGGCGCCAGGTAGGCGTCGCGCAGGGCGCCGGCGGTGGGCAGGGCTTGCGGGTCCGGCATGGTCCAGCCCGCGCCTTCGAGTAGGCGGCGCGCGGCCTTGTCGACGTTGTACTGCCAGGGCGAGAACAGCTGCACGTGACGATAGCTGTCGAGGTTGGCGCCGACGGCGGCGCCGGCTTCCAGCAGCAGGGGCGTCATGCCGCGTTCACGCAGGTGCGCGGCGGCGGCAAGTCCGACGGGGCCGGCGCCAAGCACGGCGACGGGCAGGGTGACATCGATCTGGTTCATGGCAGCTCTCTCCTGTTCGTTATTCGTTATTCGTAATTTGACGAAATAAGAATAGTGCGATGTCATGAAGCTGTCAAATTATTTCGATAATATTCGAAGGGTTCGCCAAGCTTCGCTATAATTCGATAACCATGGAAACGATCAAGGGAGTGCGCATGGATACCAAGTCCGCCACCGTCGCGCTGGCCGCACTGGCCCAGGAAACCCGGCTGGCCACGTTCCGGCTGCTGGTGCAGGCGGGGCCTGCCGGCATGGCGGCCAGCAGGATCGCCGAGGCGCTCGGCGTGCCGGCGTCCTCGCTGTCCTTCCATCTGAAGGAACTGAACCACGCGGGCCTGATCACGGCGCGCCAGGAGGGGCGCTTCATCATCTACGCAGCGCAGTTCGACACCATGAACGGCCTGCTGGCCTTCCTGGTCGAGAACTGCTGCGGCGGCAATCCATGCACGCCCGTGTGCGGCACCAAGACTTGAAATACCATGAACGTGCTCTTCCTTTGTACCGGCAATTCCTGCCGCTCCCTGATCGGCGAAGCCGTCTTCAACCACCTTGCCGTGCCGGGATGGAAAGCGCTGAGCGCCGGCAGCCAGCCGACTGGCCGCCTGAACGCGCGCGCCCTGCAGCTGCTGGCGGAAAAGGGCATCCCGACCGAGGGCTACTACAGCAAGTCCTGGGATGCGCTGCCGGCGGCGCCCGACATCGTCGTCACCGTCTGCGCCAGCGCGGCCGGCGAGACCTGTCCCGCCTACCTCGGCCCGGTCCTGCGCACGCACTGGGGCGTCGATGACCCCAGCCATGCCGAAGGCACGCCGGAAGAGATCACTGCTGCCTTCGAGCGCGCCTATGCCATCCTGTACGCCCGCATCGAGGCCTTCCTCGCGCTTCCCCTCGATGAACTGGTGCAGGACCGTGCCCGCCTCAAGACGGCGCTGGACCGCATCGGCAGCCTGTTGCCGCGCTGAGGAGGAACGCGCTTGCTGCCCGCCTTCCTGATCTTCCTCGCCACCCTCATCCTCGTCATCTGGCAACCGCGCGGCCTCGGCATCGGCTGGAGCGCGTCCGCCGGCGCGCTCGCCGCGCTGCTGGCCGGGGTGATCCAGTTATCCGACATCCCGGTCGTCTGGAACATCGTCTGGAACGCCACCGGGGCCTTTGTTGCCGTGATCATCATCAGCCTGCTGCTGGACAAGGCCGGCTTCTTCGAATGGGCCGCCCTGCACGTGGCCCGCTGGGGCGGGGGCAAGGGCCGGCGCCTGTTCATCCTGCTCGTGCTGCTGGGGGCGGCCGTGGCCGCACTGTTCGCGAACGACGGCGCCGCGCTGATCCTGACGCCGATCGTGATCGCGATGCTCGCCGCCCTGCGCTTCTCCGCGCGCGCCACGCTCGCTTTCGTGATGGCGGCCGGCTTCATTGCCGATACCGCCAGCCTGCCGCTGGTGGTATCGAACCTCGTGAACATCGTGTCCGCCGACTACTTCGGCATCGGCTTCGCGCGCTATGCCGCCGTCATGGTGCCCGTCAACCTGGTGTCGGTGGCCGCCACGCTCGCCGCCCTGGTCTGGTTCTTCCACAAGGACATCCCGACCGATTACGACCTGGCCCAGCTCAGGCCTCCAGGTGAAGCGATCCATGACCGCGCCACCTTCGTGACCGGCTGGTGGGTGCTCGCGATGCTGTTGGTCGGCTTTTTCTGGCTGGACGACGTCGGCATTCCCATCAGTGCGGTCGCAGCGGCGGGCGCGGGCCTGCTGCTGGCCGTGGCCGCACGCGGCCACCGGATCTCGACGCGCGAGGTGCTGCGCGGCGCGCCCTGGCAGGTCGTGGTGTTTTCGCTGGGGATGTACCTGGTGGTCTATGGACTGCGCAATGCCGGACTGCTCGCCTACCTGACGGCGCTGCTGGAGCGTTGCGCCGGATATGGCGTATGGGGCGCCGCACTCGGCACTGGTTTCATCACGGCGATCCTGTCCTCCATCATGAACAACATGCCGACCGTGCTGGTGGGGGCGCTGGCGATCGACGCCACCGCGACGACGGGCGTGGTGCGCGAAGCCATGGTGTACGCCAACGTGATCGGCGCCGACCTGGGACCGAAGATCACGCCGATCGGCAGTCTGGCCACGCTGTTGTGGCTGCACGTGCTGGCATCGAAGAACATCCAGGTCTCCTGGAGGTACTATTTCCGGGTCGGCGTCGTGCTGACGCTGCCGATCCTGCTGGTCACCCTGTGTGCGCTGGCGCTTCGTCTAAGCTGAGAAAGATCATGGAACGCATACCGGAACTCCCGAACATCCACCCTGAGCAGTTCGACATGCCGAGCATGGAGAAGCTCGCCCCCGTCGGCGACATGGACCATCCGCCGCGCATCCTGATGTTGTACGGCTCGCTGCGCGAGTGTTCCTTCAGCCGCTTCCTCACCTGGGAGGCGGCACGCATCCTCGAGCATTTCGGCGCGGAGGTGAAGATATTCGACCCCATGGAGCTGCCGATGGCCGGCAGCGTCCCCGAGACACATCCGAAGGTGGTGGAGTTGCGCGAGCTGTCGCTGTGGTCGGAAGGGCAGGTATGGTGCTGCCCCGAGCGCCATGGGGCGATCACGGCGGTGATGAAGAACCAGATCGACTGGATCCCGCTGGAGCAGGGCGCGCTGCGGCCGAGCCAGGGGCGCACGCTCGCGGTGATGCAGGTGTGCGGCGGGTCGCAGTCCTTCAACGTGGTCAACACGATGCGGCTGCTGGGACGCTGGATGCGCATGTTCACGATCCCGAACCAGTCCTCGGTGCCGATGGCGTATAAAGAGTTTGACGAGGCGGGGCGGATGCGCCCCTCGGCCTATTACGACCGGGTGGTGGACGTGATGGAGGAGCTCTTCAAGATCACCCTGCTCATGCGCGGGCGCACCGACTACCTGACCGACCGGTATAGTGAGCGCAGCGAGCGCGCATTGCGCAAGATCGACGCGCAGATCGCGAAACTATAAGGAAGGAAATGAAACCGGTACGCGTCCAACTGAGCAGGAAGAAGGGCTGGAAGCTGCCGCCGGACACGGTGTCGGTGGCGCGCCCCGGGCGCTGGGGCAATCCGTTCTCGGTGGTGCCGGACGCGGTGCCGGGCACGCCGGTGGGTAGCCGGTATACGGCGATGCCGAGCGTGGCGGAGGCGGTGGCGGCCTACCGGCGCTGGTTAGAAACCAGTCCGGAAGGGCAGCAACTGGCCGCCGAGGCGCGCGCAGCGCTGCGCGGCAAGAACCTGGCCTGCTGGTGCCCGCTCGACGGTCCCTGCCATGCCGAGGTCCTATTGGAGATCGCCAACCGCTGAGCGGCTTACTTGGCCGCCACCACGCTGCCGATGCCCGACACCGACTTGTTCACCACGCGCGGGTTGCCGTAATAGGTGAGGTTGCCCATGCCGCGCACGTTGGCGTTCAGCTTGTCCCTGGCATAGATGTTCACCGAGCCGATGCCTTCGAAGCTGACGTTGGCGTCCTGCGCCACCAGTGCCTTGGTATCGACTTCGCCCACGCCCTGGGCGGACAGGCGCAGTTCACGCACTTCGCCGTCGATGGCCAGGCGGCCGGCGCCGCGGTAATTGACGTCCAGGCGCTCGCCGCGCACATTGGTCAGGCGCATCTCCCCGGCGCCTTCACCCTTGAAGGTCTGTAGCGAGGGCAAGGTCACGACCACGCGGTCGCTGCTTTTCAGGCTGTTGCGCGTGCTGTCCTTCATGTCCAGGCGCAGTTCGCCGTCCACCACTTCACTGGTGACGCGTTCGATGAAGCGCGGGTCGCCCTGCACCCTGAGCGAATACGATTTACCGGCTTCCACCACCAGGCTGACCGGGCCGTGCACGGCGATGCCCTTGAATGGGCTCACGCTGCGCACTTGCTCATCGGCATTGGCCGTGACCGAAACGAGGGACAGGACGGCGGCGAGGATCAGGGCTTTCATGTTGGTCTCCGGTAAGTGGTTATGAATCCATTGTAGGGAGACGAAGGGCGTCCGGGTGCCGTTTGCGACGAACTGCAAAAATGCGAGGCTGGACGGTGGCAAAGGCGGTATGTATGTACTGTGCGCGCCCGGCGTCAATACCCCTGTGTGCGCTGTTGCACATACGTCCTGCCAGAACACGAAAAATAGGTGCGCACGATTGCGTCCGTGACAATATTGTCGAGGAGTTAAGGCTATAATTTTCTTCGTCCACTTGCGTAGCCGATACCATGCACATCTCGACTGTTACCTTACCTGAAATGAAACTCGCCGGGCTGCCGCTTGCGGGTCCGCTCTCGGAACTGGAAGCGGACATGCCGGACATCTGGAGCACCTTCCTGGAGCGCGAAAGCGAACTGGGCGACACCAACGGGCTGCGCTACGGCGTGAGCCTGCAAGACAAGCAGGGAGTGCGCATCGAGTGCATCGCCGCCGAGGTCAGCGACCTCAATGCACTGCCGCCGGGCATGATCGGTATCCGCATCCCGGAGCGCCGCTACGCGATGCTGACGCACCGCGGGCCGGTGACGCGCGTGCAGGCCACCTACCTGACCGGCCACGCCGCCATCGAGCAGCTGGGCATGGTGCAGGACGAGGAAGGCTGGCGCATCGAGCGTTACGACCGCCGCTACACCCCGACGCTCCATGACGGCAACCGTCCGGACAACGCTTACGACATCCTGATCCCGCTGTTGTAATGGTGGCGCCCTGCGTGTGCGACACGGCCGCAGGGCGACGAATTGGTGCCGGTATATTTCCCGACCGCCGGCGCCGGTAGGGCGGCTTGCGCCGCCGAGATCCCTTCCCAAGGACAAGCGTATTCTGCCTGCCGAATGTGACAGGCGTTTGACGTGGGTGTCCCGTTTTGGTTCTCCGAACCGGTTCCTGTGACGCCTGTATGAGCGCGCAATTGCTATACGGCTAACGTGCGCTACCCGTGAATACGCGGCGCTACACTCAAACGCGCTCGACATCGCCAGAGGTCGGAAGGAGACGCCCGCCCGGCGTTCCGGAGCGGCAGCCCCACCCATCGAATAACAGGAGAACGTCATGCAAAAGAAACAGATCCTCAAGCAGTTGCTCGCAGTTGGTGTCGTGGCCGCCATGTTCGGCGCCGCCGGCGTACAGGCCCAGACCACTGGCCAGAGCGCCCAGTCGATGAGCAACCAGAGCGCGACCGGCAACCCTAACCTGACCGGCAAAACCGCCGCCGACGGCACCGTCAACAACACCAGCAGCCAGGGCATGGAAGACCGCAGCGCGCAGGCCGGCGCGCATGGCAGCTCCGGCAGCCAGGGCACCACCCGGGCCGAAGGCGCCAAGTCGCACACGTCCGGGTCCATGCAGTCGACCTCGGGCGCGTCGGGCGCCGCCGGCGCCACCGGTTCCGGTACGGCCAAGCTGAGCAATGCCGACAAGAAGGCGATGACCGACATGGCGATCGCCAACATGGCCGAGGTCGAAACCGGCAAGCTGGCGCTGAGCAAGAGCCAGAACGCCGAAGTGAAGACCTTCGCCCAGCAGATGATCGATGACCACGGCAAGGCCTTGTCCGAACTGCAGACCCTGGCCCAGGCCAAGGGCGTGACCCTGCCGACCGAACTCGACGCCAAGCACAAGTCGATGGCGGCCAAGCTGGAAAAGCTCAGCGGCGATGCCTTCGACAAGCAATACATGAAGATGGCCGGCCTGAAAGACCACAAGGACACCCACGCCAAGCTGCAGAAGATCAGCAAGAGCGCCAAGGATCCTGACGTCAAGGCCGCCGCCGAGAAGACCATCCCGACGGTCGAGCAGCACCTGAAGGCGGCCCAGCAGATGTCCATGGCCAAGTCCGGCACGACCTCGGGCAAGTAAGCAGCAAGTACGCGGGCTGCCGGCCGGCAGCCACGCTTCACCCGCCGGCGGCCGTGCAGTGCGTCCGCCGCTTACACGCAAGTGTCAAGGAGAACCCCCATGCAGAAAACACTGCGTATCCACCGTGTACTGGCGCTGTCGATCGCGGGCGCCCTGTTCGCCGCCGGCGCAGCCCAGGCCCAGGCGGCCAGCCAGGCGACGGTGCCGGCCGCTGCGGCGGCTCCGGCAAGCACCGCGAGCAAGCTGGACCGTTCAGACCGCAAGCTGCTCGAAATGATGGCCGAGTCCAATATCGCCGAAATCAATGCCGGCAAGCTGGCCTTGACCAAGGCAAGCAATCCCGAGGTCAAGGCCTACGCCCGGCGCATGGTCGACGAGCACAGCAAGTCCCTGGCCGAAGTGCAGACCCTGGCCCGGGCCAAGGGCGTCGAGTTGCCGAAAGAGTCGAACGTCAAGCACAAGGCCAAGGAATCGATGCTCTCGGCGCTGAGCGGCGACATCTTCGACCGCACCTATGTGAAGCAGTCGGGCCGGCGCGACCACCGCGTCACGCACGAGCACCTGCGCGACAACATGGACAAGATCAAGGATCCGGACATCAAGGCGCTGGCCATGAAGATGCGGCCGATCGTCGAGCAGCACCTGCTGGCGGCGGACGAGCTCATCGCCAAGACGGCGCGCGGCGCCACCGGCACTGCGGGCACGCCGGGCAACGATACCAGCACCGCGACCGGCAAGGAGCCGATCCCGAACAAGAAGTAAGTGCGCTCCGGTCCGCCGGACCAGATCGCCTGGTCCACCGGACCGGATCGCTTCCGCGCTCAGCGCTGCGGAGTGCCTTTCCACTTCCCTTCGATGCGCTTGACGTCGATCTCGATGCCGACGATCGCCTTGAGCATCCCGTCGATATAGCTGCGCGGCGCATCGGCCACCGACCATGGTTGCGGCTGGCCCGCTTCGTGGTGCCGCGTCTGCGCATGCAGGACGTCCAGCAGCCAGGCCGGCTCCTCGATCGCACGCAGGGGCCCGTACACGTGCACGACATGGTAGTCCCAGGTCGGCACCACCTTGCCGCCGCTGGCGGCTTTTTCCTGCGGGTCGGGCGGCACGTAGCCGGCGGGGCCGCGAAAGACCGCCAGCACCTGCTGGCCGGCGCGGCGCCATACCGGGTTGGCGCGGGCCACGTGGGCGCGCAGCAGACCCAGGCCGCCGGCGCCGCCTTCGACGAACTCGAAGGGCAGGTGGTCGGCGTCGGGCAGTTCCCCATTGCGCGTGACCAGCATGCCCAGGGCATGCTCCCTGATGAGCGAGCGCATGGCTTGCGGGTCCTGCTGGCGGTGTCGGGTCGGCAGGTACATCAGCGCACCCCCAGGGGCAGCGACAGGGACACCCTTGCCTCGAACTCGTTCATGCTTCCTCCGTGATGGTCTGGCCCCATCTTACGTGGCCACTTGGCTTGCCCAAAGTACCAATCGGCGCGAAGATGGGCGTACCAATGCACATCGACGACCTGATCGCCGCCGCCCCGCTCGAGCGCGCCGCCACGACCCCGCTGTTCCGCCAGCTCTATGCGCGGCTGAAGGACGCCATCCTGCACGGACGCCTGGCGCCCGGCACGCGCCTGCCGGCCACCCGCGAGCTGGCGCGGCAGTTGCGGGTGTCGCGCCAGACCGTGCTGGCCGCCTACGAGCAGCTGACGGCCGAGGGCTACCTGCGCGGCGGGGTGGGGCGGGGCACCTTCGTGGACGCCAGCCTGCCCGCCGCGCGCCCGGCGCCAGATCCTGGCGGCGCGCCTGGCATGCCGCGGCCGCTGCCGGCACGCGGCCTGGCGCTGGCGTCCGGCATGGCGCGGGTCAGGCCGCACCAGGGCCCGCTGCGCGCCTTCAGGCCGAGCATGCCGGGCCTGGACCTGTTTCCCTTCGAGGTCTGGCGCAAGCTGGAAGCGCATCACTGGCGCCGCCGCGAGCTGCCGCTGGGTTACGGCGGCGCCGCCGGCCTTCCGCTGCTGCGCGAGCTGCTGTGCGCCTACCTGAACGCGTCGCGCGGGGTGCGCTGCACGCCCGAACAGATCATCGTCACCAGCGGCTCGCAGCAGGCCCTCTACCTGCTGGCGCAGCTGTTGCTGGCGCCGGGCGAGGGCGTGTGGCTGGAGTCGCCCGGCTACCAGGGCGCGGCCGCGCCTTTCGAGGCGGCCGGTGCGCGCATGTGCCTGGTGCCGGTCGACGCCGAAGGCATGGACGTCGGCCATGCCGCCGTCCACCATCCGGATGCGGCGCTGGTGTTCGCCACCCCGTCGCACCAGCTGCCCCTGGGCGTAACCATGAGCCTGGGCCGGCGCCTGGCGCTGCTGCGCTGGGCCGAGGCGAACCGCGCCTGGGTCGTCGAAGACGACTACGACAGCGAATACCGCTACACCGGCCCGCCCCTGGCCTCGCTGCAGAGCCTCGACCGCGCCGGCTGCGTGATCTATGTCGGCACCCTGTCCAAGGTGCTGTTCCCGGGCCTGCGCCTGGGCTATGTGGTGGCGCCGCCGGCCCTGGTCGAACCCTTGACGCAGGCCAAAGCGGTGGCCGATCGCCACAGCCCGGTCGTGCCACAGGCGGTGCTGGCCGACTTCATCCGGCAGGGCCATTTTGCACGCCACATCCGGCGCACCCGCGACGCTTATGCCGAACGCCGCGGCGTCATGCTGGAGGCGCTGCAAAGCCGCCTGGGCGGCATGCTGGCCTGCGGGCCGACGGACACCGGCCTGGATGTCTGCGCGCGCATCACCGGCCCCCTGGACGAAGCCGAGGCCGCGGCGCGTGCCCTGGCCGCCGGCGTCGACCTGCGTCCACTGTCCTACTACGTGCATCCGCAGGCCGGCCCGGCATGCGCGGCGCCGCCCGGGATGCTGCTGGGCTTTTCGGCGTTCACGCCGGCCGAGATCCGCACCGGCGCAGCCCGTCTCGAACAGGCCCTGGTGCCCTGAGCGCTAATGGCATTTAAGGAAACATTGCCTTTTGATCAGCTAGAATTGCCGTTTTGCTTGAACACGAGAGTCATATGGCGACGCAGGGCGAATACGAGTTTCAAGAGGATCGGCGAAGCGGGCATGCAGCACTCGACCCACAAGCCCTGGTCCGACGCCCATTGCGGCCTGTACATGATGGAGCTGGGCGCCATGCTCGGCCTGATGCCGGAGGGGGGACGCCTGCTCGACATGGGCTGCGGCACCGGATGGACCAGCGTGCTGTTCGCCAAGCGCGGCTACGACGTGACCGGCACCGACCTGGTGCCGGAAGCCATCGATGCCGGACGCCGGCTCCGGGACAAGGAAGGACTGGCGAACCTCGACTTCGTGGTCGGCGACTACGAGTCGCTGTCCTTCCGCGAAGAGTTCGACGTGGTGGTGTTCTTCGACTGCCTGCACCATGCGGTGGACGAGGTCAGCGCCCTGCAGAGCGCCTGGCGCGCCCTGAAACCGGGCGGCATCTGCATCACCTCGGAGCCCGGCCTGGGCCACGCGCGCCGCTCGGCCGCCGTCATGGCGGAATTCGGCACGACCGAGCGCGACATGCATCCCGCGAAGATCATCCGCGCTGGCAAGAAAGTGGGCTTCCGCGCCTTCAGCGTGCATCCGCACGCCTCCTACCTCTACATTGCCCTGTACCGCAGGCACGCCAACAACCTGGTGGGCAAGCTGCTGCGCATTCCCGGCATGCGCGCCCTGGCGGGCCTGGCCACCGTGCTGTTCTCGAAGCATCAGGCCGGCATCGTCGTGCTGCGCAAATAAGCGCGCCTAAGGCTTTAAGCTGTTGTCTTTCGTATTCCAACGGTTGTGTTGCAGGCAAGAACATGTAAAGATGGGCCGGAATCCAGCAGTTGTGAATAAATAAGGGGAGCCCTGGCGCGACCAGGCCGGGGACTCCCTCAAGATTTTTCGGAAATCCGGTTCATGCATTCTGCCTTGTCTCGCATCCTTATCTGCCGCACGGATAACATCGGCGACGTCGTCCTCACCCTGCCGCTGGCCGGCTTCCTGAAGCAGGCGATCCCGGGCGTCCAGGTCGACATGGTGTGCCGCGCCTATGCCGCGCCGGTGGTGCGCTGCTGCCGCCACATCGACCGCGTGCTGGCGCTGGAAGAACTGGACATCGAGCGCCTGTTCCGCGACCGGGACTACGACACCGTCATCTTCGCCTTCCCGCACCGGGCCATCGGCCGCGCGGCACGGCGCGCCCACGTGCCGAACCGCGTGGGAAGCAGCCACCGGCTGCACCACTGGATCAGCTGCAACCGGCTGGCGCACTTCAGCCGGGCGCGTTCGAACCTGCACGAAGCCCAGCTGAATTTCGCCCTGCTCAAGCCGCTCGGCATCGACCACCAGCCGGCCCTGGACGCGCTCTGGCCCCTGTACGGCATGGGGGCGCCGGTGGATGCCGGCGTGGTCGATCTCTTCGATCCGGCCCGCTTGAACCTGATCCTGCATCCCAAGTCCAACGGCAACGGCCGCGAGTGGCCGCTGGCGCGCTACACCGAACTAGCCGCGCTGCTGCAGGACGATCCCAGCATCGCGCTCTGGGTCACGGGCAGCCGCGCCGAGGGCGAACTGCTGGCGCGCGAGGCGCCGGCGCTCCTGGCCAGCCCGAACGTACGCAACCTGTGCGGCCAGGTGGACCTGAACGGACTGGTGGCGCTGATCGGCATGGCGGACGGCCTGGTCGCCAGCGGCACCGGACCGCTGCATATCGCGGCGGCGCTGGGACGGCCGACGCTCGGCCTGTTCCCGCCGATCAAACCGATCGACATCGCCCGCTGGGGCGCGCTGGGCCGGCATGCCCGGTCGCTCTGCGGCGCGCAGGCCTGCGGCAGCTGCAGCGACGCGCGCCACTGCCGCTGCATGGAGGCGATCGGCGCGTCCCAGGTGGCGCAGGTGGTCGCCGGGTGGCGCGCCACGCAAGCGCAGCAGCGCGCCGAACGCATGGAAGAAGCCGCAGCGTGAGGCCGAGGGTCCTGGTCACGCTCGATTCCATGCGTTTCGAGAATACCGGCCTGCACACTTTCGGCCACAGCCTGGCGAGCGAGCTGGCCAGGCAGGGACAGGGCAGCGTCGATCTGAGCGCCTACACCTACCCCGCGCAGCACGGCTTCCTGGGCGACCAGGTCTCCTACGTCGGGCACCGTGGCTTCCACCGCTGGCTGTTTCCGCGCAAGCGCGAGTTCGACGTGGTCCACTTCGCCGACCAGTACTGCCGCTTCGGCCCGGAGCGGGTGCGCGCCAGGACCGTGATGACGGTCCACGACCTCAACCAGGTACACGAACGCACGCCGGGCACGGCGAAATACCAGCGCTACCTACGCAGAATGCGCCGCAAGATCCGCGGCGTCGACCGCATCGTGGCGATCTCCGAATTCGTGAAGAGCGACATCCTGCGCTTCTTCCCGGAAGCGCGGGACAAGATCTCGGTCATCTACAACGGCACCACGCCGAGCCATGCGCCCGCAGGGCACCGGCCGCGCTTCGTGCCGCCCGGCCGCTTCCTGTTCGCGGTCGGGATGGTCTGCCCGAAGAAGAATTTCCACGTGCTCGTGCCCCTGCTGCGCGCGAACGACGCCACCCTGGTGATCGCCGGCGTGGTCAAGGAGCCCTACCGCGACAGGATCATGCAGGAAGCGGCGCGCTTCGGCGTGGCCGAGCGGGTAGTGGTGACCGGGCCGGTCAGCCAGTTCGACAAGGACTGGTACTACGCGCATTGCGAGGCCTTCCTGTTCCCCTCGCTCGCCGAAGGCTTCGGCCTGCCGGTGCTGGAGGCGATGCACCACGGCCGCCCGGTGTTCCTGTCGCGCTTCACCAGCCTGCCGGAAGTGGGCGGCGACGCCGCCTTCTATTTCGACAATTTCGATCCGGACCACATGAACGAGGTCCTGGCGACGGGCCTGGCTCGCTTCGCCCGCGAGGACGGCGCCGAACGCGCACGCGCCCATGCGCGCCGCTTCAGCTGGGAACAGGCGGGGGCGGCCTACCTGGCGCTGTACCGGCAGCTCTGAGCCGGCCAGGTTTATACTGCCGGCATGAACCAGACGCGCTGCTCCTGGGCCAACATGGCCAATCCCCGCTACATCGCCTACCACGACCACGAGTGGGGCGTGCCTTGCCATGACGAGACGACCTTGTTCGAGATGCTGAACCTGGAGGGGGCGCAGGCCGGCCTGTCGTGGGAGACCATCCTGAACAAGCGCGACAGCTACCGTGCGGCTTTCGATCACTGGGATGCGCAAAAAATCGCCGCCTACGACGCCGCCAAGGTGGCCGAGCTGCTGGCCAACCCGGGCATCGTGCGCAACCGCCTGAAGGTGGCGGCGGCGATCGGCAATGCGAAAGCCTACCTGGCGATGCGCGAACAGGGGCTCACGCTGGACGCCTACCTGTGGGGCTGGGTCGACGGCAAGCCGCTCGTCAACGACTGGCCGGATGGCTCCCGTCCCGCCAGGACGGCGCTGTCGGACCGCATCTCGAAGGACCTGTCCAAACGCGGCTTCAAGTTCGTCGGCTCGACCATCATCTATGCCTACCTGCAGGGCGTCGGCGTCGTCAACGACCACGACAAGGCCTGCTTCCGTTTCGCGGGAGCTTGACGTGGACCTGCGCGCGCACTGGCGCGGCCGCGCACGCTACACCGTGTTCGACACCCGCTACGGCGACGGCGCCCGGGTGCGCGCCTGGCAGGAAGCCTGGCGCGCCGACCCGGAAGCGCCGGCGCGGCTGCACGTCGTGGCCCTGGCCGACGGCCTGCTGCCGGGATTTCACCGCATTCCCCAAGATGACCCGCGGCTGACCCTGACCCTGCTGGCGGCGCCGTTCGAGGTTGCCCTCGCGCAGCTGGGCGCGCAGCCAGATTATGTGTATCTGGATGCCGTCGCGGGCGCCGGTTTCGCCCGGCCGTTGGCGCGTATCGCAGGGAGCGGGGCACGCCTGCATGCGGCGGCTCTGGACGCGGAGCAGCGCGCGGCGCTGCAGGCGCAGGGCTTCATCTTCGAGGGCGACGGTGCGGTCTTCGCGAGCCGCAAGCCGCGCCTGCCGCAGCCCCCGGTGCTGGCGCAGGAGCACAAGCGCGCCCTGGTCATCGGCGCGGGACTGGCCGGCTCCGCCGCCTGCGCCAGCCTGTGCGCGCGCGGCTGGCAGGTCACGCTGGTCGAGCGCCATGCGGCGCCGGCGATGGAAGCCTCGGGCAACCTGGCCGGCATCTTCATGCCGCTGCTGTCGCGCGACGACAATATCCCGACCCGCCTGACCCGCGCCGCCTACCTGTACGCGCTGCGCGCCTGGCGCGCGCTGGGCGGCATCGGCGCGGCCATCGAAGGGCAGGCCTGCGGCGTGCTGCAATTGGCACGCGATGCCGGCCATGCCGAGGTCTCGCGCAGCATCGCGCGCGACGCGCATTACCCGCCCGAATACGCACGCTGGCTGGAAGCGCGCGAGGCCGAGGCCCTGCTCGGGTTGCCGGCGCCCAGCGGCGGCTGGCTGTTCCCGCAAGGCGGCTGGGCGCGTCCCGGCAGCGTGTGCGAGGCGATGCTGCGCTCCTGCGGCGAGCGGCTTGCAACGCGCTTCGGCGCCGGCAGCATCAGCCTGGAGCGCGACGGCGACGAATGGCTGGCGCGCGCCGAGGACGGCAGGGTGGTCGCGCAGGCGCCGACCGTGGTGCTGGCGAGCGGCGCCGGCGCGCGCAGCCTGGCCCAATCGCGCGCGCTGCCGCTGGCGGCCCTGCGCGGGCAGGTCAGCCACCTGGACAGCAGCAAGCTGCCCGCCTTGCCCCTGGTGCTGTGCCGCGAAGCCTACCTGACCCCGGCGGCGGGCGGCATCGCCTGCGCCGGCGCCACCTACGACCTCGACGCCGACCCGCAGCTGCGCCTGTCGAGCCACGACGAGAACCTCGAACGCCTGCGCGGCCTCCTGTCCGACCCGCTGGCTGCGGCAGGGGCGCCGCTGGCCGGCCGCGTGGGGTTCCGCTGCGTGGCCCCGGACCGCCTGCCGCTGGTCGGCCGCCTGCCGGACTTCGGCGCCGCCGGCGCCACCGAACGCCTGCGCGACGTGCCGCGCCACCCCGGCCTGCACGCGCTGCTCGGCTATGCGTCGCGCGGCCTGATCTGGGCGCCCCTGGCGGCGGAGCTGCTGGCAGCCCAGCTCGAGGGCGAGCCGCTGCCGCTGGAGACCAGTCTGGTCGATGCACTCGACCCGGCGCGCTTCGTCCTGCGTGCCCGCCGCGCGCCTCGCGGGCCCGGTATTGAGCCTTGAGCAAGCTGTAGGGTGGCCGGCTCTGCCGGCCGCGCGTTCAACCAGCAGATGAACTGCCAATGCGTCTGATCTTGGCGGAGTTGAACGCGCGTTCGGCATAGCCGAACACCCTACGTGTTGGGTTAGCGCAATAAGTTACATTCCGCCGGAAAGTGTCAAATCGCCGGCGGTATAATTGACTGACGGTAACTTTTTTAGGCTGGAAGCCGGCCACTCCGATGGAAGACCCCCACTCACCCCTGTCCATGTTCCTCGCGTCGACCGCGCACGACATGAAGAATTCGATCAGCGTCCTGTCCGGCACGCTCGAGCGCCTGCTCGACGACGCCTCGCCCGAGACCGAGAAGGCCTATCCGCAGATGGCGCAGATGCTGTACCAGACGCGCCGCCTGAACGACAGCCTGATGCAGCTGTTGGCGCTGTACAAGCACGTCGGCACGCCCGCGTATCCCTTCGACGTGCAGCCGCTCGAAGTCGGCCAGCTGGCCGAGCAGGTGGTCGCTCTGGAGCGGGTGCTGCTGGAGTCGCGCGGCATCGGGCTCGAACTCGACATCGATCCCGAGCTGGTATGGCATTTCGACGAGGACCTGATCGTCGGCGTGGTCTCGCATGCCGTCAACAACGCCGTGCACTACACGCGCGACCGCATCTTGCTGGGCGCGCGCGAACGCGACGGCTGGCTCGAGATCCGCGTCGAAGACAATGGCGCCGGCTTCCCGGCAGCCTTGCTCGAGGCGGGCGGCGCGGCCATGAACGGCATGGCATCCGGCGTCAACTTCCTGACCAACAGCGCCGGCCTGGGACTGCATTTTTCGCGCGAAGTGGCGCGCATGCACCGCCACCGTGAGCGCAGCGGCGCCGTGCGCCTCGAAAACGGCGGCCGGCTGGGCGGCGGCTGCTTCATCCTGACCCTGCCATGAACGCCGTCATCAACAGCCTGGTGGCGCCCGGCGCCGAGCAGGTGGACTGGGCAGCCAAGACCTACCTGGTGGTCGACGATTTCATCGGCGTGCGCCAGCTGCTGCGCGAGGCGCTGCGCAGCCTGGGCGCGCGCAACATCGACCAGGCCTCCAGCGGCGGTGAGGCCATGGGCCTGCTCAACAAGACGCGCTACGACGTGGTGCTGTGCGACTTCAACCTCGGCGAGGGCAAGAACGGCCAGCAGGTGCTGGAAGAAGCGCGCATGCGCAACCTGCTGCTGCCCTCGAGCGTGTTCCTGATGGTGTCGGCCGAGAAGAGCGTGGAGTCGGTGATGGGGGCGGCCGAGCACCAGCCGGACGCCTACCTGGTCAAGCCGATCACCGAAGGCGTGCTGCTCAGCCGCCTGAACCGGGTGTGGCGCAAGAAGCAGGTGTTCAGCCTGATCGACCAGGCCTATGCCGAGAAGGACTACCTGCGCGCCGCCCGCCTGTGCGACGAGCAGATCGCGGTGAGCAAGGCGCACGAGATCGACCTGCTGCGCATGAAGGCGCGCCTGATGGAGAAAAGCGGCGAGCCGGCCAAGGCGCGCGAGACCTACGAGCGCGTGCTGGCCCAGCACGAGTACCAGTGGGCGCGCTCCGGCCTGGCCAAGATCCGCATGGCCGACGGCGACTACGAGCAGGCGCGCCAGATGTTCCAGACCGTGATCGCCGAGAACCGCTATTACATCGACGCCTACGACCAGCTGGCGCTGGCCTGGCAGAACATGGGCAAGCACGAGGAAGCGCTGAACGTGCTGGAGCGCGCGGCCAAGCTGTCGCCGAATTCCGTGCCGCGCCAGCGCAACCTCGGCCAGGCTAGCCTGAAGCTGGGCAACGTCGGCATGGCCGAGAAGGCCTTCCGCAAATGCATCTCGATCGGCGAGTACTCGATCCGCAAGACGCCCGATGCCTACCTCGGGCTGGCGCGCGTGTGTGGCCTGAAGAACGATCCGAAGGAAGCGCTGCAGCTCTTGATCGCGGCGCAGCGCGAGTTCGGCGCCGACCACCCGGACATGGAACTGCGCGCCAAGATCACCGAAGGCCTGGTGTACCACGAGAGCGGCGACTACCGCCGCGCGCGCAAGGCCGGCGACGAACTCGAAGCGCTGCTGCAGGCGAGCACGGAGCGTCCCGACGTGCCGACCTGCCTCGAGATGGCGACCCTGCTGTTCGCGGTGGGCGTCAAGGAAGCGCCGGTCGACCTGCTGTGCTACGTGGTTCGCAACAACCACGACAACAGCTTCCTGCAGGACGAGGTGCAGCAGATCTTCGAGAAGGCGCGCATGGGCGAGGAGGGCGAAAAGCTGATCCGCGGCGCGCGCAAGGAAGCGATCGACCTGATGAACCAGGGCGTGCTGCTGTGGAAGACCAACAAGCTGGCCGAAGCCGTGGAGTGGATGCGCAATGCCAGGGCAGCGCTGCCGCACAACGTGCGGATCCTGTTCAACTCGGCGCAGATCCTGATCTCGCACATGCAGCAGCGCGGCTACAGCGCCGAGCTGATGGAAGAGGCGCACGGGGTGCTGGCCCACGTCGACCGGGTGCAGCCCGGGCAGCAGCGCTTTGCCCAGCTGATGGAGCAGTTGCTGGCGCTGGTGCCGAAGGTGGAAGCGCAAGCCCCGAAGGAGGCGGCCGGCCAGGCCGCAGCCTGAGTCAGCGCCAGCTCCCCCGCACGTCCTCGCAGCGCTGTCCCTGCGCGGCCTGGCCGTGCCGCCGCGCCAGCTCCGCGCACAAGAGCCCGACGTCGAGCCCGCCGTCGCGGGTGCGCGCCGCCTCCATCGCCCCGTCCAGCGCGCATTCGCCGATGTACTGCCCCAGCGCCCGGTAGCTCTCGAACTGAGTCTCGTCGAACCACTGGTCGACCGAGCTCTCGTGCGGATAGGCCGGGTGCACCTTGCGGTAGTTGAGCAGGTCGGCGTTCTCGCGGCCGACGATGGCGGGCTTGATGTACAGCAGCGTGCCGTCCACGCCGCCGTGGTCCACCTGACTGTAGCGCAGCGTGCCGACCGCGCAGCTGGCGCCGCACAGGCCGCCGCCGCCCAGCTGCGCCAGCTTCGAGACGTCGAGGTCGATGCGCACGTGCAGGTCGGTGCCGACCTTGCGGATCGCATTGCCGAGGTCGGCGAAGGCCAGGTCGCCATCGCTGGCCACGTCCACCGCGATGATCAGGCGGCAGCGCCGCCGCACCAGCTCGTAGATGCCGAGGTTGTCGAAATGCCCGCCGTCGGACAGGTAGACGTAGGTGGCGTCGGCATTGGTCAGGCCGAACAGCTCGGCCAGCAGGCTGAACAGGCCGAGACGCGGCGAGGATTGCTGCCAGGCCGCCTTGCGCGGATTGGGACACCAGCGGCCCAGGCGCACGTTGAACATCGTCATCAGGAAGTTCAGCGGCGGCGAGGAGTGCGCGCCCATGTTCGGGCTGGCCGCCGCGCCGGAGACCGCGACCGCCATCCCGAGCCGCACGCCGGCATCGTCGTCGGCCCCGGCGCCCGCGCGCGAGCCGTAGGCGCCGGTCGGGCGGTAGCAGCCGCGCGCGGCATCCAGGGACTGGGCGCTGCCGGCCACGCCGTGCACGGCGGCGCTGCCCACCGATCCGGGCGGCAGCTCGAAGCCGCAGTAGCGCGGCGTGAAGGTGAACGAGGCCGCCTTGCGGGTGCGCCAGGCCAGCTCCTCGCCGCCGACCAGGTTGAGCGAGGTATTGATGATGTGACAGGGGCGCTGCTGCTTCAGGTCCGCCAGCAGCGGGTCGTCGCCGGGGTCGAAGCCGGTGAAGGGGTGGGGCTTGCGTGCGCGGCTGCTGGCGCCGAAGTAGGCGCGCACCAGGCGGTTCCGGTACAGCATGTAGAGCGAGAACTTGTTGATGTCCACGCGCCATCCGAGCAGCAGCGCGGCGCCCAGGAAAATCGCGAACGCCCACGCCAGCCGGCTGCCGCTGGTGGCCAGGGTGGCGCTGGCGTGGGCGCCGTAGACACAGGTGAGCGTGACCGGCTCGGGACAGGCGATGCGCGGCGGCGCCACCGCGGCCTGCACCAGCGCGCTCAGCAGGGCGAACACGCCGGCGGTGAACACGTAGGGCGCGAGCCGCGCCGCCACCTCGAAGCGCGTGTCGCCCGCGCGCAGGCCGCCGGCCCAGGTGCCGGTCCTGCTGCCGCTGCCGGCCTTCAGGCCAAACCAGGTCATGAGCAGCCAGCCGGCGGCGGTGGTGATGTGCGACCACACGTTCAGGGTCAGCCAGGCCCAGTGCAGCAGCGGGGCCAGGAAGAAGGAGACGCCGAACATCGAGACCCAGGCCAGCGCGAAGATCCAGGTCCAGGCGCCCTGGCGGCTCCACCATTCGCGGCTGGCGTCGCTGTACAGGCGGCCGATCAGGCCGATCATCAGCGTCATGGTGCCGGCGAACAGCGCCATCATCAGCGGCATGCCGAAGGTGGTGAGGGCGATCGCGTTGTTCAGCACCGGGTGCGTCTTCGGATCGGGCAGCATCGACAGCCCGGCCAGCAGCAGCAGGGTGCCGATCCCGAGGGCGCCGAGGGCGCAGGCCAGGTGCGACAGGCCTTCGATCATCTCGGCGCGCGTCAGGTCGGCCGAGGGCGGATGCGGATGCAGCAGGCGCGGCACCACAGCGAGGGCGCTGGCCACCATGAGCAGCACCACGAACAGGGCCACCAGGCCGTTGACCAGCAGGTCGCAGGCGTCCCGTGCCATGAAGCGCACCATGGTTTCCGGCGCGAAGGCGCGCGCCGCCGCGCACAGCACCGCCAGCACGGCCACGAAGGACGCCCCGCAGACCATGTAGCCGGCGCGCCGGTAGATGCTGGTGCGGTCGTGCGCCAGGTACCAGCCGCAGGCCCACACCACGAAGTAGGCGAAGCCCGGCGCCAGCAGCCAGAGTTCGCGTCCCGCCAGCTGCGCCGGCAGCGCGGTCCATTCCCAGAAAGGCGTTTCGCCGCCGTGCCGCCACAGGCCCAGGCTGCCGAGGAAGCCCGCCAGCAGCAGCGGCAGGTTGATCCACCAGAGCACCGCGCCCTGCGACAGCGGGAAGCGGCGCCGTCCGCGCGAACCGGTCGGCTTGCTGGACACGCTCAGGGCGATGCAGAACACGGCGAACAGGAACAGCAGCACGCCGGCCATCCAGGCCAGGTCGGCATACATGGCCCACGGTCCGCCGGGGTCGACGGTGCGGTGCACGGCCCATACGGCGGCGCGCGGCAGCAGGAGCAGGGCGCACAGCCAGGCCACCAGCATCGTCAGGTTCAGGCCGGTGTTGCGGGCGTAGCTGCCGATCAGGGTCCAGGTGTCGGCGCTGAACATGCCGCCGTGCGGGGACAGGTAGTTGCAGTACTGGCGCAGGAAGCGGATCGCGGGCGCCTCGGCGCTGCCGGCCGCACTGGCGCTCTTGCGCGCCAACATCTCTTCGACCAGGCGCACGTCGCCGCCCTGTTCGTGGATGCACTTGGACAGCCAGCCGCCGATGAAGCCGCCGCCGGAGACGGTCGACAGGTAGTCGAGGTGGCGCAGCAGCCGCTGGTCCGCCATGGCCTGCAGCACGCCGAGGCCGAAGGTGGCGCTGCGCACGCCGCCGCCGGACAGCGCCAGCCCGATCATGCCGGCCTTGTGGGCGCGGGCGGCGAGATCGGCGCCGGGGGCGGCCTCGGGGTCCGGGCGCAGCAGCTCGAGTTCGTCGCGGAAGACGTCCTGGAAGGTCGCGCCGCTGACCTCGTTCAGGCGCTGCAGGGTTGCGTCGTCGAGCACGCCGCGTCCGGCGATGCCCTCGCGCCGGCGGAATTCGACGATCGCCTCGGCCAACTCGTCCAGCGTGCAGGCATGGGCCGGCGGGCGGCAGCCGGCCGCCTCCAGTTTGCGGCGCAGGTCGGCGATGTGCACCGGAGCCAGGCTGGCGGGGGCGAACGAGGACACGGGCACTCCTCATGATGACGGGCGGGCAGGTACATCCCGACCCGCTAAGTCCAGTTCAGCACGCCGGGAAAGCGGACGCTACCGAATGGATCAAGAGTGCGCCCTCCAATCAGTCTGGTAGTCTTGCTGATGGTGAAGGCAGCCCCATGCCTGCTTTTTTTGTCGCGACGTGTATTGTGGAAAAGCTAATGACCAAGATATTTCTCCTGATCGGCGTGCTGTTCTCGGGCGTCGCCGCCTTGCTCTACTTCGCGCCCAGGCTCAGGCTCCTGAACTTCGTCGACTAAGACGCGCCTTCATCGGTCGTGCGCATCAACCGCTACGCGGCGCCGCGACTGCTGCTTCCCGTCGGCGTGAGCGCCGGGTGCGCCTATCTCGCCGGGATGTGGCCGGAACTGGCCTTGCCGCTCCTGTTCCCGGTCATGATTTCGATCCTGGCCGCGGTAGTCTGGATTTCTGCCGGCCTCAGTCGTCTGAAATGAGCCGCAAGTGTGGCAAGCCGGGAATCGTTCCGACAAGAATTTTACCTTGTTGGCATAGTGCAATATCGAATTTGTCGGGAATATTTACAGGTAAAACGCGATTGTTCGGGACTTATTCACAGATTTGGGTAGGATTGTCATCAAATTCATCATTTCATCGCAAATTGTTATTGCGAGGAAAAAGTAGACTTGGTTTTCACTGCAATGGAGAAAGAATCGTCGGAACTTTTTCCAGATTTTATTTAACTTTCATAAAATCGGGCCTAAGTCATTGAATTTTTTGAGTATTTGCATCTGGCACATTCGTTGCTTTTCAGTGACATGCTGTTCCCCATGTCATCATCTGAAAGAGACGAAAAATGAAAATCAAACAGTTCTTCCTGGGTCTGGTCGCTGCAAGCTGCCTGGCCGTGCCCGCATTTGCTGCACCGATTCCATTCCAGATCAACACCATCACCTTGACGCCCGGCTCTGGCTACGGTCCTGGAAACGGCAACCAGGAACAGCTCGACGTCGTCTTCCAAGCGTTCGCCGCACCGGCCGCTTTCGGCCTCGACGTCGGTCAATCCTTCACGTTCAACGTTGCCAACGTCATTCTGAGCGAGGCGTGCATCAATCCGGGCGGCTGCCCTGCCAGTGGCAACGGCCCGAATGACGAAACCGATGGTCTCAATCTCGGGGTCAAGTTCAATTTCACCAATCCGTTTAGCGGAGTTCAGGATCTGCTGATGATCGGTACCGCCTATCCGGGCCCCGTCAACGATGCGGATGAGGATTACAAGCTCGTGTTCGCCCCGAAGGAAGTCACCTTCGGTAACGGCGGCCGCTTCAGCCTCGACCTGCTGGACCTGAGCTTTACCAATGTCGGCACGAAGAACCTGACCGCCACCCTCACCCTGCTGAACGCACCCGCCAGCGAAGGCGGCGGCAACGAGGTGCCCGAGCCTGCCAGCCTGGCATTGATCGGCCTCGGCCTTGCCGGTCTGCGTATCGGCGTCAAGCGCCGCAAGGCCTGAGCTTCGGCCAAGCCCCAGCAGACAGCGCCCCCCTTGCGGGGGCGTTGTCATATGCGCTGTCAGCTTCAGGCCGCCGCCGCTGAAGCGCCGTGACGCGGCCCTCAGCCCTTGTCGGCCTTGACGCGCGGATTGCGGCCCACCCGGCCGGAACCGCCCGGGCTGGCTGGCGACGCGGGTTGCGCGCCGCCGGACACGTCCAGCGGCGAGCCGCCGCGCGCTTTCGGGTTGGCCGGGGCCGGCCTGGCCGCGCCATCGTTGGCGCCGGCGGGTGCTTCCGCCGCGGTGCCGGCCGCCGGCATGGCGCTGCTGACGGCCTGACGGAATTGATCCTGCAACAAATTCCACCACGCGACGGCCGCCGGCATGGCGCTGTTCGCGGCCGCCTGGCCGGACGACTCCGCCTGACCGGACGGGGGGGCGGCCTGCTCGGCCTGCGCTTCCGGCGCCGGTGGCGGGGGAGGGGTGGGGGCGCCGGCCGCCTGTGCGAAGAACTGCGTGAAGGGCGCCGCCATGGCCGGGTCGCTGCCGGCGCGCTGCATGGCCTGCGCCATGCTGTCGCCCATGGCTTTCAGGGTGGCGAGGGTGCCGCGCTGGACTTCGAGCGCCTGGATGGTCCCGCGCAGCATGCCCAGGTTCAGGTTGAGCCAGGATTCGACCGCCTTGAGGTCGGCGATCTTTTTGTCCAGCTCGTCCACGGACAGGCTGGAGCCGGTCATGCCCGGCACGCCGACGCCGGGGATGTTCATGCTTCCCCAGAGGTTCTTGACGAATTCGAGCGTATCGGGCATTCCGGCAGCGTTGGGCGGCTTGAGCATCGGTCTTCTCCTTGGCTAGAAGCTTCAAGCGTAGCAGATAAATAACACGCGACAAAGCTTGCACGGCAAACGCGCCAATGTGCCGCGTCCCTGCGCCCCGGCGGCGCTCAGGCTACACTAGCAGCATGAGTTCCGCTTTTCCTCCTCAGCGGCTGCGCGCCCTGGTGCTGGGCACGCTCATCGTGCTGCTGCACTGGCTGGTGCTGGGCTGGCTCACCGCGGGCACGCAGGGCATCGCGCTGCCGGCGCGCGAGGGCGAAGCCTCAATCAGCCTGGCGCAGCTGCTGCCGCCGGCGCCGTTCGACGCGCCGGCGACCGAATCCGTGCCGCCGCCGGCGCCGAAGCTGGTGCAGCCGCCCTTGCCGGACTTCGGACCGCTACCCACGATCGCGGTGACCGAGGAGGCGGTAGGGGAGCCGGTGCGCCCCGGTCCGCCGGCGCAGGCGACCACGCTACCGGCCGAGCCCGCTGCCGCGGCGCCGGTGGCCATCCAAGCCGAACCGGCCGCGGCCGAACCCGAGCCCGGTCCGGCGCCGCTCGTGCACACGGTGCGGCGCTACCAGGTGGACGTGCCGCCGCCGGCCGAGCTCAGCTACAAGGTGGCGCGCACCGACGCCGACGGCACCACCTGGAGCGGCCAGGCTTTGCTGTCCTGGAAGCGCAACGACCAGGCTTACCGGATGCGCTTCGAAGCCGGCATCAAGATCGTGTTCGCGCGCGTGAACCTGGCGGTGCTCACCAGCGAAGGCCATCTCGGCAACACCGGCCTGGCGCCGGTGAAGATGACCGAAAAGCGCCGCGGCCGGGCGCTGACGGCGACCCATTTCGACTGGCCCGCCAACAAGCTGAGCTTCTCTGCTTCGGAGGGCAGCTACGCCTTGCAGCCAGGCGCGCAGGACAAGGCCACGGTGCCGCTGCAGCTGGCTGCCATCGCGCGCGGCGACCCGGCCCAGCTGAGCGGCGACATCGACATCTTCGTCGGCGAAGAGCGCTGGGGCGCCATGTACACCTTCAAGGTGACGGGACCGGAGGACATCGACACCCCGCTGGGCCGTTTGCAGACCGTGCGCATCACGCGCCCGCCGAAGCCGGGTTCGTACAAGTCGCGGCTGGACATCTGGCTCTCGCCCGCGCATGGCTGGCTGCCGGTGCAGATCCGCAGCAGCGAAGCCAACGGCGCGGTAACCACGCAAACGGCGAGTGACATCGCCATGACCCAACCAGGATTCTAGATATGCAAAACTCTGCCCTACGACATGCCGGCTGCGGCCTGCTGCTGGCGCTTACCCTGGGCACTGCCGCCGCACAGGATGCCCCGGCCGCCATCAAGCGCAAGTTCGAATTGCCGCCTTCGGCCGATCTCCACTACGAATTGCAGGCCCGCCAGCGCGGCTTCGGCCTGAAGGGCGAAGCCATCGTCAGCTGGCGCGCCGGCGACGGCAAGTACACCGTGAGCGCCGAATCGAAGGTGCCGCTGCTGGGCACCATCACCCAGGACCGCAGCAGCGGCACGATCGACGCCTTCGGCCTGGCCCCCGCCGAATTCGTCGAAAAACGCATGCGCAAGGACCCGACCACGGCCACCTTCGACCGCGAGGCGAAAGCGCTGCGCTTCAGCGAAAGCAAGCAGGTCTATCCGCTCAAGGGCGGCGAACAGGACCGCGTCTCGATCACCTGGCAGCTGGCCGCCGTGGCGCGCGGCGCCGGCGAGCGCTTCAAGCCGGGTTCCGAGTGGCCCTTTTTCGTGGCCGGCCGCCGCGATGCGGAAACCTGGGTGTTCAAGGTGATCAGGCGCGAAAAAGTGCGCACCGGCCTGGGCGAGGTCGAGGCCGTCCTGGTGGCGCGCCAGCCGGTGGCCGACAAGAAGGACCAGGTGCTCGAGGTGTGGCTGGCGCCGCAGCAGGAGTGGTACCCGGTCAAGCTGCGCTATGCCGACGGCGACAAGGAACAGATCGAACAGACCCTCAAAACTGTGACGAAACCCTGAATTGGATTTCACAAAATGCAATATTGTCTTGTTTTTAAGGCAATGGATAGGTGTGTCTTTCCTGCAATCGCGGGCCCCCGCAGCCGCTAGTTGCCGATCCTAAACTGTTATACTGGCGCCCCCGCGGACCGGTTGAGCCGGTCCGCGCCAGAGAACGGTACTTATATGATCGACCACCTTGGCGGCGCGGCGCTCGCCGTAGAATCCCTTTCGACTCCACTGGAAGACGACCCCCTGCAGGCGCACTTCCAGGACGGCGTCGCGCCCGACGAGATCGAGCAGGTTTACCACCTCAAGCGCGCCCAGCCCATGCTGTCAGCCTTCACGGCGCTGTTCCACGGCACCCAGGACGGCGTGCTGGTGCGCCTCCTGGTGCTGCGCGAGCTGGCCAGCGACACTGGCGCATCAAGCTTCTCGCGTGCCGACATCAACAACAAGCTGGCCTACCTGACCGCGGAAAGCCTGGAGACGGTCCTGAACCGCCTGCGCAGCCACGGCCTGCTGGCCTGGGACGGCCCCAGCGCCGTCTACCGCATCACGCCGCTGGCGCGCAACGTGCTGTCCGCGCTCGACACCCTGATCGCGCTGGCCAAGCCGGAAGAAGACGATGCCGAGATGGGCTTCCTGCTGTCGCAGGTGGCCGGCGCCCAGGCCGTGGGCGGGGTCACCGTGGAGCAGCTGCGCCACCTGCTGGGACGCCTGGTCGAACTCACCGAGGAGTTCCGCGACGCCATCGCTTCTGGTTCCGAATTCCGCCTGCGCACCTCGCAGGCGAAGTGGCACATGGCCTGCGACTGGGTCGAGAAGGGCTCGGTCATCCTGCGCGCCATCCTCCAGGACCCGGCCGCCGACGCGGCCACCCACAAGGCGGCGCAGGCCATCGGCCGCGCCCAGAGCGCGCTGCTGAACATGCAGGGCATGTTCTCGCGCGCCCTGAACCAGATCGAGCGCCAGCGCGTGCACCTGGGCCAGTCCGGCCTGTCGACCACCGACGTGAAACGCTGGCTGCTGGCCCACGAGGACCTGGCCAGCCTGGCCGAGGACGCGATCGACCGTCCGGTGGTGCCGCTGTTCGGCACCCCGGCCGAGATGATCGACGTGGCCGAGACCGAGCTGCTGCTCGAGCGCGTGACCTCGACCGGCCCGAAAGGCCTGCCGACCGGTACCGACGCACCCTTGACCGTCAACGACAACCCGGCGATGCAGGCCGAACTGAACGACTGGATCAACAAGCTGGCCGACTTCGCCAACCTCGGCAACTTCCCCGAGTTCTCGGACAGCGGCCCGAAGAAGGTGGCGCTGCACGAGTCGCTGCTGCCGGCCAGCTTCGCCGTTGCGTCCTACCGGGCGTCGCTGCTGCCCCTGCTGGGCGATGCGTCCGAGGCCAGCCTGCAGGGCGCGACCGCCGAGCTGGCGCGCCTGCCCGTGAAATTCGAACCGACCGACGAGATGATCCAGCTCGACGACCCGGAAGTGGCGGCGATGTCGATCGCCTCCCTCTCACTGAATCTTGAAAGCGGTAACCCCGATGAATGACGACGCACAAATCCTGATCGCGCGCCTGCTGACGCACCAGACCCTGCGCCGCGACGACAAGATGGTCAAGCGCGCGCTGTCGGACGAGCAGTTCCGCCAGGAGGTGGACAAGCGCCTGCTGGAATGCGGCCTGAAGCTGCTCGACAACGTCTACGCCGACCACGTGACGATCGCCCTGCACCGTAACGTCGAGCCGAAGATCTTCGGCGCCAAGGACATCTGGCAGAACAACAACTTCGGCCTGACCCGCGACGGCGTGGCCCTCCTGGTGGTGCTGTGGGCGCAGATCATCCTCCCGAAGCGCGAGCGCCAGGAAACCCACACCACGGTGGCGGACGACCAGACCGACATGTTCGGGCAGGACACGCCGATCCCGCGTGCCGAGGATACCTCGATCGGCATCTCCTACACCGCGCTGCTGTCCGACTTCGGCGACAAGCTGGGCAAGAAGACCCGCATGGACATGAACCTGGGCGTGCTGTCCAAGCTCGGCTTCATCGAGCGCCGCGGCGACGTGATCCTGGAAGGCCCGCTGCTGGACCTGATGATGGACACCGACCTGCTGAAGGAGCGCATCATCAACGGCGCCCTGGCCGAGGTGTTCAAGCGCGCGCCGCTGGCCGCCGCCCCGCGCAAGATCGATGCCGCCAACGATGCGGTCGTCGAAGCCGCCGCTGACGAAGAAACTCCGAACTAAGGTAAGCCCATGTTCCACATCAAATCACTCGAACTGGTCCACTGGGATTACTGGCAGCGGATCAAGAACATCCCGCTGGACGCCAAGATCATCACGATCGCCGGCCAGAACGGCTCCGGCAAGACCACGCTGCTCGACGCGCTGCGCACCCTGTTCGGCCTGGACTGCTCGATGGGCCGCACCTATAAACACTATGCGCGCCACTCGGGCCAGCAGAGTGCCTGGCTGCGCGCCGTGGTCGACAACAAGCCGTCCGGCCGCCAGCTGTCGAACCGCCCGTTCCGCCATTCCGGCTTCTTCGCCGACGACGAAGTGACCCTGTTCTGCCAGGTGCAGAAGAACGGCGGCGACTGGAAGCGCCAGTACCTGATGCGCCCAGGGAACGTCGAGATCGAGGAAGTCACCGACGCCACCGACTGGCTGGGCGTGGAGAACTACAAGAAGCGCCTGGCCTCGGCCGGCCTGTCGCCGGCGATGTCGAAGGTGCTGGCGCTGGAGCAGGGCGAGACCGACAAGCTGTGCGAATACGCGCCGCGCCAGCTGCTGGATCTGGTGTTCCAGGTCTTCGGCGACAAGGAAGTGCTGGACGCCTACGACGAAGCCAAGCGCCACCAGCGCGATACCGAGACGGAACTGAAGCGCTTCGAGGCCGAACTGGAAACCTCGCGCATCAACCTGGAAGGCCTGCGCCTGCGCGTGGCCAACTACCACCAGTGGGAAGACCTGCACAAGGAAAAGCGCGAACTGCAGGAAGAGGTGCTGCCGGCGCTCGAATACATTGAAGCGCGCGAAA
Organism: Massilia varians; assembly: GCF_027923905.1. Lineage (NCBI taxonomy): Bacteria > Pseudomonadati > Pseudomonadota > Betaproteobacteria > Burkholderiales > Oxalobacteraceae > Massilia > Massilia varians. The sequence continues at coordinate 915,633 of NZ_AP026966.1, forward strand.
AGGCCGCCTTCACCAGCCGCAACCTCAAGGAAGCCCGCAAGCCGCTGTTGCAGGCCGATTCGATCCTGGCCGAGAAGCGCCAGCAGCTGGCAGCCCAGCAGCGCGCGCTCACCGAAGCGCAGAAGCAGGAAACCCAGCTGGAACAGGAAGCCACCGAGCTGGCCAGCCGCCTCACCCAGGTCAACCAGAAGCTCAAGCCGCTGGAAAGCCTGCTGGAACAGAAGGAGCGCCTGCAGAAGCTGTCGCTGGATGCCGGCGCCGACCTGGCGGAAGTCGCCAACCAGCTGAACGAAAAAGAAGCGGAACTCGCCAAGCAAAAAGCAACGCGCGACAACATCGCCGCAAAAATCGCCGGCGAGCTGGCCACCATCTCGGCGCTGCAGGGCAAGAGCGCGATGCCGGAGCCGGAAGCCCAGCGCCAGATGCGCCGTGCGCTGCGCGACGAGGGCATCGCCCATGCCATGCTGTCGGACATCGTCGAAGTGACCGATCCGAAGTGGCAGGGCGCGGTCGAGGGCGTGCTGGGCGGCTACGCCTCGGTGGTGCTGCTTGAAAAAGCCAAGGATGCGCCGGCGGCCTACCGCCTGGCCGAGAAGGAGCGCTATCGCCACTTCATCGTGCCCGACTGCGTCGAGGCGCCGGTGGTCAAGGATGCCAGCCTGCTGTCGGTGGTGCGTTTTTCCGGCAAGGCGCCGGGCTGGCTGATCGACCAGCTGGAACGCATCGAGCGCGTGGATTCGGTGGACGCCGGCTTCAAGTCGGATTGCGACGAATGGATCACCCCGGACGCCTACCACCGCGAACGCCGCGGCGGACGCTCGCTGTTCGTGGAACCTTCGCGCTACCGCTTCGGCTCCGCCGGCAAGACCCAGCGCCTGGAAGCGATCCAGAAGTCGCTCCCGGCACTGGAAGCGCAGGAAGACGCGCTGACCCTGGCGATCAGCAAGCTCGCCGCCGAGGTAGGCGCCTTGAAGGGCCGCATCGCCGGCGTCGACGCCGCCAAGGAACTGGCCGCGCGCCAGGCCGAGTTCGAGGAAGTCGCACGCGCGCTGGCCCCGCTCAAGGCCGAGCGCCTGGAAGTGGGCGCGCGCCTGGGCGAACTGTCGTTGCTGACCAAGAACGCGACGGTGGCGCGCACCCGCGCCGACACCGTGTGGCAGAACGCGCGCATGGCCCTGTCCGAAGCCGAAGCCGGCATGCGCCTGAACAACCGCCGCACGATCGAGCAGCGCCTTGAGCATGCCAAAGCGCTGCTGGCGCTGCGCAAGAGCTGGCGCGACGTGCCGAAGAACTGGAAGAACGCCGGCTGGCGCGGCGACCTGGTGGCCAAGCACCAGAACGCGCACCAGGTCAACCTGCGCCTGTCCTCGCTCGAGCACGCCCTGGCACGCGACGACTGGGAACAGGACAACACCGTCATCGACCAGTACGCGCGCCTGAACGACCAGCTCAGTGGCCGTCAATCCGAAACCGAGGAGCGCCGCTACCAGAACAACCGCGCGATCGAGGCCACCGCCAACGCGCGCGGCGCCTACATCGAGCGCCTGCGCTACACCATCAAGACCTACTCCAAGAACATCAAGGAGCTGGGCGAGCTGGCGGGCATCGACGTGCAGGCCGATCCGGTGCGCCTGGAGAACGACGACGTGCAGCTGGCCCAGGCCGGCCTGCACGTGCGCTTCAAGTTCGACGGCAAGGACCAGATCGGCATGAACGACGGCGAGGCCTCTGGCGGCCAGCAGGTGATGAAGTCGCTGGTGCTCTTGATCGGCCTGCTGAAGTCGGAAGAAGGCTCGGGCGGCTTCGTGTTCATCGACGAACCCTTCGCCCACCTGGATATCCGCAACATCCAGCTGGTCGGCGAGTTCCTGAAGAACACCGACGCCCAGTACCTGATGACCACGCCGCTGACGCACAACACCGACGTGTACGACCCGTCGGAGCTGACGCTCATCACCAGCAAGAAGAAGAAGGACGTGCAGTGGGCGCAGCCGATCTTCGTGCTGCAGCGAAGGAAGGACGAGGCGAAGGCCGCGTAAGCGAAGGGGAGCCTGGCCGGTTCCCCTTTTTATTGTTGGCTTAGAACGTCATCCCCGCACTCCGGGGTCAGGTCCTGACCCTTCCCCTCAAATTTTCACTACCTGCACCAGATTGATCAGTGTAAGTAGGGCGAGCTGGAAGGCGTGCCGATCTAGCCGAGGTCGCACGCAATCGGTCAAGTAATGACGTGCCAGGGTAAGTATCGAGAGCGTTGGCCCTGACTTCTTCGTGTTGCCATAGTTGATTTGGTAGCCAGCATTTGCTGCCGCCAAGCCGATCAGCCAGAGGGCATAGCTGATCAATGCTCCAAGCATCAAGAGCACTTCCAGGCGTTGGGGCGCGCGCGTCTGGCTTTCTGTTAATGCCATTCCCCATTGCGCATTTTTTAAATCCCGGAAGGTTTGCTCGATCTGCATCCGGCCAGCGTAGATCTCTACTACCTGTCTCGCACTCAATGCTTCCAAGTCCGAGGAGACGGCGAGTAACCAGGGTTCAACTTGGGCAGCCCTGTTCTTCTTGCTGTTGGAGCTCATTGTCTTCTTGCCGAAGCTGGTGCGGTGATGACGCCCTTGCGGTGCCTTTTTGTACAGCACCAGCTGGCATGGTGTCGCGTTGGCGCGTGCATACTGAAAACGGCCAAGACAGCGTGGCTTGGCTGTCGCTCCGGCATACCAAGTCTTGCATCCATCCCACTGTCCGGATCCTTCGGCACATACCATGTCACGGTTCCGGATACGCCCAACCCACGAAATGTGCATTCCCGTGGCCAGCTTGAACCACGTTGCCCGGAATCCGGCATCCGTGACCAGTATCGGCCGGCATTGATCGGGCAATAGCGAGCATAGCGTCTCGAGGAAGCAGCGGTGTACTTTTGAAGAACCCAGGTCGGATTCCTCGTGCACCTCTTCGTAAAGAACGAAGGCACGTCCCTTGACGGTGACCGCAGCACGCAAGAGATGCAAGCTTCCATCAGGCACCAAAACGGACCAGTCGACAGTAATGGCAATGTGCCGATGACCAGCCAGAACGGCTTCGTCCAGAGCATGAAAAATCGTTAGCCGCTCAGACAACAGATGACGATTACTCAGCAGACGATCACAGCACTTGATGCGATGACGAATGCTCGTCTTCGCCTCTAGAGAGCGCCCCATCTTGACAACGCCAAGCCCGCCGATTCTGCCGGCCTCAGCCACTTTCGCGATGCAGCAGCGGCGCTTGGCATGGATCTGGGAACACTTCGTGTCCAACAGATTTTGTATGATGCGGTGTGCGTGCATGGTTGCTTCTCCTTCGCAGTTTGGTCGCTACGAAAGAGAGGGCTAACACAGCCATGCATGCACCAGCTTTTTTCACAGGAAGCTAACAGCAACCCCATCCACCTACAAGAAAAATATGTGGGGAAGGGTCAGGGTCAGGTCTGACATTCGGACACGGACTGAGCAATACAATCAAAGTAATGCTCGAGCTCGTGTCTAAATGTCAGACCTGACCCTCATAAAGGAATGGGGCCGGTAGCCCATTTTCATCCGAGGTCGATCGCCTTGCGCAGCTTGCGCCGCCACAGCAACAGGCCGGCCGAGTAGCGTTCGAAATAGCCCGCGGTCAGCCCAACGCACAGCATGCTCAGCATGTCGTCCGTCAGCTTCGGCGCCGGGATGCCCTTGCCTTGGTTGGCATAGATCTCGACCCCGAGGTAGAGGATGCGCGCCACCAGAATCATCGCGAACAGGATGCCCAGCTGCGCCGGCGGCGTGAAGTAGTAGCCCTGTTCGGTGTCCTCGAAGCGGGTGCGCGTCAAGGCGTAATGGCCCCAGCCGAGACCGAAGGCCGAACCGGCCAGCAGCGCAGCCAGCTGGGTCGGCCGGTCGAACAGCTGCGCCAGCGGCACCAGAATCATGGCGCCGAATACCAGCACGCCGGTGTAGTGGCGCGAGACGATCGAGCGCTGGCGGAGCATGCGGGCCTTGATGCGCTGGTAGACGCGCCAGACCAGCAGCGGGGTCAGGATGAGCAGGGCGAGGGTGGTAATCGAAAGTTCTTGCATGGCGGGATGAGTTGGTTCAAGCCTGCCATTGTAGCCGCCCCGCACGGAAGACGGCAGCGAACGGCGGCCCGCAGGCCATCATGGTAAGGTGTCCGCTCCGCTTTGACGAGGAGATTCCCGCCATGAATGCAGAGCCGTTCGCCCATGTTCCCCTGAGGGCGCACCGCGCGCCGGACCCGGCCCCGATCGAGGAACCGGCGCCCGATCCCTTCGATACGCCCCATCCGCACCACCAGCCCGGCCACCCGCATCTGCCGCAGGGCGAGGAGGAACCGGTGCCCGATCCCAAGCCCAGCCTGTTTTCCTGAAGCTTTACAGCACCGCGCCGGCTACCCAGGCATAGGCAGGAATGCCCAGCAGGATGTTCAGGGGGAAGGTGACCCCGAGCGACATGCTGAAGTACACCGACGGGTTGGCTTCCGGGATCGCATAGCGCAGCGCCGCCGGGACGGCGATGTACGAGGCGCTGCCGGCCAGCACCATCAGCAGGGTGGCGTTGCCCACCGATAGGCCGAGCAGGGCGGCCAGGCAGAGGGCCAGGCTGGCATGCACCACCGGCGCACCGGCCGCGTAGGCCAGCAGCCAGCGCGACTGGTTGCGCAGCTTGCCCAGGTTGCGTGCGGTGTGCAAGCCCATGTCGAGCAGGAAGAAGGCCAGCATGCCCTTGAACAGGTCGATCGAGAAGGGCGCCATGGCGGCCTTGCCGGCTTCGCCCGTCAGCAGGCCCACTGCCATGGCGCCGATCAGCAGCAGCTGGGTGCCGTCGGTAAATGACTCGTGCAGGATCTTGCCGAGGCCGACGCGCGGTCCCGGCGCGCCCAGCGTGGCGCTGCCGTTCGCGCCCGGCAGCACGGCCGGCGCCCCGGCCTGGCGCAGCGAATTGGCCAGCACCACGGCAATCACGATGGCGGGCGACTCCATCAGGGCCATCGCCGCCGCCATGTGGCCGCCATAGGCGATCCCGTGGACGTCCAGGTATTGGGTCGCCGTGATGAAGGTGACCGCGCTGACCGAACCGTAGGTGGCCGCGACCGCGGCCGCGTCGAAGCCGGACACGAAACGCTTCAGCAAGGGATAGGCGGCCAGCGGGATGGCGACCGCCAGCAGCACGGCGGCGCCGAGGCTGGCCGCGATTTCCGCGGTCAGGCCGGATTGGGCGAGGGCGAAACCGCCTTTCAGGCCGAGCGCCATCAGGAGGTAGAGCGACAGGAAGCGCGCGATCGGCTGGGGAATCTCGAGGTTCGATTTCACGCAGCCGGCCAGGATGCCGAAGGCAAAAAACAGGATGGCAGGGTCGAGGAAGTTGTTCATGTGTTCGGACTCAACAGAAGGTCCTGCATCCTAAGCGCTGCCGGCAATAAAGAAAAATCGATTATTATGATGCGTGGTATAGATAAATCTCTATGAACGCGACCTTTCGCCAGCTGCGCCTCTTTCTTGCCTTTGCCGAACACCTGAGTGTGACGGCGGCCGCCCGCGCCTGCCATGTAACGCAGCCGACCGCGTCGATGCAGCTGCGCGAGCTGGCCGACGGGATCGGCATGCCGCTCTATGAGCAGGTGGGCAAGCGCTTGTACCTGACCGCGGCCGGGGAGGCCCTGGCGCGCACGGCGCGCGCCATGATGGACGAGTGGACGGCCTTCGAACAGCACATGGACGGCATCCAGGGCATGACCCGCGGCCGCCTGCGGCTGTCGGTGGTCAGTACGGCAAGATACTTCGTGCCCCGTCTTCTCGGAACCTTTTGCGCGGCCTTTCCGGATATCGACATCGCGCTCGAAGTGCTCAACCGCGACGGTGTGCTCAAGCGCCTGCGCGACAACCTCGACGACCTCTACATCATGTCGATGCCGCCGGGCGACCTGGAACTCGAGCGCCACGCCTTCCTGTCCAATCCCCTCGACGTGATCGCCTCGGCCTCGCATCCGCTGGTCGGGCGCGAGCGCATCGCCTTGGCCGAGTTGGCGCCGCTGCGCTTCATCCTGCGCGAAAAGGGATCGGGAACCCGGCTGGCCTGCGACCGGCATTTCAAGGCGCTGGGATTCCGGCCGGACGTGCGCATGGAGCTGGGCAGCAACGAAGCGATCATGCAGGCAGTGGCGGCCAGCCTGGGCCTGGGTGTGATCTCGCGCCATGCGCTGGGCGAGCGTCCGGCCGAGGAGCATCTGGTGTCGCTCCCGGTGGAAGGATTTCCGGTGCAGTCGAACTGGTGGACGCTGTACCGGAAAGGCAAGAAGCTGTCACCGGTGGCCGCGGCCTTCCTGCATCACCTCGAGCATGCCGGCCGGGCGGGGAAGCATTCCTAGTTGCGCCGCAGCGGGCAGCGGTAGCGCACCAGCGGCGGCGTGCTCCTGAGGTCGGTCAGGCTGCGCCCGTCGCGCGCCAGCTGGAAGTGGGCGGCATGCAGACGCGTTTCTCCTTCCCCCTTCAGTTCGGCGATCAGGACGAGTTCCCGCTCGCGCGCCACCGCGGCCCGCACCGGGCCGGTGCTCTCGAAGTAGGCTAGCTGGTTGCCATGCAGGCGCAGCACCGAGTCGTTGCGCGATGTGCCGCAGTCCTTCAGGTGCATGTTCCATTCGCCTTGATAAGCGCGCGGGATCTTCTGCTGGGGCTGGGCAGCGCCGTCGAGGCTGGCGAGCAGCAGCAGCAGGGGCACGAACTGTTCTGTCATCATCTCTGCCTCCGGAGGGCCAGGCGGATTAATCGAAGGCCCAGGCGTACAGCACGTCCAGCGCGGTATTGGTGCCGGTCTGGAACTGCAGCGTGATGCGCGGGGTCCATTTGTAGCGCAGGCGTACCAGGCTCGAGGCCGTGGTCGCGCCCTGCTCGAAGCTGAGGTAGGTGCGCGACGAGATGCGCTTGCCCACCGTCACTACCGTGTCCGCCAGGCCGCCGTTGCCGCCGTTCGCCTGCTTCAGGCCCAGTTCGTCCACGCCGAGCGAGGTCGCCAGCTTCTGCGTGATGCCGCCGGTGCCGCCCTTGCCGCCGAGCAGGGCGGCGGCCGCGGCGGCCAGCACGTCCTTCTCGTTGCCGCTGGTGCCTTCCATGCCGTGGCCGAGCACCAGCCAGGACAGTTTCTCGCTGTCCGGCACGTTCGGCGTCGATACCAGCCGCGCTTCCGGCGCCTGGGCGGTGCCGCGTACCTGCACGCCAGCTTCCACATTGGTTTCGGTCAGCTGCTCGCCCTCGGGCCGCGCGCGCACTGCCAGCACGTCGAGCGCCGGGTTGTCGTAGGGACCGCTGAAGGTGATGACGGCGCGCCGGATCTCCAGCCGCTGTCCATAGGCCGCATAATCGCCTTCGACCGCGCGGATGGTCCCGTTCACGCGCGGCGCGCCGGCGCCGACCTTGCGCATGCGCACGTTGCCGGCCAGGGTGGCGTCGATGCCCAGGCCGCGCAGTCGGAACTCGTCGCCCAGGTCGGCGCGCAGGTCGATGGTGAGCGGCAGTTCTTCTTTCTTGTTCGAGGGCTGCGGCCTGGTGCCGCCCTGGCCCAGCACGATGACGTCGTCCGACATGGTCGGCCGGCCCTGCGGCGCGAATTCGATCAGGGCGCGGTCGGCGCGCACGTTGCCTTCGATCGCGAAGCGCTCGGCGTCGCGCACCAGCGAGGCCTTGCCGCTGAGGACCACGGTGCGGTCCGGGCGCGACAGCGCTTCGAGCTTGTCCAGCGTCAGACGCAGGTCGGCCGCGGCCAGGCCGCTGGAAAAGCGCAGGAAGCCGTCGGCCGAGGCGCTGCCCTGGCGGCCCTGGAAGTAGAGGCGCTGCAGCTGCAGCCGGTCGCCGGCCAGGCTGGCGCGCAGCTCGCCGTTCTGCAGGCGCAGGCCCTGTTCGGGCCAGCGCACCGCCAGCTTGTCGCCCTGCACGCTGCCGTCCAGGCGCGGCGTGCCGATCGTGCCGGTTCCTGTCAGGGCCAGGCGCAGCGCGCCGTCCAGCTCGAGCCCGGACTGGCCGGCGAACGAGGCCAGCCAGGCGATCGAGCCGATGTCGGCCCTGGCCGTCATGCGCAGCGGGCTGTCGCCGTCCAGGCGGCCCTGCAGCAGCTGGGCGGTGGCGTCGACCTCGACGCTGCCGGTGCGGGCGCCGTCGAGGTCGAGGCCGACCTTCAGCGAGCTGCCGACGACGTCGGCGCGCGCCTCGAAAGTGCGCAGGCCGAGCGGCACCGGGCGGTCGCCGCCGGCGATCACGTCGCCCTTTTCGCGGAACACGTGGACCATGCCGTCCAGCGCCGGTGCGCCGCCGGTGGCGGTCGCGGTGCGCAGGTCGAGCTCCCATTTCGCGCCCAGGGTCAGGTCGCCGCGCGCGTTGTCGCGGATGGTGGGCGAGAACTGCGACAGGTAGGTGAGCGGCACGTTGTCGGCATGGCCGCGGCTGGCCCAGCGCGGGCCGTTCTTGACCAGCGAGTCGACCGTGATGCTGCCGGCCGGCAGGCGAATGACGGCGCCGTTGAAGGCGATGCTTTGCGGCTTGGCCAGGCCCATGAATCCGCTGCCGGGCGCGCCGCTGATGCGCAGCGGCACCGGTGCCTGCAGCGTCATCGCGTAGCGGCCGCGGTTCTGCAAGGCGGCCAGGGTACCGCTCCAGGTGTCGCGCGCGAAGCCGCCGCGCACCTCGAGGTTGGCATCGAAAGCGTCGCCGACCGCGGCCGCGCGCAGGGTATGGGCGCCGCGCGTGCCTTCCGTTTTCAGGCTGGCAGAAGCGACGCGGGTGTCGCCGCTGGCGTACTCGGTGACCTGGATGTCGGTCGCCAGTGCGTCGTTGGCGCCGCGACCGGAGCCGAGCTTGGCGCTGGCGCGCAGCGCGCGGATGCTGTGGACGCCGAGCAGGCGCAGGTTCTGGCCTTCCAGCGCGGCGCCGAACGAGGGCGCATCCATGGTGCCGGAAAGAAGGCCCTGGCCGCGCAGCACGCCGGCGAAGTCGGGGCCGAGCGCGGCCAGCTGCGGGGCGTCGATGCGCCAGTCAAGTTGATCCTTGCCCGCGCCGAAGCTGCCCTTGGCGGCCAGCACGTTGGCGCCCACGTGCAGGTCGACGTCGGCATGCGAGATGTGGCGGCGGTCGGCCGTGAGTTTGGCGTGGCCCCACAGCGGCGAATTCGACAGAAGCGAGTCTTGCACCCGCAGGTCGACCGCGCCGCGCCAGTCGGCCCCGCTACGGCCGCTGGCGTCGAACGCGCCGTTGATCGAGCCGGCCAGGGGCGAACCGAAGGCGGCGGGATTAAAGCGCTGCATCGCGCCGCTCATCTTCGCTTCGACGAAGCGCGCGCCTTCGCCCCCGGCCAGCCAGGCTTCGCCGCTGGCGCGCAGGCTGCCGCCCGCATTCTTGCGCTGGGCGGCGACCCAGCCCAGGCCATTGGCATTGACTTCGAAAGTGGTGCGCGGCGCCGCCATGCTGCCGGTGGCGACGCCGCTTGCCGTGACGGCGCCGTACAAGTCGCTGCGCAGCGCCGACAGCTGGCGTCCGTCGACGCGCCATTGCAGGCGGTCGCCCGCGCCGCCGAAGGCGCCCCTCAAGGCCACCGTGTTCTGGCCCAGCGCCAGGTCGGCATCGATGCCGCTGATGCGCTTGGCGTCAGCGTGCAGCTTGCCCTGGCCGGACAGCGCCTGGTTCATCAGGCGGCTACGGCGCACCGCGAAGTCGGCATCCACGCGCCAGGCCGGGGCGAGCGCGCCGGCCGCATTGACGCTGGCGTTGATGTCGGCTTGCGGGAAGTCGCCGAAATCGGCCGGGTTGAAGCGGCTGGCGCTGGCGCTGGCCTTGAAGGCCTTGTCTTCCAGCAGGTTCATGCTGCCGCTGAGGTCTACCCGGCTGCTGCCGCTGGACAGGCGCGCTTCGCGCACCGTGACCACGTTGTTCTGCAGCGTCGCCAGCGCGGCCAGGCGCAGCGCCTTGTCGGCCAGGTTGGCCTGCAGGGTTTGCGTGTCGCCGGCATTCGTCACCTGGATGTCGCCGCGGATCGCGGTGGGCTTCATGGCGGAATGGATGCCCTTCAGGTCGAAGCGGTCGGTGTGCAGGGTGAAGCGCGCGGTGCCGAGACCTTCCTCGTTCTTGTCGCGCTGCACGCCGCCGGTGCCCGTGAAGCGGCCGGCGGCGCCGAAATCCATCAGCACGTCGGACACCTGCAGGGCGTCCAGGTTGCCGCCCAGCTGGCCGCGCATGAGGCGCAGCGGCAGGCGCTGCTGGTCGATGGTGCCTTCCGGCCCGTCGTTGCTGATGTCGACGCGGCCGCTGATATTGCGTTTGTCGTCCAGCTTGCCGGCGATGGCGAAAGTCAGGTCGGCGGTCGGCAGCGACGGGTTGAAGAAGCCCGGGTCGACGTTGCGGCCGTTGATGCGCATTTCGCGCAGCGGAATCTCGGCATAGGGCGAGAGCACGAAGCGGGCGTCGCCCACCGCGCGGCCGGCCTGGCCATTGGCGTCGACCAGGGTGGTCTCCAGGTCGCCGCCGAGCTTCAAGCGCAGCTGGGCGGCTCTGGCGCCGGCCTTGGCCTGCGACTGGGTCAGGCTGGCGGTGGCGTCGAGCTTGAAGGGGCGCTGGGCGCCGATGCTGCCGTTGGCGGCCACCTCGCCCCAGGGCGTCACGGCGGCGGCGTCGCGTAGCTGCCAGCGCTGCTTGCTGCCCTCCACGCGCAGGCGGATGTTGTCGATGTGGGTTTCCGCGCCCTGGTTGACGAAGGTGGCCCGGTTCAGGCGCGCGTCGTCGATCGAGACCGTGAACGGCGGCGCCAGCGTCGCCGGCATCGGCGAGCGCTCCTCGCTTTCCTTGAGGGTCTCGACCCGCAGGTTGGCCGCGTGCAGCTTGTCCACCAGGATGCCGCGCGAGACGATCTGCCCCGGCGACCAGTGCAGGTTGATCTTGTTGGCGATGACCAGCTGCTCGTCGGTGCGCCACACCGCGCGTTCGATGGTCATGGTGCCGTACAGGGAGCCGCGCACGCCGGTCAGGGTGAGCTTGCCGCCGGTGGACGCGGCCACCTTCTGCGCGATCATCTGCAGCGTGGTCTCGCGCCCCAGGTACCAGAGCGTGCCGCCGACGATCACGCCCGTGACGACGACGCCGATGGCGACGCGGCGCGGCCAGCGCCGCGGCTTGGGCTGCGCCGCGGGCGTAGCCTGGTCGGTGGAGGTGTCGTTCGTGTCCATCAGAAGGTGAATCCCAGGGAGAAGTGCAGGCGCGCCTTTTTCACGGCATGGCCATAGGCCAGGTCGACGTTGATCGGGCCCACCGGGCTGCGCCAGCGCGCGCCGACGCCGAAGCCGGATTTCGGTTTCAGGTCGCCGACCTTGTCGGCGGCATTGCCGACGTCATAGAACACGGCCACGCCCCAGGGCGGGCGGAAGAAATACTGGTATTCGGCGCTCGCGGTGAGCAGGTACTTGCCGCCGACGATGGCGCCGTTCTCGCGCACGCCCAGTTCGCGGTAGCCGTAGCCGCGCACCGACTGGTCGCCGCCGGCGCGGAACAGGAAGGTCGACGGCACGCCCAGCTTTTCCTTGGCCGCCACCGCGCCGAATTCTCCGCGCAGCACCAGGGTGCCGGCTTCGCCCAGCGGCTTGAACATCTGGCCGCGCAGGTAGAGGCGCAGGAATTTTTCGTCGGTCAGGATCGGCAGCAGGGCGCCGCCCAGCTGGCCCTGCAGCACGTAGCCGTTGGTAGGCTGGATCAGGCTGTCGAGCTTGCGCTTGGTGATGGCGTAGGTAAGCGGCACGCTGCGCGCGGTGGTCGGCTCGCTCGGCGGCACTTCGCGTCGTTCGATCAGCGCTTCGAGCGTCAGGCTGCGCTCGAGCAGGGGCGAGCCCCAGGAACGGCGCGCCGCGACCGTGGCCAGGGTGGTGATCTCGCCGCGCACGTCGTTGCGCTCGACGCCGGCGCCGACGCTGTCGTTGTAGCCCTTGGGCGTGGTCGGCCAGAAGAAGTCGACGCGCGCGGTCTGGCGCCGCTGTTCGTAGATCAGGTCGCTCTTCATGCGCTTGCCGAACACGTTCAGGTCGTCGTAGCTGGCCTGGGCACGCGCGCCGGTATCGGTCGAGAAGCCGAGGCCGACCTCGACGTTCTTGCGCTTGTTCTCGACCACGCGCACCAGCACCGGCAGCACGGTCGGGCCGGTCGGCGGTTCCGGCGTGGCAGGGTTGGCGTCGGCGTCGCCGTCGCCTTCCTTCAGTTCCTGCAGCTCGGCGTTGAGCACCTGGCGCATGTCGGCGCTGACCTCGACGCTGCTGAAGTAGCCGGTGTCCTGCAGGCGCGATTGCAGGGCGGTCAGCGCCGCCTCGCTGTACTGGTCGCCCGGATTGATCTTGTTCAGGTTGGTGATGACCTCGCGCGGATAGCGTTTCAGGCCGCGGATGCGCAGCTCGCCGAAGCGCATCTCCGGGCCGCTGTCGATGACCACGCGCAGCAAGGCGCGGCGCTCTTCCGGATCGACGGTGGCGCTGGTTTCCACCAGGCGCGCACGCGGGAAGCGCGTCTGCGCCACTTCGCGCAGCAGGCCGCGCTTGGCCGCTTCCCAGTCCTCCTGGCGGAAGCGCGCCCCCACCGGCAGCGACCAGCGCTGGCGCAGGGCGCCGGCGTCGAACGGCGCGCTGCCCTCGTCGATCGGGGCGAAGCCCTGCAGCACCAGGTCGACGTCGCCGACCACGGTGGCCGGACCTGGATCGACGATGACGCGCGCCACCGGCCGGCCGCCGCTGGTATCCAGGCCGGCCGAGATCTTGGGCGAGTAATAGCCCTCGGTGGCGATGAAGGTCCTGGCCTGTTCCGGGGCTTCCTTGACCAGGCGCTGCAGCTGCTCCATGTCCACGCGCGGGTTGCCGCGCCAGCGCATCAGGTCGAGGTTTTCCTCGAGCATGTTCTCGATCTGGCGCGGGGCGTCGATGCGGACCTGGTAATCGATTCCCTGTGCGTGCAATGCCGTTGCAAATAGCAATGCGCCCATGCCGGCCAGGAGACGGGGCAGGGGGCGCAAACGGCGCGGGATCGATCTTGCAGGAAACATAAGACTCCACAGATAAAATTCATGGCAATCTTAACGGATTGGCAAAAATGATGACGAACTCTTCGCCCAGCAGTGCGCTTGCCGCGGCGCACGCATGCCCCTGTTTTATGCCAGAATTCGCGCTTTCTTCCGTTCACGGACCTCGATCATGCACACCAACGACACCGCCCTCGTCCTGTTCAGCGGCGGCCAGGATTCCACCACTTGCCTCGCGTGGGCGCTGCAGCGCTATGCGCGCGTGGAGACCATCGGCTTCGACTATGGCCAGCGCCACGCCATCGAGCTGGACGTGCGCCTGCCGCTGCTGGCGAAGATGCGCGCACTGCGGCCGGACTGGGACGCGCGCCTGGGCGAGGACCACCTGATCGACCTGTCCCTGATCGGCAAGATCTCGGATACCGCCCTGACCAGCAATGTGGCGATCGCGATGCAGGAAAACGGCTTGCCGAACACCTTCGTGCCGGGCCGTAACCTGATGTTCATGATGGTGGCGGCCACGGTGGCCTACCGGCGCGGCCTGAACGTGCTGGTGGGCGGCATGTGCGAGACCGATTTCTCGGGCTACCCGGACTGCCGCGACGACACCATGAAGGCGCTGCAGGTGGCCCTGAACCTCGGCATGGCCACGCGCCTGAAGGTCGAGACGCCGCTGATGTGGATCGACAAAGCCGAGACCTGGCAGCTGGCCCAGGACTGCGGCGGCGAGGCGCTGGTGGACCTGATCCGCTTCGACACCCATACCTGCTACCTGGGCGAGCGCGGGGAGGCCCATGCCTGGGGGCATGGCTGCGGGACCTGCCCGGCCTGCGCGCTGCGGGCGCGCGGCTACCAGCAGTACGTGGCGCGCAAGGGCGCTTGATTAAGGGCTGTTGCGCAAGAACTCCGCTTCCTGCCCGCCGTCCATCAGCTGCTGTTCCGGAATACGGCTGACCCTGAGGATTCTGCCCTCTTTAGCGTAGACGAGAAAGGTCTGACCGACGTCTTTCTCCCTTGGGCAAGCTGTCCTGGATGTTGCTGTGGCAATTGACCACGACCAGGGTCTGGTTGGTCCGGAAGCCCAGCGCCAGGCCCGTCGGGTACTTGCCTTTGATTTCAGTGGGGTTGAGGAAGCTTGCCTGGTGTGCCCGCATGACGGTGGGAGAAGCGGACCCGGCATCGACGGTCATGTCATGGTAGGTCAGTTTCTGCAGGTAGCCGACAAACACCAGGTCCGCTTCGTCCCTGAGCGCCAGGACCTTCGCCTGCATCGTGCGCAGGGCTGCCTCGCGTCCGCGGCCGACTTCCTCCGGGGAGTAGAGCCGGCATGCCGATGCCGGGATGGCCGCGCTACCGGCCAGGAGGAGCAATACGGCAACGAAGGTCGGTATCGAAGCAGGCATGGGATGAACGATGGCGAGTGGTATGTCGCCATCATGCCCGATTCCGTGCGGCCGAAAATGCGCGAAAGCTCACATCGCCGGCCTGCGCCTCATTCCGGTACCCGGGCGATCGCCTTGATCTCGAACTGGAAGCCGTACAGCCAGGTCACCCCCACCGCCGTGATATTGGGGTAGGGCGCCTCGCCCCAGTATTCGCGCGCCACCTCCCAGATACGCTCGAATGTCGACTCCGGATCGACGATGAACACGGTCACGTCGACCACGTCCCCAAACGTGCAGCCGGCCGCATCCAGCACGGCATTCAGGTTCTGGAAGGCGCGCCGCACCTGGGCATCGAGTTCCGGTTCGGGCGAGCCATCCTCGCGGCTGCCGACCTGGCCGGACACGAACAGGAAGCCGCCGGAACGTACGGCGGGCGAATAGCGGTTCTGTTCATACAGGGCCTGGCGGCCGGCCGGGAAAACGACATCACGGATAGTCATGGGTGCACTCCTTGCTGTTGGTGGATGCTCGCACTGTAGCGCTCCGATTTGCCCAGATAAACCACCAAATGACGTCAAGACTGTTTGTATAATCCACACAATCGATAGCGGAGGCCTGATGGACAGATTTGACGGCATGCGGGCATTCGTCCGGGTGGTCGAGGCGGGCAGCTTTACCCGGGCGGCCGAGACGCTCGGCATGAGCCGCACCAGCGTGACCCAGCTGGTGCAGCAGCTGGAAGCCCACCTGCGCCTCAAGCTGCTCAACCGCACCACCCGCAAGGTGAACGTCACCGCCGACGGCGCCGCCTACTACGAGCGCGTGGTGCGCCTGCTGGCCGAGCTGCACGACATCGAGAACAATCTTCCCGGCTCTTCAAACGCGCCGCGCGGCCTGTTGCGGGTGGACGTGCCCAGTCCGTTTGCGAACATGATCCTGGTGCCGGCGCTGCCGGCCTTCCACGCGCGCTACCCCGAGATCCAGTTCGACCTCGGCGCCAGCGACCGCAAGGTCGACCTGATCGGCGAGAACGTCGACTGCGTGGTGCGCGGCGGCCAGGTGTCCGACCTGTCGCTGGTGGCGCGCCACGTCGGCGATCTGCAGCTGGGCGTCTATGCGGCGCCTTCCTACCTGGCCCAGGCCGGCACGCCGCTGCACCCCAATGATCTGCAGGACCCGCGCCACCGCATCGTGCGCTTCCGCTGGGCCAACGGCCTGCCTTACGCCATGCACAGGAGCGGCGAGACGGTGAAGATCGGCGGGCGCTACGTACTGGCGATCGACGACGGCAACGCCTACCTGACGGCGGGCCTGGCCGGATTGGGCGTGCTGTGGCTGCCCGACTACATGGCGCGCGAGCATGCGGCCAAGGGGGCCTTGGTGCGCCTGTTCGCGGATTGGGAGATCGACCCGATGCCGCTCTACGTGGCCTATCCGCCCAACCGCTACCTGGGCAAGGCGCTGCGGGTGTTCATCGACTGGATCGTGGAGTTGATGGGGCAGCATGCGCCGCTGGCGGCGAAGCTTCCTACTGGTGCGGCTGCCCGTTCGACGCCATCAGGCCCGCATCCACCGGCAGGTTCACCCCCGTGATCAGGCGCGCATCCTCGCTCGCCAGGAACACCATCGCCGCCGCAACGCCCTCCGGATCCTCGGGCGCGCCGAGAGGCATGCGCTTGTTGAATTCGGCGACCAGCTCCGGATCGTTCACCATGTCCTCGGTCATCCGGGTAACCGTGAAGCTCGGATTGACGGCGTTCACCCGCACGCCATCCTTGGCCGCATCCATCGCCATCGCGCGCACCATGTTGCTGACGGCGCCCTTCGAGGTGTTGTAGGCGAACAGCTCCCAGTCGCCGCCCAGCCCCGACACGGAAGAGGTCATGACGATCGAACCGCGGGTCTTCACCAGCTCGGGCATCGCCGCCTTGGCCATGTGGAAGTAGCCGGCCACGTTGACCGCCATGACGCGCTCGAAGTCTTCCTCGCTGGTCGCCATGATGTCGCCCTCGGTCGCCACCCCGGCGTTGTTGACGAGGACGTGCAGCCCGCCGAACTTCTCGACCGCGGCCTTGACGGCGGTGACGGCCGTTTGCCTGTCGGCGGTATCGCCGACCTGCACCAGGATGCGGTCCTGCGGCAGTGCGGCAGCGGACTCTTGAAGGCAGGCTGCGTCGATATCGAGCATCACGACCCGGGCGCCCTCGTCGAGGAAGCGGCGGGCAACCGCCAGGCCGATGCCGGAAGCCGCACCTGTCACCAGTACGGTCTTGTCCTTGAAGCGGTTCATCCTTCCTCCTTCGAGCGCGCGTGTGAACGGGTCGAACGACCATAGCACAGCTCCGCGAACCCGGATTTTCAAATGCAGACAGGCAAGCCCGACCGATACCCCTGAGGTATCGATTGCATACCAAATCAGTGTTGGACTGAGCCCGCGGGCTTAACTACTCTGCAATGCAGGAAGCGCCCACGACGGCGCTTCTCCAGAAAAAACGAAACGGAGACAGCATGCAGGGTCAGGGCCATCACAGCCGTGGCGCGGGCGAAGCCATGCCCGCGCTGTCCAATACGCAGCATGGCGGGGCAGCTTCCATGCTGCCCGCCATCGTCGCCGGCTTCCTGGCCGTGCTGGTCTCGTTCTCCGGCCCGCTGGCGATCTTCTTCCAGGCGGCCCAGGCGGCGCGCATCTCGAACGAGATGTCCGCCTCCTGGGTCTGGGGCATCTCCATCGGCGCGGCCGTCGCCGGCATCGTTCTGAGCTGGCGCCTGAAAATCCCCGTCATCACCGCCTGGTCGGCGCCGGGCACCGCGCTCCTGATCACGCTGTTTCCGGACCTGTCGCTGAACGAGGCGGTCGGCGCCTACCTGACGGCCGCCGCGATCCTGCTCGCCATCGGCCTGTCCGGCTGGGTCGAGCGCGTCGCCGCCTGGGTGCCGCCCGGGGTGGCCAGCGGCATGATGGCGGGCATCCTGATTCCCTTCGGGCTCAAGGCATTCACCGGCCTGCAGACCATGCCGGTGCTGGTGCTGGGCATGCTCGCCGCCTACCTCGTCTTCAAGCGCACCACGCCCCGCTACTGCATCGCGCTGCTGCTGGCCACCGGCGCGGCCATCGCCTGGGCCGGCGGGAGCACCGATGTCGGCGGGCTCGCCTTCGAGCTCGCGCTGCCGCAATTCATCCAGCCGGCCTGGTCCTGGTCGAGCACCTTCAGCCTGGCCCTGCCGCTGGTGCTGGTCACGCTCACCGGCCAGTACCTGCCGGGCATGACGGTCCTGAGGACCTCGGGCTACGACAGCCCGGTGCGGCCGATCATCGCCACCAGCAGCCTGGTGTCGCTGCTGGTCGCCTTCAGCGGCGGCATCACGATCGCGATCGCCGCCATCACGGCCGCCATGTGCACCGGCCGCGAAGCGCACGAGGATCCGGGCCGCCGCTACATCGCCGGCATCGCCAACGGCGTCTTCTACCTGGTCGCGGGACTGTTCGGCGGCTCGATCGTGATGCTGTTCGCGGCCTTCCCGAAAGAGCTGGTGATGACCCTGGCCGGACTGGCGCTGCTCGGCCCGATCCTGGCCAACCTCGGCGCCATGGTGGCCGCGCAGGACCACTGCGAGGCCTCCCTGATCGCCTTCGTGGCCACCGCCTCGGGCACCAGCTTCCTCGGCCTGGGCTCGGCCTTCTGGGGCATCATCATCGGGATCGTGGCCTGCCGGGTGCTGCACGGCCCCCGCAACAAATAACACCCACAAACGACAGGAGACAGCAACATGCGACACATCGACGTACACAAGCTGGCCGACGAGGCCCGCTTCAACCGCTTCCATCTCGGCATCCTCACCTGGTGCGCGCTCATCATCATCTGCGACGGCTACGACCTGGCCGTGGCCGGGATCGCGCTGCCCTCGATCATGCAGGAGATGGGCGTCACCGCCCAGAGCGCCGGCTTCATGGTCAGCTCGGCCCTGTTCGGCATGATGTTCGGCGCGATCTTCCTCGGCACCATCGCCGACAGGATCGGCCGGCGCCTGGCGATCGTCATCTGCCTGGCCCTGTTCAGCGTGTTCACGGCGGCCGCCGGCTTCGCCAGCGACCCCTACACCTTCAGCGTGATGCGCTTTCTCGCCGGCCTGGGCATCGGCGGCGTGATGCCGAACGTGGTAGCCCAGATGACCGAGTATTCGCCCAAGCGCATCCGCTCCACCATGGTCACGCTGATGTTCAGCGGCTATGCGGTGGGCGGCATGCTGGCCGCCCTGCTGGGCAAGGGCATGATCGAAGCCTACGGCTGGCAGTCGGTGTTCCTGGCCGCCGGCGTGCCGGTGATCCTGATTCCCTTCATCCTGAAAGGCCTGCCCGAATCGATGCCCTTCCTGATCCGCCTGGGCCGCCAGGCCGAGCTGCAGGACATCCTGGTGCGCATGGAGCCGAGCTACCGCGTGCAGAAGGACGACAGCTACACGCTGCCGGCGGCCGACCGCGCGCAAGGAGCGCCGATCGGCCGGCTGTTCCAGGACGGCCGCGGCTTCTCCACTATCATGTTCTGGATCGCCTTCTTCATGTGCCTGTTCATGGTGTACGCGCTCAGCTCCTGGCTGGCCAAGCTGATGGCCGGCGCCGGCTACAGCCTGGGCTCGGCCCTCACCTTCGTGCTGGTGCTGAACTTCGGCGCCGTGATCGGCGCGGTGGGCGGCGGCTGGCTGGCCGACCGCTTCCACATCAAGTATGTGCTGGTGGGGATGTACCTGCTGGCCGCGGTGTCGATCACGCTGCTGGGCTACAAGGTGTCGACGCCGGTGCTGTTCCTGCTGGTCGGCCTGGCGGGCGCCTCGACCATCGGCACCCAGATCGTCACCTATGCCTATGCCGGCCAGTTCTACCCGATGGCGGTGCGCTCCACCGGCATCGGCTGGGCCTCGGGCGTCGGCCGCAGCGGCGCGATCCTGGCGCCGATCGTGATCGGCACCCTGGTCGGCATGGCCCTGCCGCTGCAGCAGAACTTCCTCGCGATCGCCATCCCCGCCGCCATCGCAGCGGTGGCCGTGGCCTGCATCCGCCACGGCCGCTCGGCCTCGGCCCGTCCGGCGCTGCGCAGCGCCACACTGGCGGAACCGACCAAGGCCTGATTCCAACCCTGGCACAACACCTGGCCGCCCCCTGAACGGGGCGCGGCCCGTGCACGTGCGCGCGTACGAATACAAACAGAAGGAGACATGCATGAAAGCAGTACCAAGCCTCGCCCTTGCCGCCATGGTGTGCAGCGCCGCCGCCCATGCCCAGACCCAGGTCACGGTGTACGGCATCGTCGATGCCGCCGTGGCCCGCACCACCAATGCCGACGCCGCCGGCAATGCCCTCACCAAGGTCTCTTCGCTGTCCGGCAGCCTGCCTTCGCGCATCGGCTTTCGCGGCAGCGAAGACCTGGGCGGCGGCCTGGCCGCCGTGTTCGCGCTGGAGAGTGGCTTCAATCCGGACACCGGCGTCTCGGGGCAGGGAGGACGCCTGTTCGGGCGCCAGGCCTGGATCGGACTGAAGGGCAATTGGGGCACGCTGCAGGTCGGGCGCATCCTCAACATGACTTTCCTCGCTACCGCCAAGAGCGACGTGCTGGGGCCGAACCTGTTCTCGATCAACAGCATCGACCTCTACCTGCCGAACGCGCGCAGCGACAATGCGGTCGGCTACCTGGGTAGCTTCCAGGGCGTCACCGTGGGCGCCACCTACAGCTTCGGGCGCGACGCCTCGGCCGCGGGCGGCCCCTCGGCCACCAACTGCGGCGGCGAGGTGGCCGGCAACAGCAAGGCCTGCCGCCAGGTGACGGCGCTGCTCGGCTATGACGGCGCCGCGTATGGGATGAACGTGAGCTATGACAAGCTGTATGGGAACACGGGCGCGGCCGGCGGCCTTACCAGCAGCGAACGCTTCGACCGGCGCGTCACCGTCAACGGCTACGCCATGCTGGGCGCGACCAAGGTCGGCGCGGGCATCATCGACCGCAAGACGGATGCGGCCACCGGCATTGCCGAGTCCGACCTGGTCTACCTCGGTGTGAGCCACCCGCTGGCACCTGGCCTGACCCTGGATGCGCAGGTGGCGCGCAAGGATGTCAAGCGCTCCGGCGACGATACCAGGATGGCCGTGGCGCGCCTGACCTACGCGTTCTCGAAGCGCACCGCGGTGTACGGGGCGGTGGGGCGGATGGACAACGACGGCCTGGCCGCCGTCGCCCTCGACGCCGGCGGCACGGTGGCGCCGGGAGGAGCGCAGAACGGCGTCATGGCGGGCTTGCGTCACGCATTTTAAAGCGTCTCCTTGGTGTGCGGCAGCCCGTAGTCGTCGTAGATCTCGTAGATCACCGCCAGCATCTGTTCCAGCTCCGGCGTGCGCTCCATGTGACGCACGCTGAAGAAGATCGGCGAGAACGCGTGCTTGTCCTCGATGGGACGGTACACCACGTTCCGGTGGTGCATGCCCTGCACGCTCGCCGGCACGATGGCCAGGCCCTGTTCGGCCGCCACCAGGCCCATCGCGATCTGTAGTTCGCGCACTTCGACCACGTGGTCCGGGGTCAGGTGCGCTTCGCTGAACAGGCCCAGCACCTGGTCGGCGAAGCTCGGGCGCGGCGTGCTCGGGTAGACCAGCAGCGGCTCGTGCACCAGGTCCACCAGGCGTAGCGGCGCGTCGCCGGCGGCCAGGCGGTGGCCGGGAAATAACGCCAGCACCATGCGCTCCTCGCGCAGCAGGATCCGGCGGATGCTCGGATCCTCGCTCTTCAGGCGTCCGAAGCCGACGTCGATGCGGCCTTCCTTCAGGGCCTTCATCTGTTCGATGGTGGTCATCTCGTGCATCACCACTTCGACCTCGGGATGGGCCGCGCGGTAGCGCCGGATGATGTCCGGCAGCAGGCCGTACAGGGTCGAGGCGACGAAACCGGCGTTGATGGTGCGCTCCAGCTTGCCCACGCGCTGGGTCATGCTCTTGAGGTCGCGCACCTGGTCGAGCAGGGGCTTGGCATGGGCCAGGAAGAACTGCCCGGCCTCGGTCAGGCGCAGCGGACGGGTGCCTTTTTCGATCAGGGCCACGCCCAGGTATTCCTCGAGCTGCTGGATCTGGCGGCTCAGCGGCGGCTGTGCGATATGCAGGCGCTCGGCCGCCCGGGTGAAGTTGCGTTCTTCCGCCACGGCGACGAAATAGCGCAGGTGACGCAGTTCCAACATCATACCTCCCAGGTATCGAATCGATACCAACTTAGTCTTGGACGACGCTGTTAAGCGGGATTATCGTGCTTCTACCGACAGAATTATACGCATTGAATATGAAAACCAATATCGCGAACATCGAAACTTTCCTGGTCGACGTGCCGACGATCCGCCCCCACAAGCTGTCGGTCGCCACCATGAATACCCAGACCCTGGTGCTGGTGCGGGTGCGCTGCGAGGACGGCATCACCGGCTGGGGCGAGGCCACCACCATCGGCGGCCTGGCCTACGGCGAAGAGAGCCCGGAAAGCATCAAGACCAATATCGACACCTACATCGCCCCGCTGCTGGTCGGCATGGACGCAAGCGGCGTGGCCAAGGCGATGGCCAAGCTGCGCAAGGCATTCCAGGGCAACCGTTTCGCCAAATGCGCGATCGAGACCGCGCTGCTGGACGCCCAGGCGCGCCGCATCAAGGTGCCGCTCTCGGAACTGCTGGGCGGCCGGGTGCGCGACGCGCTGCCGGTGGCCTGGACCCTGGCCAGCGGCGACACCAGCCGCGACATCCAGGAAGCCGAGCAGATGCTCGAGCTGCGCCGCCACCGCATCTTCAAGCTGAAGATCGGTCTGCGCGAAGTCGACCAGGACGTCCAGCACGTGCTGGCCATCAAGCGCGCGCTGGGCGACCGCGCCAGCGTGCGGGTCGACGTCAACCAGGCCTGGAGCGAGCTCGATGCCGTGCGCGGCATCGCCGCCCTGGAAGCCGGCGGCGTCGACCTGATCGAGCAGCCGGTCAAGGCCGGCAACGTCGCGGCGCTCGCCAGGCTGAAGGCGCGCTTCGATGTGGCAATCATGGCCGACGAAGCCCTGCACGGCCCGGACGACGCGATGGCGATCGCCCGCGCCGACGGCGCCGACGTGTATGCCGTCAAGATCAACCAGTCCGGCGGCCTGACCCCGGCGTTGGAGGTGGCGACCGTGGCGCGTCTGGCCGGCATCGACCTGTACGGCGGCACCATGCTCGAAGGCGGCATCGGCACCGCGGCCACCGCCCACGTCTGCGCCACCTTCGCCGAACTGGCCTGGGGCACCGAGCTGTTCGGGCCCCTGCTGCTGACCCAGGAAATCCTGGCCGAACCGCTGGTCTACCGCGATTTCATGCTGCAGGTGCCGACCGGCCCCGGCCTTGGCGTCGAGCCCGACCTGGACAAGCTGCATGCAATGCAGCGCCGCTAACCGAATACCCGAGGAGACCAGACATGCTGTTCCACGTCCGCATGAACGTTCAACTGCCGCCATCGATGCCGGCGGATGAAGCCGCCCGCCTGAAGGCCGACGAGAAGGTCCTGGCCCAGCGCCTGCAGGAAGAGGGCGCCTGGCGCCACCTGTGGCGCATCGCCGGCCAGTACGCCAACGTCAGCATCTTCGACGTCGAGAGCAACGAAGCCCTGCACGCGCTGTTGATGTCGCTGCCCCTGTTCCCCTACATGCAGATCGAGGTGACGCCCCTGTGCCGCCATCCGTCCTCGATCCGGCTTGACGATCGCTAACCCACCACCCATACCTAAAGGAGACTGAAATGAACCACGCAGATATCGAAACCCTGGCGAAGAACTGGGTCGTGGACGCCGCATCGAAGCCGGCCGACCCGCGAGTGCAGCAAGTCGTCGTGCGCCTGCTGGGCGACCTGTGCAAGGCCATCGAAGACCTCGACATCAGCCCGAGCGAATTCTGGAGCGGCGTGTCCTACATGTCGGCCGCCGGCGCCGCCAACGAGCTGGGCCTGCTGGCCGCCGGCCTGGGCCTGGAGCGTTTCCTGGACATCCGCGCCGACGAAGCCGAAGCGAAAGCCGGCCTGGAAGGCGGCACCCCGCGCACCATCGAAGGCCCGCTGTACGTGGCCGGCGCCCCGGAAAGCGTGGGCTTCGCCCGCCTCGACGACGGCACCGAAAGCGCGCAGGCCGAAACCCTGTTCATGCAGGGCACCGTGTTCGACGGCGCCGGCCAGCCGCTGGCCGGCGCCAAGGTCGAAGTCTGGCACGCCAACCTGCTGGGCAACTACTCCTTCTTCGACCGCACCCAGTCGGACTTCAACCTGCGCCGCACCATCGTCACGGACGAAGAGGGCCGCTATGCCTTCCGCAGCATCCTGCCCAAGGGCTACGGCTGCCCGCCGAACGGCACCACCCAGCAGCTGCTCGACAAGCTGGGCCGCCACGGCCAGCGTCCGGCCCACATCCACTTCTTCGTGTCCGCGCCGGGCCACCGCAAGCTGACCACCCAGATCAACATCGACGGCGACGAGTACCTGTGGGACGACTTCGCCTTCGCCAGCCGCGAAGGCCTGGTGCCGGCGGTGAAGCGCATCGACGACCCGGCCCAGCTGGATGCGAAGCGCGTGGACGCGCCGTTCGCCTCCATCGACTTCGATTTCCGCCTGTACCGCGACACCGCCGGCGCCCCGAGCCCGGTGGTGGAGCGCGCCCGCGCCGCCGCCTGAGGAGAACGCCATGATCCCGATCCGTCCGGTCAGCGCTTTTGCCCCGAAGCGCATCGACGACTACCTGATCGAAGACGAAGCCAGCGGCGACTACCGCCTGCACCGCAACGCCTTCACCGACGAAGCCCTGTTCGAACTCGAGCTGAAGCACATCTTCGAGGGCAACTGGATCTACCTGGCCCACGAAAGCCAGGTCCCGAACGTCAACGATTACTACACGACGCACATCGGCCGCCAGCCGGTGTTCATCGCGCGTAACCGCCAGGGCGAGCTGAACGCCTTCATCAACGCCTGCAGCCACCGCGGCGCCCAGCTGTGCCGCCACAAGCGCGGCAACAAGGCGACCTACACCTGCCCGTTCCACGGCTGGACCTTCAACAACAGCGGCAAGCTGCTGAAAGTGAAGGACCCGGAAGACGCCGGCTATCCGGAGTGCTTCAACAAGGAAGGCTCGCACGACCTGAAGAAGGTGGCGCGCTTCGGCAACTACAAGGGCTTCCTGTTCGGCAGCCTGAATCCGGACGTGCCGTCGCTGGAAGAGTTCCTGGGCGACGCCGGCAAGATCATCGACATGATCGTCGACCAATCGCCGGACGGCCTGGAAGTGCTGCGCGGCTCCTCGACCTATACCTTTGATGGCAACTGGAAGCTGCAGGCCGAGAACGGCGCCGACGGCTACCACGTGAGCGCGGTGCACTGGAACTACGCGGCCACCACCAGCCGCCGCAAGGAAGAGCAGGCGATCCGCGAAGACAAGATCCGCGCCATGGATGCCGGCAAATGGGGACGCCAGGGCGGCGGTTTCTACGCCTTCGACCACGGCCACATGCTGTTGTGGACCAAGTGGGCCAACCCGGAAGACCGGCCGAACTTCGCACGCCATGCCGAGTACGCCGAGCAGTACGGCAAGAGCACCGCCGACTGGATGGTGGAGCGCTCGCGCAACCTGTGCCTGTATCCGAACGTCTACCTGATGGACCAGTTCGGCTCGCAGATCCGCGTGCTGCGTCCGCTGGCCGTGAACAAGACCGAGGTCACGATCTACTGCATCGCCCCGAAAGGCGAATCGGATGAAGCCCGTGCACGCCGCATCCGCCAGTACGAGGACTTCTTCAACGTCAGCGGCATGGCCACGCCGGACGACCTGGAAGAATTCCGCGCCTGCCAGGAAGGCTATGCCGGCGGCGCCATGCAATGGAACGATATGTGCCGCGGCGCCACCCACTGGATCAAGGGTCCGGACGAGGCGGCCAAGGAGATCGGCCTGCAGCCGGTGATGAGCGGCCTGCGCACCGAGGACGAGGGTCTGTACACGGTGCAGCACCGCTACTGGCTGGAAGTGATGAAGGACGCCCTGGCCAAGGAAGGGGAATCGAAATGAGCGAAGTTACCATGGACAAGCTGTGCGCCTTCCTGTACCGCGAGGCCCGGCTGCTCGACGACGAGCAGTGGGACGACTGGCTGGAATGCTACGACCCGGAGGCGCAGTTCTGGATGCCGGCCTGGGACGATGACGGCAAGCTGGTCTCGGACCCGCAGCGCGAAATCTCGCTGATCTACTACCCGACCCGCCAGGGCCTGGAAGACCGCGTGTTCCGCATCAAGACCGAGCGCTCCAGCGCCACCATGCCGGACACCCGCACCAGCCACAACATCGCCAACGTGGAAGTCGAGAAGCTTGAGGGAACGCGCCTGACGGTGCGCTTCAACTGGCACACCCTGAGCCACCGCTACAAGACAACCTACAGCCATTTCGGCATGTCGCGCTACGTGATCGAGTTCGGCGGCGCGACGCCGAAGATCCTGGACAAGTACGTGGTCCTGAAAAACGACTACATCAGCCAGGTCATCGACGTGTACCACATCTGATTGACAAGCAAGCAGCAACACAGGAGCAGGAGACCTTGATGAGCCATACCATCGCACTGCAGTTCGAGGACGGCGTGACCCGTTTCATCAGCTGTAACCCCAACGAGAAACTGGCGGACGCCGCTTACCGCCAGAAAGTCAACATTCCGCTCGACTGCCGCGATGGCGCCTGCGGCACCTGCCGCGGGCTGTGCGAATCCGGCCAGTACGAGATGCCGCCGGAGAGCTACATCGAGGACGCGCTCGAGCCGCAGGATGCCGCGGCAGGGTACGTGCTGGCCTGCCAGATGCGTCCCACCTCGGACTGCGTGGTGCGCATCCCGGCCACCTCGAGCGCCTGCAAGACCGGCGTGCACAGCTTCGCCGGCAAGATCGCCGAAGTGACGGCGCTGTCGCCGTCGAGCTTCCGCTTCTCGGTGGCGCTGGACACGCCCGACGCGCTCGACTTCCTGCCCGGCCAGTACGTGAACGTCACCGTGCCCGGCACCCAGGAAACCCGCTCGTATTCGTTCAGTTCGGCGCCGGGCGCATCCCTGGCAAGCTTCGTGGTGCGCAACGTGCCCGGTGGCCTGATGAGCGGCTACCTGGGCGGCGCGGCCAAGGTGGGCGACGCGGTCAGCTTCGCCGGCCCCTTCGGCAGCTTCTACCTGCGTCCGCTCCAGCGTCCATTGCTGCTGCTGGCAGGCGGCACCGGCATCGCGCCTTTCCTGTCGATGCTCGACGTGCTCGACAAGCAGGGCTTCACCCAGCCCGTGAAAATGGTCTACGCCGTCACCAACGACCACGACCTGGTCGAGCTGGAGCACCTGGACCGCATCGCCGCCGCGCATCCGCAGTTCGAGTACCTGACCTGCGTCTCGAGCGACGCCAGTTGCCACCTGCGCAAGGGCTATGCCACCGCGCACGTCGAACCCGCCTGGGTGAACGGCGGCGACGTCGACGTCTACCTGTGCGGCCCGGTGCCGATGGTGGAGGCGGTGCGCGGCTGGCTCGACGGCCAGGGCGTCAAGCCGGCCAACTTCTACTTCGAGAAATTCTCGGCCAGCAGCGGAGGTGCAGCATGATCCATCCGGACCGTTTCAAGGACCAGGTGATGGTCGTGACCGGCGCCGCCCAGGGCATCGGCCGCGGCGTGGCCCTGGCGGCGGCGCGCGAAGGCGCCCAGCTGCTGCTGGCCGACCGCTCGCCGCTGGTGCATGAGGTGGCGCAGGAAGCCGCCGCGCTCGGAGCCCAGGTGGTGGTGGTCGAGGTCGACCTGGAAACCTGGGCCGGGGCGAGCCAGATGGCGGCCCGCGCGCTCGAGGATTACGGGCGCATCGACATCCTGGTCAACAACGTGGGCGGCACCATCTGGGCCAAGCCCTACCAGGAATACGAAGAGGCGCAGATCGAGGCCGAGATCCGGCGCTCGCTGTTCCCGACCCTGTGGGGATGCCGGGCGGTGCTGCCGGCCATGCTGGCAGGCGGCGGGGGCGCCATCGTCAACGTGTCCTCGGTGGCCACGCGCGGCATCTACCGCATTCCGTACTCGGCGGCCAAGGGCGGCGTCAACGCTCTGACCGCCAGCCTGGCCTTCGAGCACGCCGGCAACAACATCCGCGTCAACGCGGTGGCCACCGGCGGCACCGAGGCGCCGCCGCGCAAGGTCCCGCGCAATCCGCAGCCGCTGAGCGAGATGGAAGAGCTCTGGTATGCCGGCATCGTCGAGCAGACCCGCTCGAGCAGCCAGATGAAGCGCTACGGCACCATCGACGAACAGGTCGGCGCGATCCTGTTCCTGGCTTCGAACGAGGCATCGTACATCACGGGAACCGTGCTGCCGGTCGGCGGCGGTGACCAGGGATAAGGGAAACATCATGGCATTCGCACACCTCGACGATATCGAGCTGTACTACCAGCTCGACGGCAAGCGCGACAAACCCTGCCTGCTGCTGTCGAACTCCCTCGGGACCGACCTGAGCATGTGGGACCGGCAGGCCACCGCCCTGGCGGCGCACTTCTTCGTGGTGCGCTACGACACCCGCGGCCATGGCCGCTCGGGCAGCGCCGGCCCGGTGACGATCGAGCGGCTCGGCCGCGACGTGCTGGGCCTGATGGACCACCTGGACATCGGGCGCGCGCATTTCTGCGGCATCTCGATGGGCGGCCTCACCGGCCAATGGCTGGGCGTGCACGCCCCCGCCCGCATCGGCAAGCTGGTGGTGGCCAATACCGCCGCGCGCATCGGCACGCGGGAAGCCTGGCTGGCCCGCGCCGCCCAGGTGCGCGCCGACGGCATGAAGGGCGTGGCCGGCAGCTCCGCCGGACGCTGGTTCACTCCCGGCTTCATCGACCGCGAGCCGGCCGCGGTGGACCGCCTGGTGCAGGGCTTGCGCGCCACCTCGGCGGAAGGCTATGCCGCCTGCTGCGAAGCGCTGGCCGAGGCCGACCTGCGCGCCGAGGTTGCCACCATCGCCAACCCGCTGCTCGCGATCGCCGGCCGCTACGACCCGGTCACGACGGTCGAGGACGCCCGCTGGCTGTCCGCGCAGGCGCAGGACGCGCAGGTCGAGGAACTGGCAGCCTCGCATCTTTCCAACATCGAATGCCCCGAGGAATTCAGCGCCTGCCTGCGCCGCTTCCTGGCGGCGTGAGCGGCATCCGGGCAACCACACAGAGGACACCATGATCGACAAGACATGCGCATCGCTGGAGCAGGCCGTGGCCGGCATCCCCGACGGCGCCACCATCATGATCGGGGGCTTCGGCAACGCCGGCATGCCGGCCGCGCTGATCGACGCGCTGCTGGCCCAGGGCGCGCGCGAACTCACCATCGTCAACAACAACGCCGGCAACGGCGAAACCGGCCTGGCGGCGCTGATCCGTGAAAAGCGCGTGCGCAAGATGATCTGCTCTTTCCCGCGCCAGCACGACTCCCACCATTTCGACGCGCTCTACCGCGCCGGCGAGATCGAGCTCGAGCTGACGCCCCAGGGCAACCTGGCCGAGCGCATCCGCGCCGCCGGCGCCGGCATCGGCGGCTTCTTCACGCCCACCGGCTACGGCACCCTGCTGGCCGAGGGCAAGGAAACCCGCGTCATCGACGGCCGCCACTACGTGCTGGAGTCGCCGATCCACGCCGACTTCGCCCTGATCAAGGCGCTGCGCGGCGACCGCTGGGGCAACCTCGTGTACCGCAAGACGGCACGCAACTTCGGCCCGATCATGGCGATGGCGGCCAAGGTCACCATCGCCCAGGTGGCGGAGGTGGTGGAGCTGGGCGACATCGATCCGGAAACGGTCGTCACCCCCGGCATTTTCGTTCAACGTGTCGTCAAGGAGGCAGCATGAGCCAGGCATCGGATCGATTCAGCCGTGACCAGATGGCCGCGCGCGTGGCGCAGGACATTCCGGAAGGCGCCTACGTCAACCTCGGCATCGGCCTGCCGACCAAGGTCGCCAACTTCCTGCCGCCCGAGCGCGAAGTGTTCCTGCACAGCGAGAACGGCCTGCTCGGCATGGGCCCGGCGCCGGCGCCCGGCGAGGAAGACGAAGACCTGATCAACGCCGGCAAGCAGCCGGTGACCCTGTTGACGGGCGGCTCGTATTTCCACCACGCCGACTCGTTCGCGATGATGCGCGGCGGCCACCTCGACATCTGCGTGCTGGGCGCCTTCCAGGTGTCCGGCAGCGGCGACCTGGCCAACTGGCACACTGGCGCGCCGGACGCGATTCCCGCCGTGGGCGGGGCCATGGACCTGGCGATCGGCGCCAAGCAGGTGTTCGTGATGATGGAGCACCAGACCAAGACCGGCGAGTCGAAGCTGGTCGAGCGCTGCAGCTATCCGCTCACCGGCATCGGTTGCGTCGACCGCATCTACACCGACCTGGCGGTGCTCGACGTCACGCCGGAAGGGCTGCGCGTGCGCGAGATGGCCCCGGGCCTGACTTTCAACGACCTGCAGGCGGTGACCGGGGCGCGGCTGCTGCCCCCCACCGGCGAACAAGGAGCATGAGCATGAACGACGCATTCATCTGCGATGCGATCCGCACCCCGATCGGCCGCTACGGCGGCGCCCTGAAGGATGTGCGCGCCGACGACCTCGGTGCCGTGCCGCTGCGTGAGCTGATGCGGCGCAACCCCGGCGTGGACTGGAGCGCCGTCGACGACGTGATCATGGGCTGCGCCAACCAGGCCGGCGAGGACAACCGCAACGTGGCGCGCATGTCGCTGCTGCTGGCGGGCCTGCCCTCGGAGGTGCCGGGTTCCACCGTCAACCGCCTGTGCGGCTCCGGACTGGATGCGGTCGGCAGCGCCGCGCGCGCCATCCGCAGCGGCGAAGCGCGCCTGATGATCGCCGGCGGCGTCGAATCGATGACCCGCGCGCCTTTCGTCATGGGCAAGGCCGACAGCGCCTTCTCGCGCAATGCGGCGATCTACGACACGACAATCGGCTGGCGCTTCCCGAATCCGCGCATGAAGGAACTGCACGGACTGGATGCGATGCCCGAGACGGCGGAGAACGTCGCCGTCGACTACGGCGTCTCGCGCGCCGACCAGGACCTGTTTGCCCTCAGGAGCCAGCAGAAGGCGGCCCAGGCGCAGCGCGACGGCTTGTTTGCGGAAGAAATCGTGCCGGTGCTGGTGCCCCAGAAGAAAGGCGATCCCATCAGTTTCGAGCGCGACGAGCATCCGCGCGAGACCAGCCTCGAGGCGCTGGCGAAACTGAAGGGCGTGGTGCGTGCGGACGGCAGTGTCACCGCCGGCAACGCCTCGGGCGTGAACGACGGCGCCTGCGCGCTGCTGCTGGCGAACGCCGAGGCGGCGCAGGCCTACGGCCTGGTCCCGCGTGCCCGCATCATCGGCATGGCCGCGGGCGGCGTGGCGCCGCGCGTGATGGGCATCGGTCCGGCCCCGGCGACGCAGAAACTGCTGCGCCAGCTCGGCATGACGCTCGACCAGGTCGACCTCATCGAACTGAACGAAGCCTTCGCTTGCCAGGGCCTGGCCGTGCTGCGCGAACTGGGCGTGGCCGACGACGACCCGCGCGTGAATCCCTACGGCGGCGCCATCGCGCTCGGCCACCCGCTCGGCATGTCGGGCGCGCGCCTGGTGACGACCGCCACCTACCAGCTGCAGCGTACCAAGGGCCGCTTCGCGCTGTGCACCATGTGCGTCGGCGTCGGCCAGGGCATCGCCCTGATGATCGAGCGGGTGTAATGCAGTAACGGGGGCGCTCAGGGCGAGCGTCCCGGCAGCACGCCGCACCGCCAACGAAAACGGCCGGGAAATTCCCGGCCGTTGTTTCTGGATGCGCACTGCGGAGATCAGGCCGCCGGCTGCGCCGGTTTCATCGGCTGTTCGATGGGGGTCTTGCGGCTGCGGCTGACCAGGTACCAGATGATCGCCACCGGCACCAGCAGCGGCAGCAGCAGCGGCGACAGCGCCAGGGCGACGGCCAGCGCGGCAAAGCCGAGCGCACCGACGACGATCACGCCCACGCCGGCGAACACCACCGCCAGCACCGCGCCTACCACCAGCATGACCACGCCGGCAATCACCAGGCCGCCGCCCGCGAAGAGCACGGCCAGCAGGGCGCCCAGCGGCCCGTCGACCCGGTCGCCGTCGATATTGAAGCTCATGAAGTCGGCGGCATCGAAGGCGATGTCCAGCAGCAGGACGGCGAACACGAACAGGATGGCGATCTTGGCAAAGTTTTTCATGGTGGTCCTCTTGATTGGGCTGGGTTATGTGTGCGCGTATCGATGCGGCATGGTTGAACTGTAAGGGCGCGTGCCGGGTGCGGCCACGGGTTTGCGACAGGCTGCAAGATTGACGCGCCGGGACGCGTGCAGACGCGATAAATGGGGCGCGGACAGTGAAAACACGCGGCAACAAACGTGGTCGATTTGGCCTTGCAATGAACGTATCCTTTCCTATACTGACAGCCTGTTCTGCAACAGGGGGAAGCTATGCACGCTGTCATCCAGAAAATCGGGGACCGCCTGGCCCTTCTGCATCCTGCGTTGGCCAACAACGGTCCGAAAGGCCCGCCATCGGCGCCACCTGCCATCCCGCCGATCATTATCAATCCGTTCAATCGGGAAACGCCCTCTCCCGCGGTCGATCCGCGTCCGACCCCGGTACGCCCGCCGCTGCGGCCGCCGCGCGGCCCGGACTGGCGCTGCCCGCGCTACGCCTGTTAAGGCAATCGGGCTTCTTCCTGGGGCCGGTTTCCTCTATGATCTCTGCTTTGAGGCATGAGGAAACACGACCATGAACGAACACGACGAACACGAGCACGAAGGCGAAGAAAATGCCCTGGTGCAGGAACCCCGCCTGTGGCAGGGGAACGGCTGGACCGCGCGCGTGATCAAGAACGACGACGATGAAGGCTGGGCCGTCGCCATGTACAAGGACGGCGAGCGGGAACCGGCCCTGGTCGGTCCCTGGACCATGGGGCGCGACAAGAAGAACCCCAAGCCGCTCGACGTCAATGCCTTCAACACGCTGATCAAAACGGCGTCCGAAGTGATCCGCCGCCATGAGCAGCACCTGCACGCGATCCTGCACAAGAAGACCACGGTCTCCACCGAGAACGGCGAACTGAAGGTGACGCTGGACATCGTGCCGGACGACGACGACCCGTATGCCATCCTGGCCGCCACCGACGAGATGGGCGAACAGGTGGCCAAGGTGCGGGTGCCGGCCAGCTTCAAGCTGACCCCGGCCTCTGCCACCGCCTGGATCGAGAACGATTTCCGCGCCCCGCGCGCATAAACGACAGTTGTTCCAATAAGGCTTCGACTACACGGCCTGAACTGCTAATATTTCCTCTTGGAATTAATTACCATGAGGAAGCAATGGACCGTCTCGCCAGGCTGGAAGCAGTCCAGTCGATGCTGCTCGAAATCGGGGAGCTGTCGACCAGCTGCAACGACATCGTCGACTTCATCGGCGCGGTGCACCGCGCGCTCGGCCGCATCATGTATGCGGCCAATTTTTATGTGGCGCTGTGCGATCGCGAGGAAGGGACGATCTGGTTCCCGTATTTCGTCGACGAAGCCGACGCCGACGTGCCGGTCACGGGGCGCAAGGTGCGGCTGGCGGCGCCGGAAGAGTCGCCCACGTCCTGGGTGGTGGTCAACAAGCGCCGCCTGATGATCACCGCCGACGACTTCCTGGCGCGCGAGCGCGAAGGGATGCGCTGGGGTCACGGCGCCGCCGCCGAGCACTGGATGGGCGCGCCCCTGCTCGACCGCCACCATCAGGCGCTGGGCGCGATGGTCATCCAGAGCTACACGGAGGGCGTCACCTACAGCGAGGAAGACCAGGCGCTGTTTTCGGAAATCGCCAACCACGTGTCGAATGCGCTGCAGGGCCTGCAGAGCATGGACCGGCTGGAGCGCGCGGTGCAGGAGCGCACCGCGGCGCTGGCGGTCGAGGTGGCCGAGCGCCGCCGCGCCGAGCAGGTGCAGCACGCGCTGTACCAGATCGCCAGCCTGTCGGCCCAGGCCCTGGACACCGCCACGCTCACCGCCAGCCTGCACGGCATCATCGGCGAGCTGATGGTGGCGAAGAACTTCCTGATCGCGCTGCACCACCCGGATACCCGGGAAATCAGCATTCCCTATTTCGTGGACGAGAAGGACGGCGCGGCGCCGGTGACGCGCTTCCCGGTGGGGCAGGGCATGTGCTCCTACGTCCTGACGAGCAAGCAGGCCCAGCTCCACGACGCCACCAGCGTCAAGCACCTGGTCGCCAACGGCCTGGTCAGGGAGCCCTTCGGGAACCCCGACATCGCCAGCTGGATGGGCGCGCCGATGCTGGTGCACGACCAGCCTTACGGCGTGCTGGTGGTGCAGAGCTACGACCCCGCGGTGACCTACACCAAGGCGGAACTGGACCTGCTAGCCTTCATGGCCAGCCACGTCGCGGTGGCGCTGGCGCGCATGCAGGCCGACCGCAGGATCCGCAAGACCAAGGAGGCGCTGGAAGTGCAGAACGCGGCGCTGAACGAAGCGCTGCACAAGCTGCAGGTCGCGCAGGGAGAGCTGGTGCGCCAGGAGAAAATGGCCTCGCTGGGCGGCCTGGTGGCCGGCGTGGCCCACGAGATCAACACCCCGCTGGGCATCTGCGTGACCGCCACCAGCCACCTGGTGCAGGAGCTCAAGCTCACGCGCGAAGAGCTGGCCGCGGGCGAGTTGACCGAGGACAGCCTGAATGCCTTCCTCGACATCGTCGACCAGTCGCTGCGCATCATGACCACCAATACCCAGCGCGCGGCCAGCCTGGTGCGCAGCTTCAAGCAGGTGGCGGTGGACCAGTCCTCGGGCGACATCCGCAATTTCAAGCTCGACGCTTACCTGCGCGAAGTGCTGCTGTCGCTGCAGCCCAAGCTCAAGGGGCGGCCGGTCAAGGTGGAACTGGACTGCCCGTCCGACCTGGTGCTGGACAGCTCGCCGGGCGCGGTGTCGCAGATCGTCACCAACATGGTGGTGAACTCGCTGCTGCACGGCTTCGAGCGCGACCAGCGCGGCACCATCCGGATCCGTGCGGCGCTCGAGGGCGAGCAGGTGGTGTTCGACTATGCGGACGACGGCGCGGGAATGGACCAGGAGACCCTGGGCAAGCTGTTCGATCCCTTCTTCACCACCAAGCGCGGCCTAGGGGGCAGCGGACTGGGAGCGCACATCCTGTACAACCTGGTGACCGGGGCGCTGGGCGGGACGGTGACGGTGGAGAGCGCGCCGGGGGAGGGACTGCGGTATCAGCTCAAGTTCCCGCGCTCGCTGAAGAAGTAGGGTGGTCGGCTCTGCCGGCCGCGCGTTCAACCAGCTTGTGCTCAGTAATACACGTTGCCGCTGCGCGATTGAAGTTTGAACGCGCGGACGGCGAAGCCGTCCACCCTACCAGTCAGTCCGGCCAGGCCGCGTTGATCTCGAGCGCCTTGTCCATGTTCTTGATGAGCAGATCCACGTAGTACGGATCCAGGTGGTGCCCCGCCACCTCGCGCAGGTGCTCGGTGACTTTCGCCGCCGGCCAGGCGTCCTTGTAGCAGCGCTTGTGGGAGAGCGCGTCGAACACGTCGGCCACCGCCACGATGCGGGCGTAAGGGTGGATGGCCTCGCCGCGCAGGCCCTGCGGGTAGCCGCTGCCGTCGAACTTCTCGTGGTGCTGGTGGGCGATCACGGCGGCGGCCTTCAGGATCGGGCGCTGCGAGCCGTCCAGGATCTGCAGGCCCACGGTCGGGTGCTGCTTCATCACTTCCCACTCGTCCTCGGTCAGCTTGCCCGGCTTGAGCAGCACCGCGTCCGGGGTGGCGATCTTGCCCACGTCATGCATCGGCGCGGCGTGCATCAGGGTCGCGACTTCGTCTTCCGGCATGCCGGAGGCCTGGGCCAGCAGGTGGCAGACCTGGGCCATGCGGCGCACGTGGTTGCCGGCTTCGTTCGAGCGCGACTCCACCACGTCGCCGAGGCGCAGGATCAGTTCCGCCTGGGTGTCGGTGATCTCCTGGTTCAGCAGGATGTTGTCGAAAGCGATCGCCACGCCCGAGCAGAACACCTCGAGCAGCTGGGCGTCGATCTCCGCGATCTCTTCCACACCCTTGAGCACCAGCAGCGAGGCCTTGCCGGTGCGGTTCGGGAAGTAGCCGACGTAGGTGTCGCCGTGCAGGCGCGAAATGCGGTTGTGACGCGCGTCGTCGAGCTGGGCCACCAGTTCATGGCCGATCTCGTGGCCTTCCATGTCGCCGATCTGGGCCAATACCTCGTACTGGCTCTCGCCCGTGATCACGCTGGCGCCCTTCAGGCGCAGCAGCATGCTCTGCTCCAGGCGCAGCAGCGCCACCACCTGCTGCAGCAGACCGTTGGCGAAATCCTTCAGGCTGCGCTGCTGGAAGATGTGGGTGGAGGCGGCGATCACGCGCTCCAGGCCTTCGCGGTAGGTCTGCTGCGCGCGGCGCGCATCCTCGACCTTCATGATGTCGCGGTAGGCGCGCAGGGCGGCGAAGGTGGTGGTGAACAGCTTGGTGCGATCGAGCTCGGTCTTTTCCTTGTAATCGTTGATGTCGTAATCGACGATCACGCGCTCTTCCGGCGCCTGGCCCGGCTGGCCGGTGCGCAGCACGATGCGGGTGAACTGGTTGTCCAGGTCCTGGCGCATCCAGCGCGCCACTTCCAGGCCGCTGTCCTCGCGTTCCATCACCACGTCCAGGAACACCAGGGCGACGTCCTTCTCGCGTGCCAGCACCTCCTTGGCCTCCTCGCCGCTGTAGGCGTGCAGGAAATGCAGCGCGCGGCCGTCGAGGCGGAAGCGGGACAGGGTCAGCTTGGTGATGTCATGGATGTCGGGTTCGTCGTCGACCAGCAGGACTTTCCATGGAGCCAGCTTTGGCGCCGCGTTGGAGAGAAAGGACATAGGCTTACCGTATGTTCGGGTTGATCAATCGCAACATTCAGCGGCGAAAAACGTATAAGACATAGCCGCGGGTCAAAATCGATTGTAGTACGGCTATCAATCCTTAACAACAGGCAACATTAAAAGTGTTGGTTAACGATGTTACATAGCTGAAAACTATGTAAGACGGTTAAGGAAAAGCCAGGGCTCCTAGCTGTAGCGTTTCTGGCAGCGTTCGCAGTAGAAGCTGCGCCGGTTGCTGCGGCCGAGCTTGGCTTTCAGGAAGGGGATGTCGCAACGCGGGCAGATGCGTTTTGCATGCGCCAGCCAGTGCTGCTTGAGCACGTATTGGCGCTTCCATTCCAGGAAGTCGAATGAGTATTGGCGGGCCTCGTCGACCAGCAGGCGCAGCTTGGGCGCGGGCAGGGCGCCGATGGTCGACAGCGGATGCACGCGGATGCGAAACAGCACTTCGTTCTTGATGATGTTGCCGACGCCGGAAAAGATGTCCTGGTCGAGCAGGGCGTCGCAGGCCAGCATGTCGGGCCGGGCGCGCAGCTTCTTGCGCGCTTTCCTGGGGTCCCAGGCGTCCGACATGACGTCGGCACTGAAGTCGTAAGCGGCAAAGGTCGCGCGGTCGATCTCGCGGACCTGGCAGGCATAGAGGTTGAGCTCGTCGCCATTGGCGGTTTCGATGGACAGGCGCGGGGTCTTCTCCTCGCGCCGCTCGTTGATGCGGTAGGTGCCGAACAGCAGGAAGTGGACGCGCACTACCATGCCGGGTGTCTCGATCAGCAGGTGCTTGCCCCAGGTGTGGATCGCCTCGATGCGCTGGCCCACCAGGCGCGCAGGGTCGATGGCGCGGACGTTGCCGTCGGCACGGACGATTTCCTGGCCGGTGAAATCCCTAACCAGTTCCTTCAAGATATATAGCGACGGTCCCTCGGGCATGGTGCGACATCCTCCCCGCCATTGTCGGCCGAGTCCGGAATATGCCCTGTGCGTAATCTAACTGTCGGCCTACAAAACTTCTCCAAAAGAGGCTGGCAGGCAGGCACAAAGGGCGTATATTTACTGATGGGTAAACATATTGAACAGTGAAGGGAAGCGACATGAAGACAAGGGTTTTCAAAGCGGCTCTCGCAGCGGCACTCGCACTGGGCGCCGGCGTCGCGTCGGCGGAAGTGACCGTCAACTACGTCAATATGGAGCAGTTCGCTGACCTTCCCAGCGGCGAATGGGAGCGCAAGGATGTCCTGAACAGGCTGGCGGATTACATCAAGAAGCTGGGCGCCGACTTGCCTGCGGGCACTGACCTGACTGTCAACATCTACAACGTCGACCTGGCCGGGCGCGAATATCCGGGCCAGCGCGCCAGCGGCGACATGCGCGTCCTCGAAGGCAAGTCCGACTGGCCCCTGATCGAACTGCAGTACGCCCTGAGCAGCAATGGCCAGGTGTTCGACAGCGGCACTGCCCAGATCTCCGACGTGATCTACATGCAGCGCATAATGAAGCGTTCCCAGGAAACGGACAACCTGCGCTACGAGAAGCGCATGCTGCAGGACTGGTTCAAGAAGACCATCCTGACCAAGAAGCCCGGCTGAGCCATGCCGGGACGATGGCAGCACGGCGCCGCGCGGCGCCGTTTTCATTGTGCGCCCAGCATGGGCGCACTCTTGCGGGTGCAAGTCCCGCCGTGAGCTGACCACAGCGAGCGAAGTGAAGCGCAACTGCCTAAGGGCGACCGAGCGTGGGGAGGAAGCGTGGAGCGAAACTGCGAGCCGATGGACAAGAACCGGATAGAAGGCGCTGCCGAGCAGGGCGAGCGGGCAATGATCCGCGAAGCTCTCGTGGTCAAGGCGAAGTGGCGTAAATCCGGCGGTTGTGCAGTGAAGGAGTGCGTTCTTACCTTGGGGAGATCTCGCCTCATGCCTGAAAGGGCGACGTGGCGACACGGAGCGAGAAGTCAGCAGAGGCCATAGTAGCTGAGTTTTTTTTTCAGCGAAGGGCTGAACGAGTAGGAGTGTCGAACAACTTGTCGATGAATCGTGTACGGCATCAGATGCCCGCATCAGCGGGGCGGGTCGCGGCAAGGCGGGGTGAAGCCTCGTCCGATGCAACCAGCGATGAAACACGACTCCCGCGACAGGAACTGGAAGACACAGGGCGAGACTTGCTTGTGCAAGCGCTCGCGAGGGAGAACATGCAACGCGCGTGGAAACGCGTGAAGACGAACAAGGGAGCCGCAGGCGTCGATGGTCTGGACATTGCCCAGACCGGACAGCACCTGAAGCACGCTTGGCCTGCCATCAGGAAGCAACTGTTGGAAGGCACGTACCTGCCCATGCCGGTGCGGCGCGTCGGCATTCCAAAGCCGGACGGAAGCGAGCGTGAACTGGGAATACCCACCGTAACCGACCGTTTGATTCAGCAGGCACTATTGCAGGTGCTGCAACCGCTGATCGATCCCACCTTTAGTGAACACAGCCACGGGTTCCGGCCCGGCCGGCGTGCGCGTGATGCCGTGCTTGCAGCACAGCAATACGTGCAACAAGGCTACCGCACCGTGGTCGACGTCGATCTGTCGAAGTTCTTTGATCGGGTCAACCACGACATCCTGATCGACCGCCTAAGGAAACGCGTGAACGACGCCGGAGTTATCCGGCTGGTACGCGCCTACCTGAACGCGGGGATCATGGATGGCGGCGTGGTGGTCGAGCGGGGAGAAGGGACGCCGCAAGGCGGACCGCTCTCGCCGCTTCTGGCCAACGTGCTTCTCGACGAGGTGGATCGGATGCTGGAACGACAGGGGCATCGCTTTGCCCGCTATGCCGATGACTGCAACGTGTACGTGCGCAGCCAGAAGGCAGGCGAGCGGGTAATGATCTTGCTCAAGCGCCGGTACGACAAGCTGCACCTGAAGATCAACGAATCGAAAAGTGCAGTGAGCCGGGCGTTTGACCGCAAATTCCTGGGCTATGAGCTGTGGATGGGCCCTGAAGGCGAGGTGAAACGCGCGGTGTCGAAGAAGGCGCTGGAGGCATTCCGGCAGAAGATCAGGCAACTTACTCGTCGATCAGGTGGACGCAGCATTGCCGAGGTAATTGATGGGCTGCGTAGCTACGTATTGGGATGGAAAGCATATTTCGGACTGGCGCAAACCCCGACTGCCCTGCGAGAGCTGGACAAGTGGATGCGCCACCGTCTACGTGCAATTCACCTGAAACAGTGGCGATGTGGGCCTACCATCTATCGAGAGCTGCGAAAGTTGGGGGCAACGCCGAAAGTCGCTGCTCTGGTTGCGGGGAACAACCGCAGCTGGTGGCGCAACAGCAGGCTTGCCCTGAACAACGTCCTGACGATTGGCTACTTCGACCGCCTTGGCATGCCTCGCCTCACTTAACCTCAACTACTCGAACCGCCCGGTGCGGACCCGCATGCCGGGTGGTGTGGGAGGGGCCAGTCAGCACGCTGACTGCCCCTATCCCGATTACCGGAGCCATTTGTACTGCGGACCTAACATTTCGATACAAAACGCCGACAAGGCGATACTGGAAAGGCGCCGCAAAGGGCGTATATTCGGAACATGAAGCAGTCCGGAACAATGAAAGGGAAAGCAATGAAAACGGTGATTGGCAAAGCGGCCCTCGCGGCCCTGCTCGCGCTGGCTGCCGGCGCCGCCTCGGCGGGCGTGACCGTCCATTATGTGGAGTCCGACAAGTTCTCCGACCTGCCATTCGCACCGTGGGAGCGCAAGGAAGTACTCGACAGCCTGGCGGATTATTTTGTCCAACTGGGCAAGTCACTGCCGGCAGGGCAGGAGCTGACGGTGGACGTAACCGACATCGACCTTGCCGGCCGCGA
The DNA here is from genome assembly GCF_027923905.1 of Massilia varians. Classification (NCBI taxonomy): domain Bacteria; kingdom Pseudomonadati; phylum Pseudomonadota; class Betaproteobacteria; order Burkholderiales; family Oxalobacteraceae; genus Massilia; species Massilia varians. The sequence goes on from NZ_AP026966.1 coordinate 955,880, forward strand.
ATACCCGAACACGCGCGGCGGGAACGACCTGCGCGTGCTCAAGGGCATGGCGGACTGGCCGGTGATGGAGCTGCGCTACACCCTGAGCGCCAACGGCCAGGTCGTCAAGAGCGGCAAGGCCAAGCTGTCGGACATGAACTACCTGCAGCGCGGCAGCCGCATGCACGACAGCGAGCCCCTGCGCTTCGAGAAGCGCATGATCCAGGAGTGGTTCGACAAGACCATCCTGGAGAAGAAGTCCTGAATCGTTTCCTGATCACCCAATGAAACATGGCGCCCCGGCGAACCGGGGCGCCATTTTTTTGGTTCATCGCGTTTTGCCGGGAAACGCATCCTTGATTTTCAGGAAGAAGTAGGATGCATCCCGAAATCCGTAGGCCATGCGCTTGATGACTTTGATGCGGTTGTTGACGCCTTCCAGGATCGATGAGTTCATCGGATAGATGGCCGAAGCCAGAATGCCGCGCCGGTACTTGGCCAGCCGTTTGGCAAACTGGATCAGCGGTGTGATATGGCTTTCCAAGGCGAGTTTGAGCCAAGCCTTCCATCGACGAGCACCTTCCCGGACCGATGGCGCATACCAGATCTCTTTCAATTCGGTCTTGAGCAGGTAGACCGTTGCCAGCGGCTGATTGGCGGCGAGCAGTTCTTCGAGCTTGACGGCCTGTTCGGCCTTGAGGTTGTCGCGGTTGCGTAGTAACAGCCAGCGGCTACGCTTGATGACCTGGCGCGCTTTTGGTTCGGCCCGTAACGTATTGGCTTGATCGACGCGCACCCGGTCGACGACTTCGCGGCCGAAGCGGGCCACGACATGAAACAAATCGTAGACCACCTCCGCGTTTGGACATTGCTGACGCACTTCAAGGTCCATGGCCGTGTTCATATCCATGGCCACCGCCTCGATTCGCTGGCAGCCTTGCTCGCCCAGCAGCTCAAAGAATGGCCGGATCGCTTCCCGGCTGTTGCCTTCCCCAACCCACAAGACGCGCATACGCTCGGCATCCATGGCCACGGTAGCGTAGCGATGGCCCTTGTGCAGGGCAAATTCGTCCATGACCAAGCGGCGTACGCCCACCGCCGAGAAGTCGCCGTGCAGCTGCTTTAGTCGCCGATGATCAATCTCTTTGATGGTATGCCAGTGCAGCCCGGTCAACCGGGCTATATGGGCTATGGGCAGCAACTGCGCCAGCGCCTCGACCCACAGACGCACGCGGTGCGTGATGCGCGCCCGGCGGTCGAGCCAAACAATGTGCTCGGCCACTCGTGCATTGCAGTGATGGCAGTCCAGCCGCCGTACCGGCACATCGAGCCAGACGCGCTTGTCCAGAACGTCGCGATCGCGCACCTTACGCCTTCGGCGCTCATGCACCAGGGCGCAAGGCTGGTGGCACGCTCCGCACACAGCATCCCTTGCCGGGCAGGTATCGAGAACGATTAACAGTGATCCGTCTTCTTGTTCTTGGACGGTGTCGACAATATGGCCTTCCCAAAACGGGACAGACGACATAGCATTGAGCATGGCGGTGGTTTGATAGACTGATTTGTTTGGCGACTATCAATCTACCAACATCAGGCCACCGCCACCACCTCCCGATTAGATCGTCAACCCCGTCTTCCCCCATTCCCCGCGAAGAACCATTTTTTTCTGGCCTGTCAGCCGTTCTTGCCGGCCTTGGCGCGCGCCGCGGCCGCTTTCTCGGCCGCCTCCCGGGCCAGCGCCGCCGTGTCCTTCACCGTGTAGTCGGATGGCACCGTGAACAGGGCCGCCGCCGGCTCCTCGCGCTTCAGGTTTTCCGCGCGGTAGACGAATTCGCCGCTGCGCGGGTCGCTGCGCTTCTGGTACACCACGGCCTGCAACTCGGGCGCGGTCCAGGTCTCGGTGCTGACCACGATCGGATTGCGGTTGCCGATCTCGCCGGCGGGGATCTCGTAGCTGCGCTGCACGCCGGTCGCCTTCACGCCATGGAAGTCGCGGGTGCCGAGGTCCCTGGTTTCCGCCTTGCTGGCCCATTTGTGGTCGCCGAGCGCGCCGGCGAGCACTGGCGCCACGCGCGCCGCCGCCTGCGGTCCCGCCACCTGGGCGATGCGGATCTGCACGTCCTTGTGCTCACCGGCGCCGGCGCCGGAACGCTCGACCTGCTTGACGATGAAACGCTCGCCTTCCGGCAGCTTGCCTTCGCGGCGCAATTCCTCGATCTTCATGCGCGCCTGGGCGCCGGCCGCGCGGGCCTGTTCACGGATGGCGGCGCCATTCGGCGCCGCGATCCTGATCGCGCTCTTGTCGCGTGGGCGCAGGACGTAGCGTACGCCTTCGACCGGATCGTGGATCATCACGGTGCGCAGTTCGCCGTCTTCGCCGCGCACCTCGGTGCGGGTGCGGCCGGCGCTGTCGCGGTAGCTCATCGTGATGGTCTTGCGCACGATCTGGTTGCCGTCGCCCAGGGTCTGGGTGCGTTCCGACACCATCTCGGCGCTGTAAGGCGCGTTCTTGATCATGCGCCCGCGCGCCATGTGCACCATCGTGGTGGCCCCGCCCATGGCGTCGGCGACGTCCATGCCATCCGGGCCGGCGTGCAGCTCGCCGCCGCTACGGGTGACGATGCGGCGCTCGACGGCCTGTTCTTCGTCCAGGCCCATGTCATAGGCCAGGGCCGGGGCAACAGCGCAGGCCAGCAATGCTGCAAGCAGAATCTTCTTGTTCATGTCATTTCCTCTTGTGGGTGAATATCGACCTAGTTGGTGGAACTGAGCCGCACGGCCAGCGGATGACCGTCGGCGGCGACCAGCATCTCGGCACGCACGGTGTCGGCCGCGTTTTCCGGGCTGACCGGCACGCCCAGCGGCGCCAGCGCGGTGCGCGGCACCTCGGTTTCGACCAGCCGCGCGTCGGGCTCGGCCTCGATCCGCTCGAGCGTATCGAGGGCGACGAAGGCGCCGCCGTTGTCGAAGCTGATCAGGGGCTGGCTGCTCACGCGCACGGCCTGGTGCGGCGCATGCGCCAGCAGCAGCACCACCACCGTCAGCGAACACAGGGCGCCGGCGGTGCCCCATTGGGGCAGGCTCAGGGCCTGGTACCAGCGGCGCTTCGGCGGGAACTGGCGCGCGAACGCCTGCAGCAGTTCCTTCTCGACGCAGCGCGGGGTGTCGATGCCGGCCAGCTCGCCGCGCAGCGCGGCAAAGCAGGGAGCCAGTTCGTCTTGCTTGTCCTTGGTATCCATCATCTACTCCATCAATTCGCGGGGCATGCCGCCGGCGCATGCGCGCGCAGGCGCTTGGCCAGGGCCGCCCGGCCGCGCGACAAGCGCGAGCGCACGGTGCCGATATCCACCTGGCAGACCATGGCGATCTCCTGGTACGACAGTTCATGCAGTTCAAACAGGATGACCACGTCGCGGTAGTGTGCCGGCAGCAGGGCCAGCGCGCGCCGCACTTCCTCGGCCGCTTCGATGCCCAGCAGGCGTGCCAGCGGCTCGGGGCCTTCGCAGGCGAGGTCGAGTTCGAGCTCGCCGTCCTCGTCTGGCTCCGGCAGCGCCACCTGGCGCCGGCGCGATTCTTCCAGCTTCAGGATCAGATTGCGCGCCACGCCGAACAGGAAATGCTGTAGCTGGCCGCGCAGCGGATCGAAGCCGAAGCGCTGCGTCAAGAGGCCCATGAAGGCTTCCTGCACCACGTCGGCCGCCATGTCCGCGGAGCCGCAGCGCATCAGCGCGTAGCGGTACAGGGGGCCCTGGTGGCGTCGGTACAGTGCCGTGAAGGCATCGGCGCGGCCCGCATGCGTCAGGCGCAGCAGTTCGTGGTCGGCGGTGTCGGGGGTAATCGTGCTCATGGTCGTCATCTTTACCTGTATTCCGATGACGGGGCCGGAAAGTTCCAAGTATTTTCGGGGGGCACAAAGAAACAATCCGCGCGTTTTGAAGGGCGGAAGATGGCTATCATCCGAATTGGCCGACAGCCTTCCAGACCGGAGCAAACGATGAAGATGATTGTCCTTGCCATTGCGGCAGCGATGGGCGCGAGCAGCGCCAAGGCAGGCCCCTGTCCGGAGCTGGATGCCTTTGCCAGGCGTTACGGGATCACCTTCGGTGGCTTTGCCACGCCGATCCCGGCCGTGAAGCTGCCGACGTTGTCGAAGGACGGCCGCTTACTGCACTTGCGGATCGTGACGCCCGAGCTCGTCAGCGATGGATTCCGGCACAAGATCCTGTTCGACAGCGCGACGCGCAAGGCATGGATCCTGCGCACCGGCGGTTTCGTTGGCATGCGTCAGTGGTATGGGCCGGTGGATGCCGGCGACGCCAGGCTCGAGAACTGCCAGGCCGAGGCCGAACGGATCGAGGAGCCTTTGCGGAGAAGTTGAAACGTCCTGCCTGCCTGGTTCAGTCGATCCAGTTCACCCGGTCGAACTTGCCGCGGAAGTCCTCGGGCATGATGACGACCTGGCTGCTCTTGTAGTTGAAGAAGACGAAGCCCTGCTTGGCCATGGCGATCAGCTTGCGGTCGCGCGGACGCGTGATGCGGAAGATGATGTCGCCGCCGTACTTGTTGAAGTCCATGACCCCCACCTCGAACAGCAACTGGTCGCGCGCGTGCGCCTCGGCGCGGTAGGTCGTGGCCAGGTCGGTGACGATGATGCCGGTGCCGTCGCGTTCGGTCTCGGCGACGCCGAACTCGAACAGGAAGCGCGCCCGTGCCTCGGAGATCATCGAGATCATCGAGTCGTTGCCGAGGTGATTGCCCGCATTGATGTCGGTAACGCGTACCGACATCGGGGTGGAATAGTAGAACTGGTCTTCGGGGAAAGTAAGCTGTAATCGTGCCATTACTTTATTGTGAGCTCATGGAGTGGTCGAACGGGTCATTTTATAGAGGATGCCGCGCGACGTCATGAGGTACAGCTCGCCCTGGCCGTCCTGCCCGAAGGAGACCACGTTGCCGATGTCGCCCACGTTCCAGTCGCGCTGCTCGCTGACACTGCCGCCGCTGGCGAGGAAACTCTTCAGGAAACCGCGGCAGTAATCGGAATAGAAGTAGCGCCCCTGCAGCCCGGGAATGGCGCTGCCGCGGTAGACGAAGCCCCCCGTGATCGAACAGCCGTTGGCGTCGTTGCTGCCGTGGTCGTATTCGAAGACCGGCAGGGTCAGGCCGCTGCGATCGCAGGTGGCGGCGTTGTAGCACAGCGTGCCTTCCATCGTGTTCCAGCCGTAGTCGAGGCCCGCCGCGCCGGCCGCGCCGATGTTGACCTCTTCGCGCCGGTCCTGGCCGACGTCGCTCAGGTAGAGCTGGTTGCCGTCGAAAGCGAAGCGCCAGGGATTGCGCAGCCCGGACGCCCAGATCTCGGCGCGCCGGCCGGTCTGGCCGATGTAGGGATTGCCGGCCGGGATCGCGTAGGGCTGGGCGGCGCTGGCATTGCGCACGTCGATCCGCAGCAGCTTGCCCAGCAGGGAACCAAGGTTGCGGGCGTTGCGGTTCGGGTCGCCCGCGCCGCCGCCGTCGCCGGTAGCCAGGTACAGGTTGCCGTCCGGGCCGAAGGCCAGCTGGCCGCCGAAGTGATTGCTGAAGCCCGGGTGCGGGATGCGCAGGATCACCAGGCCTGAAGTCGGATCGGCCAGGTCGGGATTGCTGCCAAGGCTGAAGCGCTCGATGACGATGTTCTGCTGCGGATCGGTGTAGTAGAGGTAGAAGTAACCGTTGCCGCCAAACTGCGGGTCGAAAGCCATCGACAGCAGGCCGCCTTCGCCGCCGGTGAAGACACGGCCGCTGATGTCGAGGAAGGGGGCGGTGAGCGTCGTGCCGTTGTGGACGATGCGGATGCGTCCCGCACGCTCGACGATGAACAGGCGCGTGTCGCCGGGCGGGGCGGAGAGATAGGTCGGGTTGTCGAGGTTGAGCGCCACCTGGCTCAGCGCGATGTTCACCGGCGCGTTGGCATAGGCCACCGTGGCGCTGGCGGTGGCGCCGGCGCTGACGACCGCGCTCTGCGAAGCGGGAGAAGGGGTGTAGGTGAGGCCGCCGGCGGTCACCGGCGCGGCGGCAAGATTGTAGCTGCCGGGCGCGAGATTCGACAGGGTTTGCGAGCCAGTCAGGTCTTGCTGGAAATTGGCAGGGCCGTTGATGCGCACCGAGGCATTCACGCCGGCCGGCAGGCCGCTGGTGGTGATGGCCAGCGCCCCGGTGGTGGCCGTTGGCGGCGTCGGGGCCGGGCCGGTCGTGCCGGGGCTGCCGCCGCCTCCGCCGCAGGCGCTCATGCAGAAGGAAACAAGGATCAGCAGATAGGTCCACGCACGCATGACAGCCCCCTGGATGGTCGCGAATGCTCCGGCAAGGGCTATTCTGCAGCGAAGCGGCTGGCTTTGCCACGGAAATTCGCCAGCCGTGCGCTCCCTCTAACGTGTCAGGCGGTACATCAACAGTGCGGCGCGGATCGCCGAGCGCTCCAGTGAAGCAAGGTCGACGTGCTCGTCGGGCGAATGGGCCGCGCCGCCGCTGGCGCCCAGGCCATCGAGGCTGTCGACGATGGGCGCCACGAACTGGATGTCGCCGGCGCCGCGCATGGTCGCCGGCACCGCGCCGACCGCGCCCAGTCCGGCATCCAGGCTGGCCTGCGAATACAGCGCGAGCAACTGCAGGTTGCCGGGCGTGACCGCCATCGGCGGATAGGAATCGCGGAAGCTGATCGTGGCGCTGGCCCCCGGCAGGCTGTGCGCGACGATCTCGCGCATGCGCGCGTGGGCGCGGTCGCGCTGGGCGTAGTCGAGGTAGCGCAGGTCGCCGCGCACCGTCACCGTGTTGGCGACGACATTGGTCTTGCCGGCGGCCGTGCCTTTCGCATTGGCCTCGTCGAGCGTGACCTCGGTGCCGCCCAGGATCAGGCCGGGGTTGAAGCTCAGGCCGGGCTCGACCACCTGCTGGCGGAAGCCGTCGAGGATGCGCGCCGCCTCGTACACGGCGCCGTAGCCGGCGGGGCCGAACACGCCCTGCGAGTGGCCTTGCCGGCCCTTGACGTCGAGGTCGAAGAAGGCGGTGGCACGGCGCCCGACGGTCGCCATCGGCTGGCCGTCCGGGCCGGTGACGGCGCCCTCGAAACCGAGCGCCACGTCGCTCAGTTTCGCCAGCGCGATCAGGTCGCGGCGCGAGACTTCGCGCGGGTAGCCGGCTTCTTCCTCGTCGCCGGTGAACACCACGGTGATGGTGGTGTTCTCGAGCGCGCCGGCGCGGTGCAGGGCGCGCAGGGCGGCAATCGCGACCACGTTTCCGCCCTTCATGTCGGCCACGCCCTGGCCGCGCGCCGTGGTCTCGCTCACGCGTTCCCACAGCGGCGCGGGCGCGTCGGGTTCGAACACGGTGTCGAGGTGGCCGAGCAGCAGCAGGCGTTTTCCCTGCTTGCCCATGCGGTTGGCGACCAGGTGGCCGGCGCGCCCCATCGCGCGCGGCATGTCGATCCAGACGGTCTTGAAGCCCAGCGCGTCCAGCTCCTGGCGAAACACCTCGCCGGTAGCGCGCACGCCGGCCAGGTTGAAGCTGCCGCTGTTGATGCGGGCGCTGCGTTCGAGCAGCTTGATGGCGTCGGGCTGCCAGGCCTTGACCTCGTCGGCGATGCGCTGCTCGGTTGGCGACAGGCCCTGGGCCTGTGCGCCCGTGGCGAGCAGTGCTGCCAAAACGAAGGAAAGGGCGAGTGTGCGCGGCATGACGTCATCCTGTGCAATGAAGATGCGCAACTTTACTACGGCAAGCGTAGTGGGGAAAACCTCGGCTCAGCCTTTGAACAGTTTCAACAAGGTCACCGCCGGCGAGGCGGAACCGATCTTGCGATTGCTCCGGATGGCGTCGATGACTTCGACAAGCTCGTCGTACTTGTCGGCCTGGCGTTCATCCAGGTTGGTCATGTTCATGTTCCAGCGAGGAAAAGTACGGAAGCTTGCCGGCTCGTTGTAGAGCACGCGCGAGTTCTTGTGGCGGGGATCGCTCTCGATTTTTTTGTACAGCTTGGCAAGTGTCGGGGCGGGGCCCTCGAGCACCTGAAGAAACCATCCGCCGTTGTAGAACAGGCTTCCTGTCACATCGATCAGCTCGTTATTGGAGCGCGCCTTGACATGGATCTCGCGCAGATCGTCGACCGACATCTTGCGCACCGCTTGACTAACATAGACGAGTTGATTGATTGACATAAGTTCTTTCTAAAGGGTTAAAGGACTGATCCAGTTGAACCGCGCGGGAACCGCATTTATACTAAGAAAAATTACTTTTATCACGGAAACTCTAGTAAATGAACCGATAAAAGCGGGTCAATAGCTGTTTTCCCATGTTGAGGTGAGTGATTCTTCAATTCGCATAGTCCCGTGTCTGTTGGAATTGCTTGACAATCATTTTTAGTGATCTTAAAGTGATATCACTTTGATGTTACCTAGCCAGGAGGAGTCGAGCATGCACGCAGCACCTACGCGCCACGAAAAGGCGTTCTCATCCGTGAATGGTTACCTGGCGGCCGCTGCCGGCGTTGTCCTGCTCCTGGCCGCCATCTACCTGTTTGCGTCAGGGGAGTTTCCCGCCATCGTGGCGAGTTTCCTCGTGGGCCTGGCCGCTGCCGCCTGCCTGGGCGGCCTGTTCATGCTCCAGCCTAACGAAAGCGCGATCCTGACCCTGTTCGGCAAGTACATCGGCACCGACCGCAGCGAAGGCCTGCGCTGGGCCTTTCCGCTGTACGTGAAGCGGCGCCTGTCGCTGCGCGCGCGCAATTTCAACGCCCCGACGCTGAAGGTCAACGACAAGCGCGGCAATCCGGTGGAGATCAGCGCGGCGGTCGTCTGGCGCGTGCGCGACACCGCCCAGGCCGTGTTCGAAGTGGATGACTTCGAGCGCTATGTCGCGATCCAGGCGGAAGCGGCGCTGCGCCACCTGGCATCGCAATACGCCTACGACGAGGGCGAGGACCTGCCGGAAGGCGAAACCACGCTGCGCGCCGGCATGGACGTGGTGGCCGACGCCCTCAAGCGCGAGCTGCAGGCGCGCTTCGAAGGGGCGGGTGTCGAGGTGCTCGATGCAAAGCTTACCCATTTGGCATATGCTGCCGAGATTGCGCAGGTCATGCTGCGTCGCCAGCAGGCCGAGGCAATCATCAGCGCCCGTGCCAAGATCGTGCACGGCGCGGTCAGCATGGTGGAAGCGGCGCTGCGGGGCCTGTCCGAGCGGGGCATCGTCGAGCTCGACGACGAACGCAAGGCGGCCATGGTGAGCAACCTGCTCGTGGTGCTGTGTTCGGACAAGGAAACCCAGCCGATCGTCAACACGGGCACACTTTATAACTAGCAGTCGAAGAGCATGGCAAGTCCTGGCAAAAAAGCGTTTCCTTTACGGATAGACCCGGCCTTGTGGGAGGAGTTGCAGCGCCTGGCCGCCCGCGATTTGCGCAGCGTGAACGCGGAGATCGAATTCCTGCTCAGGGAAGGCCTTGCCAGGCGCGGCATCAGACATGTCGAGGCCAGGGGCAAGGGCGACGAGGCAGGCACGGAGCAGGGCGCCGAAGCATCAGGGGAGATTTAACAATTCGGTGTCGGATTTCTTTACACTAATAAATTTTTTACAGAGGCATTAATTCTTTCCTCATAGTAGAAAGTTCTAGTTGGCATGGATGTTGCTTCATATGGGTCATGCACCATCCATCAGAATGAGGTAATTAATCCATGAAACAATTCTTCAAGGTTGCAATCGCAGCCGCCGCCTTCGCCACCAGCACCTTTGCGCAAGCAAATGTGATTGAGATCAAAGCAGACTACAAGTCGAACACCAAGCTGGTCGCTACCAACGCCAGTGCCGGTTTCTTCTTTGATCTCTCGTTGCTGAATCTTGCCAATTTCACGTTCAACAAGGGTGTCGATGTGATCGAATCCGCATCCTTGACGTTCAATCTGAATGACAATGGCGGCACCGAGGCCTATACCATTCAAATCGGATCGAACCCGATCTACAAGAGCCCAGTCATGGATATCCCTAACAGCGGCGCGTTGTACACCTATGCTGTGCCGACTGCCGATCTTCTCAGCTTCGCCACTACCGGCGTGCTCAATGGCAGCGTCAAGCGTGATGCCGGCAATTTCACCTTCAAAACGGTCACCCTCAACGCCAGCATTCGCCAGGCCCAGGAAGGCTCGTCCGCCGAAGTGCCTGAGCCGCTCGGCGTCACGCTGTTTGGTATCGGCATGATGGGGCTGCTCGCGGCACGCCGTAAAGCAAAGGCCTGAACCGCTCTTGCTCATCAAAATAGCCTGCGCTTGCAGGCTATTTTTTTATGGGTGCGCCCAGCATGGGCGCACTCCTGCGGGTGAAAGTCCCGCCGCGAGCTGACCACAGTGAGCGAAGTGAAGCGCAACTGCGGAAGGGTAACCGACCGTGGGAAGGAAGCGTGGAGCATAAGTCACGGGCCGAGGAACACGAACCGCATAGAAGGCGTTGCCGATCAGGGCGAGCGGGCCCATAACCGCGAAGCTCTTGTGGTCAAAGCAAAGCGGCGTAGATGCGGCGGCTGTGTGATGAAGGAGTGCGGCCCTTACCTGGGGACGCCCCGCCTTGTGCCTGAAAGGGCGACGAAAAAAAAATCGGAGCGGGGTCTCAGCAGAGGTCATAGTAGTCGGAGGTAGCGCCGGGAAGGCTCGACTCCGCCGACGAAGGACCAAACGAGTGGGAGTGAATCCGATATGCCGATGCAGAAGGTACAGCGTCAGATGCCCGCTAACGCGGGGCGGGAAGCCGTAGGGCAAGGTGAAGCCATGCCTGACGCTTTCAGCGACGAAGCGTTCTGCCCGCGGCATGCAACCGGAAACACGGGGTCGGCGCTGTTGCAAGCGGCGCTGACGACAGAGAACCTGCGGCGGGCGTTCAAGCGTGTGCGGGCCAACAAGGGAGCTGCCGGCGTGGATGGACTGGACATTGACCAGACTTCACGGCTGCTGGCGACCGAATGGCCACACATACGGGAACAACTGCTGACGGGGACGTACCGGCCCAAGCCGGTACGTCGGGTGACGATACCGAAGCCCGACGGTGGCGAGCGCGAGCTCGGCATTCCGACGGTGACGGATCGGCTGATCCAGCAAGCACTATTGCAGGTGCTGCAACCGATCCTTGACCCCACTTTCAGGTCAAACGCAAGGTGGCGGAAAAGCCGCTGCAGGCTTACAAGCAACGCATTCGGGAACTGACCTGCCCGTCCGGCGGACGCAGCATGCCGGATGTGGTGCAGGGACTTCGTTCCTATATGCTGGGTTGGAAAGGGTACTTCCAGCTGGCGCAAACCCCAAAGGTCTGGCGCGGACTCGATGAATGGTTGCGGCACAGGCTGCGAGCTATCCAGCTCAAACACTGGAAACGCGGAAGCACCATGTATCGGGAACTGCTCAAGCTTGGGGCTTGGCGGTCGGCAGCAAGGCACGTGGCGGCGAACAGCCGCCGCTGGTGGCACAACAGCGATAGGCTACTCAAAACAGTAATGACTATCGGCTACTTCGACCGACTGGGCGTACCTCGCCTGTCCTAACCTCAACTACTCGAACCGCCCGGTGCGGACCCGCATGCCGGGTGGTGTGGCAGGGGAGCGGCCCTCAGGGCCGTCCCCTATGCCGATCCGGGCCTGTTCGCGTCTTTGCAACAATGCCGGCGGGATTGATAAGAACGACAAATTCGGAAAACCGTCCTGCGCCGCTTGCGGACTGATACAGCCAGGCCTCGTAGCCGCTGTCGAACACGACGCTTTTGGTCGGCCCGAACGCCGCCAGCAATTGCGCCTTGGTGGTCGTGCCCGGGATGACGCCCTGCTGCAGGCGCTCGGCCGGCACCTGCGTGCCCGGCGGGGCCGCCGTGGTGGCGCAGCCGGCCAACAGGAGGGCCGCGAACAGCGCCCGCTTCATGGCGCATCCTCCATGTAGTCGAACTCCACCAGCGTATCGTCCGGCCAGGACTTGTCCCAGATCGGCGCATAGAAGGTACGGTCCAGCATGACCTGGCAGTCGCAGTACTGCAAGTCGGCCTTGCTCAGTTCTCCCCCCGCATACAGCATGCTGAAGGGCAGGGTCTCGACCCGCTCATGTGCCCCGTTCGCGGCGCGCAGGCGGACCGAGAATACCGGCCGTTCGGCGAAGAACAGGTAATTGCCGTTCGGGCTGTTGCACACCTGCTCGGGCGTGCTCAAGGCATTGGCGATCCAGCCGAACAGCGGAGAGCTGTTGGAGACCAGTCCGGCTTCGACACCCACCAGGCATTCCAGGCGCATGTCGCCCAGGCGCCGGGTGCCGGCGGGCAGGCCGGGCGTGATGATCTGCGCGCGCCAGGTCATGCTGGTGGTCTTGCGGTTGGCGAGGACGGCCGCGTCTTCGCGCAGCGCGGTCTCGTGACGCGGCAGGACGAAGCTGTTGTCCGGCGCCACCTCGACCGGCACGCTGACCGTGTCGCCCGCGATCCGCAGCGTGATGCCACGCATGTCGACGGTCGGCAGGCGCGGCAGCAGCTGGAAGCGCAGCGGCGCGGAGGGCGCCAGGGCATGCTCGCGTTCGAAGCGTTCCATGCCCTTGATCATTTTTCTGTAGGATTTGTCGACCGGATCGCGCGTGGATTGCACCTTGACGGTCGCAGGCTGCCCTGCGGCTTGTGCGTGGGCAGCCTGGTGCCCGGCCAGAACGGCCAGGCCGAGGACGACGCGGACCAGGAGCCGCGTCATGGCCTTACCAGTAACGGACGCGGCCGGTGTCCATGTGGACGAACTGCGAGCTGGCATAGTAGCCGACGCCGCCGCCCTTGAGGGACATGGCCGCCTTGTGCAGCATTTTGAGGTCCTTGCCCGGCAGGCGGATATCGATCGCCTTGGCATCCATGTGCAGGCTGCGCTTGGCGACGCCGCCGCTGGCGGCGTGCAGCTTGGCGTTCGACTCCGGCGAGCGGTAGCCGGAAATGATGTGCAGTTCGCGGTTGTTGTCCAGCTTGTCGTTCAGCTGGGTGAGCAGCAGCAGGAGCTCCGGGTCCATCTGCGCGATCTTGTTGTTGCGATGGTCGCGCAGCACCTTGTTGATGTCCTTCATCGCATCGGGAATGAACTCGCCCTCGGCCCAGAAGGTGCTCTTCAGCTTTTCGCCGGTGTGCGTGTTATACAGACGCAGGACACGCTCGCCCGTGGCGGGTTGTGCTGTTTTGGCAAGTGCTGGGATGCTGAGGGTGGGTGCTGCGAGGAGGAGGGAGGACTTCAGGAATGCGCGGCGTTGCATCATCGTGGGAGATCCTTATGGTGAGTTTCTCTCAAACGTAAATTCTACGCCTCTTGTGTTAAACGTGCAGAGAAATGCAGGAAAATGCGGTAAAAAGGCCACTTTATTAATGCTTTGACCAATCCCGGGAGATATTTTAATGACGACTTATCAAGGAATTGTCGTGTCCGTTGCTACCCTGATCACGCTGGCGTGCTCGAGTAGCCTGGCGCAGGAAGTCGAACCGGTGGCGCAGCCGCCCGCCGCCAAGGGCTGGAAAGTCGAGACCGTGGTGGACAGCCTGCCGCAGCCCTGGGGCATGGCCTGGCTGGCCGATGGCCGCATGCTGGTCACCGGCAAGAAGGGCACGCTGCACCTGGTGGACGGCAAGCGGGTCCAGGACATCCCGGTCGAAGGCTTGCCCGCGCTGTTCACGGAGGGGCAGGGCGGCCTGCTCGACATCGCCGTGCACCCGTCCGACAAGGGGCCGAATCCGCGCATCTACATGAGCATGGCCAGCGGCACCGCGGAGGCGAATTCGACGGCCCTGGTGCAGGGTGTCTTCGACGGCAAGCGCGTCCACGGCATCAAGACCATTTTCAAGGCCTCGCCCACCAAGAGCGGCGGCCAGCACTTCGGCTCGCGCATCGTGTTCCTGAAGGACGGCACCATCTTGATGAGCATCGGCGACGGCGGCAATCCGCCCGCGCGCGTGGGTAACATGCTGGCGCGCGACCAGGCCCAGAACCTGGGCAGCCATAACGGTTCGATCCTGCGCCTGACTAGCGAGGGCCAGGCGGCGCCGGGCAATCCGCTGGCGGCGCAGAAGGGCGCCTTGCCGGAGCTGTGGAGCATCGGCCACCGTAACATCCAGGGCATGACCGTCGACCCGCAGGGCCGCGTATGGGCCAGCGAGCATGGTCCGCGCGGCGGCGACGAGATCAACCTGATCGAAGGCGGCAAGAACTACGGCTGGCCGCTGCAAAGCTACGGCCTGGATTACAAGACCCGCGAGCCGATCGGCAAGCACGTGGTCGCGGGCATGGTGAGTCCGCTGGTCGTGTGGACGCCCTCGACCGGGGCCTCGGGCCTCGCCTGGTACACCGGTCAAGCCTTCCCGGCCTGGCGCGGCAGCCTGTTCTCGGGCGGCCTGGCCACCGAGGACATCCGGCGCGTGGCCTTCGATGCCGAGGGCAAGGTGGTCAAGCAGGAGCGCCTGGACATCGGCAAGCGCGTGCGCGACGTGCGCCAGGGGCCGGACGGGTACCTGTATGCGATCACCGACGAGGCCAAGGGCAGCCTGCTGCGGATTGTTCCCCAGTAGGCTCTCCGGCTTTGCCGAACGCGCGTTCAAACCGTGTTCGAACAGATGCACGCTGCTATGCATGCACTGCTTGAACGCGCGGACGGCGTAGCCGTCCGCCCTACGAAAAACCCACAATCCAATGCTCTGCGCATGGATTCCCTCTGCCTGCGCAATTAGTTCTTTGTTGCAATAACAAAAGCTGCCTAGAATGCAAGGATCGGCAACCCGCCGTTTCCTTTGGAGGAGCAGCATGGCAGTATCCGTTCGTCGCACTCTCCAGATGGCCGTCGCGCTCGCGCTGGCCACTGGCGTCTCGGCCGCAAGCGCGGCCCCGGCCACATCCGCCGCCAGCACGCCCGACATCCCCATCCCCGACATCAAGTACACCAAGTTCACCTTGAAGAACGGGCTGACGGTGCTGGTGCACGAGGACCGCAAGACGCCGGTGGTGGCGATCAACACCTGGTACCACGTCGGGTCCAAGAATGAAAAGCCGGGCAAGACCGGCTTCGCGCACCTGTTCGAACACCTGATGTTCGGCGGCAGCGACAACTTCAAGAAGACCTACCTGAGCGCGCTGCAGGGCATCGGTGCGACCGACCTGAACGGCACCACCAACCAGGACCGCACCAACTACTTCCAGAACGTGCCGACCTCGATGCTCGACTATGCGCTGTTCGCCGAGAGCGACCGCATGGGCCACCTGCTCGGCACCGTCGACAAGAAGACGCTCGACCTGCAGCGCGGCGTCGTGCAGAACGAGAAGCGCCAGGGCGAGAACCAGCCCTACGGCCTGGCCTACGAACTGCTGGTGACCAACACCTACCCGGTCGGCCACCCGTATTCCTGGACCGTGATCGGCAAGATGGAAGACCTGGACGCGGCCTCGATGACCGACGTGCACGACTGGTTCAAGACCAACTACGGCCCGAACAACACGGTGCTGGTGCTGTCCGGCGACATCAGCCCGGAAGTGGCGCGCCAGAAGGTCGAGCAGTACTACGGCCACATTCCTCCGGGCCCGCCGCTGGCCAAGCACCAGGCCTGGATCGCCAAGCGCACCGGCACCCACCGCACGGTGGCGCAGGACCGCGTGACGCAGACGCGCATCTACCGCACCTGGAACGTGCCGGGCGCGCACACGCCGGAAGAAGCGCAGCTCGACCTGGCGGCCCTGGTGCTGGGTGGCGGCAAGACCTCGCGCCTGTACAAGCGCCTGGTCTACAAGGACCAGCTGGCCACCAGCGCATCCGCCAGCGACGACGCCTCGGAAATCGGCGGCCAGTTCGACATCACCCTGACCGCGCGCCCGGGCGCCGATGTCGCCAGGATGGAGCGCATCGCCGACGAAGAGCTGCAGGCCCTGATGAAGAACGGTCCGACGGAAAGCGAACTGCGCCTGGCCAAGACCACCATCCTGGCCCAGTACACCCGCATGATCGAGCGCGTCGGCGGCTTCGGCGGCAAGAGCGACCTGCTGGCCTCGTGCCAGACCTATACCGGCAACCCGGACTGCTACAAGGTTTACCTGCAGCGCATCAAGGCAGCCACCCCGGCCAGCGTGAAGAAGGCCATGAACGACTGGCTCAGCACCGGCGACTTCGTCCTGCAGGTCGATCCCTACCCGACCGGCCTGGCCGCGGGCAAGCCGGGCGTGGACCGCAGCAAGGAGCCGGCCATCGGCAAGCCGATGGCACTGAAGCTGCCGGAAATGCAGAAGACCACCCTGTCGAACGGCCTGAAGATCGTGCTGGCCGAGCGTCATGACGCGCCGGTGGTGAACTTCCAGCTGCTGGTGGACAGCGGCTATGCCTCGGATGCGCAGGACAAGCCGGGCGTCGCCAGCCTGGCCATGCGCATGCTCGAAGAAGGCACGAAAACCCGCAAGTCGCTCGAGATCGGCGAAGCCTTCGAGAGCCTGGGCACCAACTTCGGCGCCGGCGCCAACCTGGACAGCGGCATCGTGTACATGAACACGCTCAAGGCCACCATGCCGCAGGCGCTGAGCTTGTACGCGGACCTGGTGCTGAATCCGGCCTTCCCGCAGAACGAGTTCGAGCGCCTGCAGAAGGACCGCCTGGCCGCGATCGCGCGCGAGAAGACCGTGCCGCAGACGATGGCGATGCGCGTGTTGCCGAGCATCCTGTACGGCCAGAACCACCCGTATGCCAAGCCCTTCACCGGCACCGGCACCGAAGAAGCGGTGAAGCGCATGACCCGCGACGACCTGGTCAAGTACCACGCCACCTGGTTCAAGCCGAACAACGCCACCCTGCTGGTGGTGGGCGACACCACGCTGGCCGAGGTCAAGCCGATGCTGGAGAAAGCCTTCGCCGGCTGGAAGGCGGGCGAGGTGCCGAAGAAGGTGCTGAACGAGGTCGCCGCGCCTGAAAAGAACGTGGTCTACCTGGTCGACCGTCCGGGCGCGCTGCAGAGCGTGATCGTCGGCGCCCAGCTGGCCGTGCCGCGCAAGCACGAGGACGCGCTGTCGCTGGAAATCGTCAACCACCTGTTCGGCGGCTCCTTCAATTCGCGCATCAACATGAACCTGCGCGAAGACAAGCACTGGTCCTATGGCGTGCGCAGCTCGCTGCAGCCGGCGATCGGCCAGCGTGCGTTCATGAGCGTCTCGCCGGTGCAGACCGACAAGACCCGCGAAGCGATGCAGGAACTGGTGCGCGAGTACCGCGACATCGCCGGCGGCAAGCCGATCACGGTGGAAGAGCTCAAGGCAGCGGTCGACAACAACACGCTCGGCCTGCCGGGCGGCTTCGAGACGGCCGGCCAGCTGACCAGCGCCTATACCACCATCGTGCAGTACGGCCTGCCGGACGACTACTACAACACCTATACGCAGAAGGCCGTGTCGCTCACGTCCCAGCAGGCTAACACCCTGGCGGCGCGCAGCTTCACGCCGGACCGCCTGGTGTGGGTGGTGGTCGGCGACCTGAGCAAGATCGAGCCGGGCATCCGCGCGCTGAACATCGGCGAGGTCCGCAAGATCGACGCCGACGGCAAGCCGATTCAGTAAGACTTACATGTCCTGGAACAGCGCGATCGCGATCTTCGCCTGTTCCGACTGCGGCATGTCGGTGTTGTTCAGCAGGACCACGGCCCGGCCGTCCGCCGGGTCGTAGGCGAGCAGCGTCTTGTAGGCCCCGATGGCGCCCGCTTCCCACGCAAGGGAGCGGGCGCCGTTTTTCGTGCTCACGGTTTTCACCTTCCCACCCAGCGCATAGTCTTCCGCCGGCACCACCACGGTGGACAGCGCCTTGCGCGCCTTCTCCGACAGCAGCTTGCCGCGGTAGACCGTGTCCGCGATCGCGACCAGGTCGCTCGCCGTGCTGTACAGGGTGCCGCTGGCCGCGATCATCGGCGGCACGGACGAGGTCTTGCGCTGGCCTTCGGCGTTATAGGCAACGGCCATGCCGACTTCGTCCTCGTAGCCGGTGGCGGCGAAACTGGTGTCCTTCACGCCGCTCGGCGCCAGCACCAGTTCTTCCACGGTTTCCGTAAACGGCTCCTTGCGGGCGCGTTCGACGACCGCCGCGACCAGGATCCAGTTGGTGAAGGAATAATCCCATTTCTCGCCCGGGGCCGCGCTCAGGGCGCCGGCGCCGAAGCGCAGGGCCGCCTCGACCGGGCCGATCTCGAGCTTGTCGACCGCCCTGTCCTTGCGCAGGGCGTCCGCCAGGCCGTTCGGAATGCCGCTGCGGTTCGACATCAGCTGGCGCAGGGTGACGGCGCCGTTCGCCGCAGGCAGTTCCGGCAGGTGGCGCGCAATCGGCGCATCGAGGTCGAGCGTGCCCATGTCGGCCAGGCGCAGCACGGTGACGGCGGTGATCCATTTGGTCATCGAGCCGACCAGGAAGCGGGTGTCCTTGGTGACGGGCTGCTTCTCTTCGCGCAGGGCCAGGCCGCTGGCATGGACCACCAGGGGCGCGGCCGCATCCTTGCGCACGGCGATCACGCCGCTGTAATCGGTGGGGACGTGGCGCGCGATCAGCGGGCCGGTGCTCAGGTTCGCGATGGCGGCGCAGCCGGACAGCAGGGCGGCGCCCGCAGCGAGCGACGAAAGGCGGATGAACTGGCGACGTTGCATGCTTGCTCCAGAAAGAAGGGTTCGGCGCATTGTA
The DNA here is from genome assembly GCF_027923905.1 of Massilia varians. Taxonomy (NCBI): domain Bacteria; kingdom Pseudomonadati; phylum Pseudomonadota; class Betaproteobacteria; order Burkholderiales; family Oxalobacteraceae; genus Massilia; species Massilia varians. The sequence goes on from NZ_AP026966.1 coordinate 974,545, forward strand.
GCCGTGTGCGCCGAAGCAGGCGCGAATCGTGAATACTGCGTTCAGGAGGATGCCATGACCGAACAATCCCTGAACCTGGCGCGCACCGCCCTGGTGTTGATCGATTTGCAAAACAGCAATGTCGGGCGCGAACTGGCCCCATATACCGCCGAGCAGGCGGTCGGCAACTGCGTGCTGCTGGCGCAGGAAATGCGCAACCGCGGCGCGATGATCGTGTACGTGCGGGTGCTGGTGGGTGAATTGCCAACTCCGCTGGCCGACGCCCCGATGCGCCCGCCCGGCGCCGCCGCGCCGCCCTACGACGCCTCCGAGCTGGCCCCGATGGCCGACGTGGAGGCGAGCGACATCGTGGTCACCAAGCGCCAGTGGGGCGCCTTCTACGGCACCGAGCTGGACCAGCTGCTGCGGCGGCGCGGGATCGATACGCTGGTGCTGGGCGGCATCGCGACCAATTTCGGTGTCGAATCGACGGCGCGCGCGGCCTTTGACCGCAACTACAAGCTGGTGTTCGCGGAAGATGCGATGACCAGCATGGAGGCCGAGGCCCACCGCTTCGCCTGCAAGCACATCTTCCCGCGCATGGGCAGGGTACGCTCGACGCGGGCGCTGATCGACCTGTTGCAGGTGGGGACGGGCGACGCTTGAGTCGCCGCAATGCGTAGGGTGGGCGGCTCCACCTCGTCGGTGAATCATCCGGTTCATGAGCGCCGCCCACGCGTTCAACTCCCTGTTGAGCAGCCAGTGCGGCTATTCTTATTCTGGTTGAACGCGTGGGCGGCGTCCACCGGTCCAGGCTGAACCGGCTGCCGGGTGAAGCCGCCCACCCTACAACACATCAGCCGTTGCGGTCGATAAGATGCGATGACCAGCATGGAGGCCGAGGCCCACCGCTTCGCCTGCAAGCACATCTTCCCGCGCATGGGCAGGGTACGCTCGACGCGGGCGCTGATCGACCTGTTGCAGGTGGGGACGGGCGACGCTTGAGTCGCCGCAATGCGTAGGGCGGGCGGCTCCACCTCGTCGGTGAATCATCCGGTTCATGAGCGCCGCCCACGCGTTCAACTCCCTGTTGAGCAGCCAGTGCGGCTATTCTTATTCCGGTTGAACGCGTGGGCGGCGTCCACCGGTCCAGGCTGAACCGCCTGCCGGGTGAAGCCGCCCACCCTACAACACATCAGCCCTTGCGGTTGATCTCGGCCGTGATCTCGTAGGCACGCAGGCGCGCCGCGTGGTCGAAGACCTGCGAGGTGATCATCAGCTCGTCCGGCCTGGTGCGCGCGATGAAGCTGCGCAGCTGGCTTTCCACCGTGGCCGGCGAACCGATCGCGGTGCAGGACAGCACGCTCTCCAGCATCATGCGCTCGGCCGTGCCCAGGCTTTCCAGGTAGCCCGGCACGGGCGGCTGCAGCTTGCTCGGGCGGCCGCTGCGCAGGTTCACGAAGGCCTGCTGCATCGAGGTCGCCAGCACCTGCGCCTCCTCGTCGGTGTCCGCCGCGAACACGTTAAAGCCGAGCATCACGTAGGGCTTGTCGAGCTGCTTGGAAGGCCGGAAGGTCGAGCGGTAGATCTCGATGGCCTGCATCATCATCTGCGGCGCGAAGTGCGAGGCGAACGCATAGGGCAGGCCGAGCGCCGCCGCCAACTGGGCGCCGAACAGGCTGGAGCCGAGGATCCAGACCGGCACGTCCAGGCCCGCGCCCGGCACCGCGCGCACGGAGCGGCGCGGCGAGTCGGCAAAATAATCCATCAGCTCGACGACGTCCTGCGGGAATTCGTCGGCATCCGAGGCCAGGTTGCGGCGCAGGGCGCGCGCGGTGGTGTGGTCCGAGCCGGGCGCGCGGCCCAGGCCGAGGTCGATGCGTCCCGGGTAGAGCGACTCGAGCGTGCCGAACTGCTCGGCGATCACCAGCGGCGAGTGATTCGGCAGCATGATGCCGCCGGCGCCGACGCGGATGGTCCTGGTACCGGCGGCCACGTGGCCGATCAGCACCGCGGTGGCCGCGCTGGCAATGCCCGGCATGCCGTGGTGTTCGGCCAGCCAGAAACGCCCATAGCCCCAGCGCTCGCCGTGCTGGGCGAGGTCTAGTGAACGGTGGAAAGAAGTTGCCGCATCGCTGCCTTCGACGATGGGCGAGAGGTCGAGAATGGAGAATGGAATCATCCATGTATCATACGCCGATGTGACATTTGGCGTGCGCGGCTGAGATGGAATTGCTGCTCGTAAATATTGACCCATGGCGGACCCGTCCTTATGATCGTCCGCACCAACCGAGCCACCCCAGCCTCCCGCCCATGACCAGATTCCCGACTTCGCCACGCCGCCGCACCACCCTCCTCACCGCGCTCTGCGTCTCCCTGCTGGGCGCCGGCTGCGTACAGCTGCCGGAGCAGGGCAGCGGCACGCGCGCCGGCGCGCGGCTGGACAGCGCGCGGCTGGCGGAGATCGACCGCGCCATCCTGGACCACATCGCCGCGCGCAAGCTGCCCGGCGCCGTGTTCCACCTCGAGCGCGAGGGCGCGGTCTACGAGCAGGCCTACGGCCGCCATACCTATGAGGAGGGGGCAACCCCGGTGGCCCTGGATACCGTGTTCGATGCCGCCTCGCTGAGCAAGGTGCTGTCGACGGCGCCCTCGGTGCTGCTGCTGGCCGAGGAGGGCAAGCTCGACCTCGAAGCGCCGCTGGTGCGCTATTTTCCGGAGTGCGCCAACGGCGCCAAGGAAACGATCACGGTGCGCCAGCTGCTGACCCATTCGTCCGGGCTGCCGGCGGGCTTGCCCGCCAAGCCGGCATGGGCCGGCAAGGAGGCTTCCCTGGCCCTTGCCTGCATCCAGGCGCCGACCCACACGCCAGGAAGTTTTTTCCGCTACTCGGACATCAATTACATCCTGCTTGGCCACCTGGTCGAGCGTGTCGCAGGCATGCCGCTGGAACGCTTCGCGCAGCAGCGCATTTTCGCGCCGCTCGGCATGCGCGATACCGGCTACCTGCCGCTGGCGCGCACGCCAGCCGCGCGCATCGCGCCGACCCAGCGCGGTCCGGACACGCCGGATGCGTCCCTGCATGAGGATGTGGCGCCGGGCCAGCTGCTGGCCGGCGTCGTGCACGACCCGACCGTGCGGCGCATGGGCGGCGTGGGCGGTTCCGCCGGCGTGTTCTCCACCGCGCGCGACGTGGCGCGTTTCGGCCGTATGTTGATCAATGGGGGCGAACTCGATGGCGTGCGTGTGTTAAGCCCGGAGAGCGTGCGCCTGCTCACCACCGTGCAGTCGCCGCCCGGCCTGGCGCTGCGCGGCATGGGCATGGACATCGACTCGCCCTATGCGCAGCGGCCGCGCGGCACCGTGTTCCCGGTCGGATCGTACGGACATACCGGTTTCACCGGCTGCATCCTGTGGGTCGATCCGCAGTCGCGCACCTTCTATGTGTTCCTGTCGAACCGCGTTTACCCGGACGACAAGAGCAATGTGCTGACGCTGTACACCGAGCTCGGCACGCTGTCGGCCCAGGCCGCGGGTCTCGCGGTGTCGGCCCAGTAACCCTCGGTATTTTCCGAGAGGCTACCGTGCGCCTCCCCCCAATCGGCCTCTCTAAACTCAGAGCCCTGAATTCAATATCTTATTGATATTGTTGAGCATTTCAGCCCTGGAGACAAATTGAGGAGATTGATCATGAAACTGAACAAGTTACTGAAAGGCCTGCTGGGCGCTTCCATTGCCGCAGCCATGTTTGGCGCCACCACCGTGCATGCCCAATCGTCGGACAGTACGCAGAATACCAGCAGCGCCAGCCAGCAAAGCGGCAGCATGAACGATCAGAGCAGCGGCAGTTCCTCGGCCAGCGCGACCGGGAGCTCGGACCAGCCGCACAAGCAGCACAAGAAGCACGCCAAGAAGCACCACGGCAAGAGCCATGGCGGCTACACCGGTGCGAGCGGTTCCAGCAGCTCGGGCAGCATGAGCGGCTCGAGTGGATCGAGCGGTTCGATGGGCACCGACAGCTCTGGCGTCGAAGCCGGCCGCACCAGCACCGGCCGTTCGAGCGAACCGGAAACCCGTAGCTCGACCAGCGGCTCGATGGGCACCAGCGGCTCGATGGGCACCAGCGGTTCGTCGGGCACCAGCGGCACCACCAGCGGCTCGATGGGCACCGGCGCCACCGGCACCTCGGACGCGACCGGCACCATGGGCACCAGCGGTTCGACCGGCACCATGGACGCCACCGGCCGCAGCGGCACCACCGGCACCTCGGGCACCACCGGCACTACCGGCACCACCGGCTCGGGTAGCACCGGCGGCACCACCGGTTCCAGCACCACCAGCGGCGGCACCGGCGGCGGCACCACCGGCCGCGGCTACTGACCGGCGCGCCGGCACGCCAGCCCTGGACGCGACCGCCGGCGGCCCCCGGCGGCCCCGGCGGCCGCACGCGACACCAGCCTGCGGGCTGGTGTCGTCGTTAACGCGCCGTGGTTCAGGCGGCCAGGGCAGGGCGCGCGCGCGTCATGCGCTGCTGGGCCTGCGCGGGTAGCGCCGATGCGGCTTCGCGCTCGTCGAGGCGGAAGGTGGACACCAGCTGCGACAGGGCGTGCGCCTGTTCGCGCAGCGCGTCCGACGCCGCGGCCGCTTCCTCGACCAGGGCCGCATTCTCCTGCGTCACCTGGTCCATCTGCGTCACGGCCTGGTTGACCTGCTCGATGCCGAGCGACTGCTCGCCGCTGGCCGCCGCGATCTCGGCCATGATCGTCGACACGCCGGCGATGCCGGCCACGATCTCTTCCATGGTGGCGCCGGCCTGGGCCACCAGGCGGCTGCCTTCGTCGACCTTGCCGGCGGAATCGCCGATCAAGATTTTGATCTCCCTGGCCGCGGTGGCCGAGCGTTGCGCCAGCGCGCGCACTTCGGCAGCCACCACCGCGAAGCCGCGGCCCTGCTCGCCCGCGCGCGCCGCTTCCACCGCCGCGTTCAGCGCCAGGATATTGGTCTGGAAAGCGATGCCGTCGATGACGCCGACGATCTCGCCGATCTTGTGCGAGGCGCTGCTGATGTCGGCCATGGTGCGCACCACTTCGCCCACGGTCTCGCCGCCGCGCGCCGCGCTGGTCGATGCCGCGCGCGCCAGCGCGTTCGCCTGCTGGGCATGGTCGGCGTTCTGGCGCACGGTCGAGGTGAGTTCTTCCATCGAGGCGGCGGTTTCTTCCAGCGAGCTGGCTTGCTGCTCGGTGCGCGCCGACAGCTCCAGGTTGCCGCCCGAGATCTGCTGCGATGCGCTGGCGATGGTGTCGGTGCCGCGCCGGACTTCGCCGACGATGCCGCGCAGGCTGTCGCGCATCTCCTTCAGCGCCGCCATCAGCTGGCCGGTCTCGTTGCGTGCGTCGGCCTCGATGTGCCCGGACAGGTCGCCGCGCGCGACCTGCCTGGCCACGTCCAGCGCCCCCTGCAGCGGGCGCGCAATGGCGCGCGTGATCAGGACGGCGAAGGCGAGGCCAGTGGCGACCGCGGCGGCGCTCAGCGCGAGCTGCAGCGTGCGGCTGGTGGCGACGTAGGCGTCGATGGCTTCGCCCTGGCTGGCCACCGCGCGCTTCTGGTAGGCCACCATGGCTTCCAGGCTGCCCACGTAGTCGCTCACCTTCGGCATCATCTCGGTCTCGAAGAAGCGCGCGGCCGATTCCAGCTGGCCTTCCTTCTTCTGCCTGAAGGCTTCGGCGCGCGCCTTGCGATAGGCTTCGCGGCTGGCGACGATGCGCTCGAACAGACGCTGCCCTTCCGGGTCCTTGGCCATCGCTTCCTGCACCTCCTTCTGCAGCTGGTTGGCGCGCTCGGACGACTTGTTGACGGCATCGAGGAAAAACTGTTCGGTCGCCGGGTCGTCCGCCCTGGCCACGGCGATGGTGCGCGCCGCATTGACTTCGATGACCGCCTTCCATTCCTGCAGCAGGTTCGACTTGCGCAGTCCGTCGCGGGTCAGCTGGTGGGTCATCTCGTTGGCGATATGCGTGGTGGACAGCGCCACCGCGACCAGCACCAGCATCAGGGCCAGCACGGCCCCGAAACCGAGGGCCAGCAGGCCGCGGATTTTCATCGTTTCGAGTTTCATGGATAGTCTCATCTCATCAGGCAAGGATAGTGGCATGTGCGATGCATGCTTGCGCCGCCGGCTGGGGCCGGTCTTTATCGATGAGTATCCTGTTTCCGTGCGGCATGTAAATGCCTGTGCGGTTTATGCGTGATAAATACAACGCTTCGTTGGCGCGGCGTTAACGACAGTTGGTGGCCGGCCTGTGACGGCCGGTCAACGCGCGCTGCGCCCGCGCGTGCCGGCACGCGGCGTGCGCGGCGGCGGCGTCTGGTCGGCCAGTTCGACCTTTTCCAGCGGTTCGGGGGCCGGTCCGTGCAGCACCTTGCCCTCGATGTCGAAGCGCGAGGCGTGGCAGGGGCAGTCCCAGGAACGCTCGGCCGAATTCCAGTGCACGGCGCAGCCGAGGTGGGTGCACTTGGCCGAGACCGCGTGCAGGCCGCCCTGGGCGTCGCGGTAGACCGCGATCTTGCGCAGGCCGTCGCGCACCACCGCGCCTTCGCCGGCGGCGATTTCCTGGACCGAGTCGACGTCGCCGCCGGTGAGCCATTCGCCGTAGCGCGCCATGGTATTGGCCTGCTCGTGGGTGAAGTCGGCCAGGCCGTGCACCGGCTTGCGCGAAGGGTCGTACAGGGCCGCCCATGGGTTGTCGCGGCCGCCGATCAGGTCGGTGACGAGCATGGCGCCGATGGTGCAGTGGGTCATGCCGTTGCCGGAGTCGCCCGTGATCAGGTAGACGTTGTCGTCGTCCATCGGGTTGCGGCCGAGGTAGGCCAGGCCGTCGGACGGCTCCATCACCTCGCCCGACCAGCGGTAGGCCACCGCCCCCGCCATCGGGAAGTGCTCGCGGGTCCAGCGCTCGATCTCGCCGTAGCGGTGCTCGGGATGGTCGTCCTGGCCGGTCTTGTGGTCGGCGCCGCCCACCACCAGGATGTCGTGGTCCGCGCCGGCGTCCGGGGTCTCCAGGCGCACGTAGTAGTAAGGCTTGCCGGTATCCCACAGCAGGATGCGCGGCAGCGCGCCGCGCGGCACCCGCATGCCGACCACGTAGGTGCGGTAGCCGGCCTGCTTGGTGTGCATCACCACGCGGTCGTTGAAGGGCGTGTGCGTCGCCAGCACCACGTGGCGGGCGCGGATCTCGCCGTGGTCGGTGATGACGGTCTGCTGCTCCTGGTCGCCGCGCACGCGATGCGCGTGGGTGGCGCCGTACAGGTGACCGCCGAGGCGTTCGATGGCCCGCGCCAGTCCGGCCAGGTATTTGAGCGGGTGGAACTGGGCCTGGTTGGCGTAGCGCACGGCCGGGCCGCTGTCGAAAGGCAGGCCGGGCACGCCGGGCAGGAATTCCGCCGCCACGCCGGCGCGCCGGGCACTCTGGTATTCCTTCTCGAGGTCCTTGAAGCCGTTGCCGGGCAGGGCGTACAGGTAGCCGTCGAGGCGCTCGAATTCGCAGTCGATATGTTCCTGCGCCGCGATCGATTCGACCAGGTCGATGGCGCGCGCATAGCTGTCCGCCACCAGACGCGCATTGGCGGCGCCGAACTTGTCTTCGATGAAGGTGTACCACTCGTCCGGCGGGAACAGGTGGGCGGTGGTGCGCCCGGTCTCGCCGGCGCCGATGCCGAGGGCGTCGATCACCACGACGCTGCGGCCCTCCCTGGCAAGCAGGTAGGCGGTGGTGAGGCCGGCGATGCCGCCGCCGATCACGCAGACCTCGGTATCGAGGTCGCCGGACAGGGGAGGGCAGGTCGGCAGCTCGGCACTGTCCATCCAGACCGACATCGAAGCGCCATTGGTGGAAGCAGACATGTCGCATCCTTTCTGTGCAGGGCGCCGCGCTGGGCCTGGCGACGCGCGTTGATCGGAACCTGCGGACAGTCTACTGTGCGGAAAAAAAGGCGGGAGCACGATCCGGCCCCCGCTGCGCCTTCCTTGAACTATCAGTAAAACTAATATTTGCAGACGATTTATCTGATGAGCTTCTGAATAATGGCCGGTATGCCTGGCACGTCCCGGCAGCCTTACTTCAGGCGGATCGCCACCAGCCTGCCGTCGCTTTCAGTTGCGCCGGTAGCGATGTACAGCGTGCGCCCGGCCGACAGCGCCAGCATGCCCGGCTCGGGATGGCGCCAGACGGTCTTCTTCGTCGCCAGGTCGATCGCATAGACGGCGCGGTCGGTGCTGACGAACAGCAGGTTGCGCGTCACGATGATGTTGCGGTGCAGGGTTTCGCCGGACTCCGGCGGGAACCAGTTCCACAGCACCTTGCCGCTGGCCTCGTCCATGGCGTCGAGCACCGCAGGCTGGTTGCGGCCGGCGTACAGCACGCCCTCGGCCAGCGCCGGCACCGTGAGGTAGGCGCTGGCGCTGCTCCAGCCGTAGCGCCGCGCTTCCAGGTCGAAGCTCGACAGCACGCGCTGCTCGTACTGTTCCACGTTGGACGATGCCCGTCCGCTGAAGGCGCCGCCCGCGAAGGAGATGGCGTTGCGCTTGCTGCCCAGCAGCGGCGCGCCATGGTAGGCATAGCCGCTGCTATTGCCCATCGGGTCGTCGATCTTCGCGGCCGTGGCGCCGGTAGCGCGCTCGATCAGGTAGAGCGCGAGGCCGTTGTGGTGGTAGACGTAGGTCTCGTCGGCCGCCGGCGCCCACATGTCCCATGCGCCGCCCGCCTGGTGCACCCAGTTGCGCGCACCCGTCGTGGCCGAGAACGCATACGTCTCGCCGCCGAAGTAGCCGGCGCCGGTCAGCACCTGGTCGCGGAACACGGTCGGGGCCATCACGTGCGGCCACTGGCCCGAGAAGCCCGATTTGGCGCGGACCTCGCCCCCGGCCGCATCGAAGGACCAGAGCGCGGTCTGTTCGTGGCCGGTGACGGCGGCGTACACGCGTCCGCCGCTGACCGCGGGCGGGCCGAAGGCGGGCACCTGGCCGAGCGAGCGGCGCCAGGCTTCGCTGCCGTCTTTCTCGTTCAGCGCCAGCACCAGGCCTTCGCCGAAGTACACGTCGGTGGTGACGAACACCTTCCCGCCGGCCGCGACGACCGGATTGATGCCGCCGATCGGTTCGCTGCCGGCGGCGCGTTTCCATTCCCAGGCCCTGGCGAAGCGGGCCGGGTTGAGCGTGACCGGCACATAGCCGGTGTGGGCCGCGTCGCGCTGGTGCATTTCCCAGTCGCCGACCGCGGACACTCTGAGCGTATAGGCCAGCGTGGCCGTGCCCGGCCAGGTGACGGCGCAGGCCGGGTCCTTGCAGGCGCGCACCTCGATGCTGCCAGCATGGCTGCCGGTAGCCAGGTCCGGCAGTGTGCTCAGGGCGAAGCTGAAGCTGTTGCCGCTGGCAGCCTGGGCCTGTGGCTGGGTGAAGCGGCCCGCACCGTCGCGCACGCTCAGGTAGACCGGGCCGTCGAGATGCTGGCCGTTCCAGCCGCCTTCGACGGTAACGCCGACCTCGTCACCGGCGGCGAGATCGCGGCTGAGCGGGGCGCTGGACAGCGTCAGCGACACCGATGGCTGCGGGGGCGCGGGCGGGGCCGAGGAACCGCCGCCGCCGCCGCAGGCGGACAGCAGCGACAATGCAAGACAGGAAACCAGGCAAGGCAGGCGCAAGGACATGAAGGAGCTCCAGTAAGGATGAGCGGAAAGCTGGCGATTCTGGCACCCGCGGGAACATGGCTCGGGAAGGTCAACGTGAAGCGTTCAATATGGATGAGGAGACAGTCGCTGTCCATATGATGTGCATAAATCATGCGATCGGATGGCTTCCACAGGCGGTGCGGTTTGTTATGCTAGCGGCTTCGCCGGGCGGCGCCGTGCCGCCGGCCACCCGTGCAATGAAGGAGTACAACGATGGTGTCGCTGCAGGAGCAGTTGCTGAAAGCCGGCCTGGTGGACAAGAAAAAGGTCCAGAAGGTCAACCAGGACAAGAGCAAGCAGAAAAAGATCGAGCGCCGTACCGGTACCGAATCGGTCAACGAAGCGCGCGAGGCGGCGCTGGAGATGCAGCGCAAGAATGCCGAGCGGGCGCGCGAACTGAATGCCCAGCGCGACGCCGAAGCCGCGCAGAAGGCGGTGAAGGCGCAGATCGCCCAGCTGGTGGAGCAGAACCGCCAGCCGCGCGCGAAGAACGGCAAGGGCGACATCGCCTACAACTTCACGCACGGCACCAAGATCGAACGCATCTACGTTTCCGAACAGGTGCGCCAGCACCTGGTGGCGGGGCGGCTGGTGATCGTGTTCTTGAAAGGTAACTATGAACTGGTGCCCAAGGTGATCGGCGAGAAGATCGCCGAGCGCGACCCGGGCAGCGTCATCCAGGTCAAGCAGGCCGCCGCCCAGACCGAAGAGGATGATCCCTACGCGGATTTCAAGATCCCGGACGATTTCACTTGGTAAGTCTGTGAAACGTGATTGAACAGCTATATTTAACGATTTGGAGTTAAACTAGCAACGTCTCGCATTTGTAGCGGGATACTCATCAGATCACTGTTCAATGGCGGGTCATATGAACGACAGAATGCATCAAGAGCGGGGCGAGGGCCGCGAAGTCACCTATCGCAGCGGGGTCGCGGCGCGTCTGGCGGGCTTGCCCGTAGAGACGCTGCGCGTCTGGGAACGGCGCTATGCGCTGTCGGACACCCAGCGCTCGGCGCACGGCCAGCGCCTCTACACGGCCGAGCAGGTGCGGCGCCTCGGGCTGCTCAAGCAACTGGTCGACCTCGGACACCCGATCGGCGTCCTGACCGGGCTGCCGGTCGAGCGGCTGGAAGAGATGGTCGCCCCGAATGCGGCGCGTGCGGCCGAAGTCAGCGGTCCGATGCGCACGCTGGTGGTCGGCGAAAGCCTGGTGCGCCGCATCGCCGCCAGCGGCCGCGACGGACGCGCGCTGCAGGTGCAGCGTCACTGCGCCCGGCTCGACCAGGTGGCCGCGCTGGCGGACGGCGCGGCCCTGGACGTGCTGCTGATCGAAGCCTCGGAACTCGACGAAGCCTCGGTGGCGCAGGTGGCGGCGGCGCGCGACCTCACCCGCCCGCAAGCGACCGTGGTGCTGTACCGCTTCTGCGGCAGCGCCACCATCCGCGCGCTGCGCGCCCAGGGCTGCCTGGTGGCGCGCGTGCCGGCCGAGATCGGCGAGCTGGTGCTGCTGTGCCGTTCCGCGCTGGCGGGGCAGGGCCTGCCGGCCTCCGAGCCGCAAGGGGAGCCGGTCGCGCCGCGCCGCTTCGACGACCAGGCGCTGGCGGCCATCACGGCGGCCGGCAACCGCCTGTCCTGCGAATGCCCGCGCCACCTGTCGGACATCCTCATGATGGTCGGCAGCTTCGAGCGCTACAGCGCCCAATGCGCCGCGCGCAACCAGGAAGACGCACGCCTGCACCGCGAACTCGAGCTGGCCTCGGGCCGCGCCCGCATGGTGCTGGAAGCGGCCATGGAAAGGCTGGCGCTGGCGGAAGGGCTGCCCATGCCGGGCAAGCCGGCCTGAACCTGCGGCGCACGCTTCACAGGAGCCCAGCATGGCAGACACGTTCAAAGCCGGCGACAAAGTGCAATGGCAATCGTCGCAGGGCACGGTGTACGGCACCGTCAAGAAGAAACTGACATCCCCCACCGAGATCAAGGGCCACCACGTGGCCGCCTCGCGCGAACATCCCGAATACCTGGTCGTCAGCGACAAGACCGGCGCCGAGGCGGCGCACAAGGCGGACGCGCTCAAGAAGGCTTGACGCCGCGTCCCCGTTCAGCCCGGCCGCTCATGGGAAGCTGTTCGGGCGGCGTGCCGTCCTTGAACAACTGGCGCAGTTGCTGGCGCAGCTCGGGCGTATCGTCGTGGCGGTGCACCGACACCGCGTGCTGTACCGCGGCCTGCAGCAGCTCGTCCTCGCTGTCGGCCGAGATGGCGACCGAGCAATGCATGTCGCTCGGGAATTCCCGGCAATCGATGAATTTGCGTGTCATGATCGACTCCTGTGATGGAATGGAGCGCATTCAGGCGGCAGCGCTCGCGGCCGGACGGATATTCTGGTTGGCGCGGAACACATTGTCGGGATCGTACTTGCGCTTGATCTCGGCCAGCCGCTGGTAGTTGGCGCCGTAGGCATCGGGGGTGCGCTCGGTTTCGTCCTGCGGCATGAAATTCACGTAGACGCCCCCGTGTGCGTATGGCGCGGCATCCCTGAAGAAATCGCGGGCCCAGGCAATGCAGCGCGCGTCGTCGGCCGGATCGTCCCAGCGGGTGTGCACGTTCATCACGTACAAGGCGTCGCGGTGTGGATAGGCCATGGCCTGTGACGGCGGCGCCGATGCCTGCGCGCCCAGCAATCCGAGGAAGATCTCGCACTGCGGCGTCGGCAGCATGCCGGCATAGCGCATGACGACGTCGATGGCCTCGTCGCTCAGCCGGGCGAAATTATGCGATTTCCAGTAATTGCGCGCACCCGGCGTCAGCAAGGGGTCGAAGATCTGCTGCCAGGCAGTGTAGGGCATGGGGCCGACGTGCATGCCCAGCGGCTCACCCAGCTTGCCGATGCGCGCGATCGCCGCATCCACCGATGCGCCGCGCGACGGCGAGAACACCGGCAGCACCAGCACGTCCTGGCATGCGCCCCGGTCGGCAGGAAGGGCAGCGGAGGCGCCTTGCGCAGCACCGCCCACACCGTCATGTCGGCGGGCATGGCGTCGACGGCATCGCGGTACTGCATCACGACCGTCCTGGCCTGGGCGACGGAAACACGATCAGCCCGGCCGTGATCTCCGGCCCCACCGGGTGCAGCCGGAAGTCGAAGCGCGTGACCACGCCGAAGTTGCCGCAGCCGCCGCGGATGGCCCAGAACAGGTCGGGATGGTCGGTCTCGCTCACGTGCAGGCGCTGGGCGTCGGCCGTGACCATCTCGGCCGACAGCAGGTTGTCGGCTGCCAGGCCCAGCGTGCGGCTGAGCCAGCCGAAGCCCCCGCCCAGCGTCAGCCCGGCCACCCCGGTGGTGGAATTGATTCCCAGGGGTGTGGCCAGCCCGTAGGACTGGGCTTCGTGGTCGAAGTCGCGCAGGCTGGCCCCGCCTTCCTCCCAGGCGCGGCGCTGCCCGGCGTCGACCTGGACCGAGCGCATGCCGGACAGATCGATCACCAGTCCGTCCTCGCACAAGGCGCTGCCTGCGATATTGTGGTCGCCGCCGCGCACGGCGAGGGGAAGCCTGTGCTTGCGCGCGTAGGCCAGCGCGGCGCATACGTCGGCCGACCCGGCGCAGCGCACGATGATGGCCGGATGCCGGTCGATCATCGCGTTCCAGACCGTGCGGGCGGCATCGTAGCCGGCGTCGCCCGCCTGCAGGATGTCTCCTCGAATCGCACCCTTCAGCTCGTTGAATTGCCCATTCGTCAGCGTATTCATCGCATCTCCCGGACGCTTGGTTGAAATCCCTCCATTCATGATAGGAAGGCGGGGCGGGCCGAGGCAAGCAGAGCAGGCCAGCTTATGTGCGCGGGCGCAGGATCACCAGCGCAATGCCGCCGACGATCGCGATCGATGCGGCCAGCAGCCGCAGCGTGAGCGGCTCGTCGAGGAAGGCAACGCCGCCCAGGGCGGCAATCACGGGAACGCTCAATTGCACGGCCGCCGCGCTGGTCGACTTCAGGAAGGGCAGCGCCGTGTACCAGATGGCATAGCCGACGCCCGAGGTGAGCGCGCCGGACAGGACGGCATACCCGCTTCCGGCCGGATCGAACGAGGCATCGCGCAGCAGCAGCAGGCTCAGCACCAGCGCCATCGGCACGGCGCGCACGAAATTTCCGGCAGTGACCTGGAGGGCGTCGCCGGCGCCCTTGCCGCGCACCGAATAGATGCCCCAGGCCACGCCGGCGCCCAGCATGAGCGAGGCGCTCGGCAACGGGGGCGCGGACCAGCCGGGCAGCAGCAGGCCGACCAGGCCCCCTCCCGCAAGCAGCAAGCCGGCCAGTTGCGCCGGACGCAGGCGCTCGCCCGACCAGATCCCGACGGCGATCATGGTCGTTTGCACGGCGCCGAACAGGATCAGCGCGCCGGCCGCGGCCGGCAGGTGGAGGTAAGCGAAGGAAAAGCCGGCTGCGTAGGCGAACAGGGCCAGCGCGGACAGGAAACTGCCTTGTCCGCTCCGGCCGCCACCGCGCAGCCTCACCAGGATCCACAGCACGAGCGCGCCCGACAGCAGGCGCAGGCTCGTGAAGCTGGCGGCATCGATATACGAGCGGGACAGGGCGGCCCGGCACAGCAGGGAGTTGCCCGCGAACGCGGCCAGTGCCAGTACCGTCAGGACGACGACGCGCGCATGCGACATGGAGGGACTCCTGCTGTGGAGTGGTTATACTGACCCAAGGCGGGTAGACAAGCAAGGCATGTAGCGCCGGCGCTGGCCCAGCCGGATTGTCCAGTGGTAAGCTATTCACGTTGTCACTTCCACCTGAAGGAATCCCATGAAACCGTTGTTCTCCTCCGACGACGAAGCGAACGCATCCGCCGTGCCCGCAACGCCCGCGTTTCCGCCCTTGCTGGATCCTTCCTCGACGGCGAACACGCTGCCGGCGGCGCGTCCCGAGGCGGGCGCGGCCCCGATCGTCCGTGTCGACGTCTCCGGGATCGACGACAAGGCCATCGAGGCACTGGGCGGTTCCACCGGCGCCGGCGTGGCGAAGGTGTCGGCCAAGCTGCTCGGCACCGTCCGCGCATCGGACGCGGACGTGTTCGGCACGCAGCTGAACGAGCTGATCGCCACCTCCAAGGGCCTGGACCCGGCCAAGCTGCGTTCCGGCGGCCTGGTGTCGCGCCTGACGAACATGTTCGGCTCGGTCAAGGAAAAGATGCTGTCGCAGTACCAGGTGGTCGAGTCGCGCATGGACACCCTGGTCACGGAAATGACGCGGCATGCCAACGTGCACCGGGCGCGCATCCAGGATTTCGACGAGATGTACAAGGGCCTGGAAACCTACTACCAGGGCCTGGACGCCGACGTGAAGAAGGGCGAGGAATGGGCGTCGCGGCTGCGCCAGGCGGTCGCGCAGCAGGCCGCGCCGGCCAACGCCTTCGAGGCGCAGCAGGCTACCGAGCTCAAGCGTCGTCTGGAACGCCTCGAAAAGCGCATCGACGACCTGAAGCGCGCCATGCTGATGGCCACGCAGATGGTGCCGCAGATCCGCCTGTCGCAGGACAATGCCCGCGCCTTGACCGACACCTTCACGGACATCGTCAACGTGTCGATTCCGGCCTGGCGCAACGTGTTCTCGCTTTACCTGCTGCAACTGGAAGCCAAGCAGAGCGCGGCGGTCGCCAACGCCGCCTACGACGCCACCGACGCCGCCTTCCGCGCCCAGGCCGACATGCTGCTGGAAAATACCGAGACCGTGGCGCGCGCCAAGCAGCGCTCCCTGGTCAGCCTGGAAACCGCCCAGCACGTCCAGACCCAGCTGGTGAGCGCCTTCGACAAGCTCGAGCAGATCTCGAAGGAAGGCCAGCAGCGCCGCCAGGCCGAGCTGCCGAAACTGCAGGAGCTGGAGCGCGAGCTGATTGCGCGCTTTTCGCCCGGCGGCGCTTGAATCCCATCTTCATCCCATCAGGAAAAGGAAAGCCCATGTCGACGACGCTCCACACTGGCCATCGCATCAACCTCGAAAAGACCGCGCCGGGCTTGAAGCGCGTGCGCATCGGCCTCGGATGGAAGGTCAACGCGGTCGAGGGCCAGCCATTCGACCTCGACTCGTCGGTATTCCTGTGCAGGCGGGATGCGAGCGACCATCCGGTCATGATCAGTAACGCCCATTTCGTGTACTACAACCACACCATCTCCCCGGACGGCGCCGTCGTGCACTCGGGCGACAACCGGACCGGCGACAAGGATGGCGACGACGAAGTCATCACCGTCGACCTGGCCAAGGTCGAGGCGGAAGTGGTGGAGATGCCGATCGTGGTGACCATCCACGATGCCGACGTGCGCAAGCAGACCTTCGGCATGGTCACGCACGCCTACGTCAAGGTGTACAACGACGAGACCGGCGAGACGATCGCGGAATACGACCTGGACGAAGACTACGCGGACAAGACCGCGCTGCAGTTCGGCTCGCTGTACCGCAAGGATGGCGAATGGCGCTTCCAGGCCGTCGGCGCCGGCTTCAAGCTGAATCTGGCGACCTTCATCCGCAAGCTCGGCGGCACCGTCTGAGGAGCACGTGCTCCTGCTCGATGCCGGGTAGCCGATGACCCAGCACACGCCCAAGGCATTCGACTTCGGCGCGGAGCCCGAGCTCCCCGCCGAGCCGGCCGGCGCTGCCTTGGCGCCGCAGGCCTTCGACTTCGGCGATGCCGAGCAAGCCGCCGCGGCGCCTGCCGGCGACAGTGTGCCGAGGGCGCTGTCCTTCGACGAGCTTCCCGCCGCGCCACCTTCCGCCGTGCCCTCGAAAGCCGCGGCCAGGGTCTTGTTCGAGAGCGAGGATCATCCGGCGGTGCGCGATGCGCTGGCGATCGCGCAGCGCGACCATCCGGCATTGTTCGAGCCGGACGGGCAGCGCCTGGCGGCGCTGTTTCGGCGCCTGCTGCCGATAAGGCTTTCGGTGGTCGCGGAGTGGGCCGAGCGGCCGCTCATGGAACAGGCCGCGCTGCTGCAGCCGATCACCGAGCTGGTCCTGGCTTTCACCCGGATGGCGGTGCCGGCGCTGCTCGAATCGGCGCTGGAGAGCACCAGGACGCCGGCCGGCGTGTTCGACAAGCTGTTCCGCCGCCCGGCGCCGCCCGCCCAGTTCAAGCCGGCGCTGGCGTCGAGCCGTGCGCAGCTGCTGCAGCTCATCGCGGACAGCGATGCCGCCATGCGCGAGCTGGAAGCGTCGGCGGCCAACCTGGCCCTGCACGCGGCTGCGCTCGCCGTCGCGTCGACCCTCGCCGGCGGCGCGCTGGACGCGACCCTGTCGGATGCCCTCATCCAGCGCCGCACCCTGATCCAGCAGGCGGTGCGCCAGGCCGAGCTGTCGATCCTGCAGATGGGGCAGGTGCGCCAGCAGGCCGCCGAGCTGGTCGGCCAGGTGTCGTCCTTCCTGACGGTGACCCTGCCGGCGCTGGAGATGGCGCAGGCGCAGGGCGGCACCGGGAAAAGCAGCGGCTAGTAAATAATACGGTGGTGCCCGGGACACGGCGCGCCTGCCAGTCGTGTGGCCGGTCGTGGCGAAGCGGCGCTATCATCGTCGGTAAATACTGATGAGTTTGCGGAGAGAATGGTGAAGCCGTCCAAGACCTGTATTACACCGCTCGCCCTGGCGCTGGCCTGCTGCGCCGTGTTGCCGGTCCGGGCGCAGCAGACCGGCACCCTCGATTATGGCGAGGCGTGGCGCCGGATGCAGGTGCGTTCGGGCGCGGTGCGCGGCGCCGAGCTCGACTATCAAGCCAGGCAATTGCAGGCCGAGGCGCTGCGCCGCATCGACGGGCCCGACCTGCGCCTGAACGGATTCGCCGGGCGTCTCTCGACCTCGCTGAATATCGATACCGGCCGCCTGGCGCAATCCCTGGAGCCGGCCCTGCAACCGGTGCTCGAGGTGCTGCCGCCGCTGCCCGGGCTGGCCTTGCCGGAACTGCCCGCCAGCCTCGAGGCCGAGCGCACGTTCACGGTCCGCTCGCTGGGGCTGGCCTCGGTCTGGCCCTTGTACACCGGCGGACGCCTGGATGCGCTCAAGGAGGTGGCCGCCGGGCGCGCCGCCGAGGCCGGCGCGGGTCTGCAGACGGCGCAGGACGAGGCGGCGCTGTTGCTGGCGCAGCGCTATTTTGGCGTGCAGCTGGCGCGCCATGCCGCTCGGCTGCGCACTGCGGCGCTGGCGGTGGCGCGCGAACACCAGGAGATGGCGCGCAAGCTCGAGCGCACCGGACTGATCGCGCGCGTCGAACGCCTCAAGGCCGACGTCGCCGTCGACAAGTCCGCGCGCGAGGCGGCCAAGGCCGCCAGCGACGCGGAGGTCGCCGAGCTGGCCCTGCGCCGCTTGCTGGGCGAGGAGCAGGCGGTCGAGCCCGCAACGCCGCTGTTCGTGCACGAGCAGCCGGTCGGCTCGCTGGCCTCGTTCGTGGAAGCCGCCATGCACGCGAATGCCGCCTGGAAGCAGATCGACAGCAAGCGCGCCCAGGCGGCCGCCAATCTCAAGCTGCAGGGCAAGGCCTTCAGCCCGACCCTGGTCGGCATCGCCAACTACAACCTGAACCGCGGCGGGGCCGCGCGCGCCAACTGGCTGGTGGGGGTGGCGCTGAGCATGCCGCTGGTCGACCGGGTCGACCGCGCGCGCCTGACGGCCGCCGCACGGCTCGAACAACAGCGCGTCGAAGCAGCCGCGGAACAGGCTGGACGCGACATCCCGACCCTGGCCGAAACCCAGTGGCGCGCCATGGAAGATGCGCGCCAGCATTACCTGGCCATGGCCTCGGCGATCGAGCTGGCGCGAGAAAGCCTGCGGCTGGCGCAGGTATCGTTCCGCAACGGTCAGGCGACCACGGCCGACGTGGACGACGCTTCCCTGAACCTGACCAAGGCCGGGATCGAGCGGACCCAGGCCGCCCACGATTATGTGCTGGCGCTGGCGCGCCTGCTCGCCACCACCGGCCGGCCCGAGCGCCTGGTCGAGCATGCGCGCTCCGCACCCCACCAGCTCGATCCCGCGAAGGAGTCCACCCGATGAGCGAGACAAGCCGCAAAAAACGCGTGCCGGCCGTACTGGCCGGCGTGCTGGTCCTGGCCCTGCTGGCCTGGGGCCTGGTACGCGCCTTCCAGCCGGTGCCCGAAGTGCTGCAAGGGCAGATTGAAGCGCAAGAAGTGAACGTGTCGTCCAAGGTGCCCGGGCGCGTCGGCCGGGTGCACGTGCAACTGGGGCAGGCGGTGAGCCGTGGCCAGCTGCTGTTCGAGCTGGACAGTCCCGAAGTGCGCGCCAAGCTCGATCAGGCGCAGGCGGCGCGCGACGCCGCCGCCGCCGTGGCGCGCAAGGCGCAGGCGGGCGCACGGCCCGAGGAGGTCGTCGCCGCGCGCGCCAACTGGGAGCGCGCCGAGGCCGGTGCGCGGCTGGCCGAGCTGACCGACAGGCGGGTGGCGGCCATGGTGGCCGAAGGCGTGCTGGCGCGCCAGAAAGGTGACGACGCCCGCGCCCAGGCGCGCTCGGCGCGCGAGCTGGCGACCGCCGCGCGCGCCCAGTACGAGCTGGCGCGCCAGGGCGCGCGGCCCGAGGACAAGCAGGCGGCGCAGGCCCAGGCGCGCCAGGTGGACGGGGTGGTGGCGGAAGCCGATGCGGCCCTGGCCGAGACGCGCATCCTGGCACCAAGCGCCGGCGAGGTGAGCAAGCTGGCGATCCAGGCCGGCGAACTGGCGCCGCAGGGCTTTCCGGTGGTGACCCTGGTCAACCTCGACGACGTCTGGGCCGTGCTGGCGGTGCGCGAGGACATGTTCAAGCCCTTCGCCAAGGGAAGCGTGCACCGGGGCTATGTGCCGGCGCTGAAAGCGCGTACCGATTTCAAGGTCGAGACCGTATCGGCCTTGCCGGCCTTCGCCACCTGGCGCGCCGCGCGTCCCGGCGGCACCGACCTGCGCACCTTCGAGCTGCGGCTGCGGCCCATGGCGCCGCTGCCGGGCCTGCGTCCGGGAATGACGGTGGTGTTCGAGCGCTGAACCGCCCATGCCCGCTCCCGCCGCTTCCGCCTGGCAGGCCTCGCTCGCGCGCGAGTGGGCGCGCCTGCGCGCCGACCGCTGGGACCTGGCGATGCTGGGGTGGATTCCATTATCCCTGTACTTTCTGACCTGGTGGATTTTTTCCGCCGGCATCGCCCGCGACCTGCCGCTGGCGGTGCGCGACCTTGACCAGTCCGCGCAGTCGCGCACCCTGGTGCGCATGCTGGACCAGTCGCCGGGCCTGCGGCCGGTGCCAGCCGCCAGCGATGCCGAGGCGCTGGCGGCGCTGCGCGCCGGCGAGGTGTTCGGCATCGTGTCGATCCCGGCGCAGATGGGAGAGCGTCTGGCGCGCGGCGAAGCGCTCGGCCTGCAATGGGCGTACAACGCCCAGTACCCATCCCATACCGGCGCGATGACGCGCGACGTGCGCGCCGTGGTGGCGACCATGTCGGCCGGCGCCGAGCTGCAGGGACGCGCCAGGCGCGGCGCCGCCCCGGTCCAGGCCGCGCAGCAGGTCGAGCCGGTCGCCACCCGCGCGGTGGCGCTGTTCAACGAGAACGGCAGCATGATCCCGGCGCTGGCCTTGCCGGCCGTGTGGAGCCTGCTGCACATCTGCGCCACCCTGGCCGCGCTGACCGCGATCGGGCGCGAACTGCGCGCCGCCACCGTGCCCGACTGGCTGGCTGCAGCCCGGGGACGGCCAGCCGTGGCCTTGCTGTCCAAGCTGGCGATCCCGGCGGTGGTCTTCCTGCTGCACGCGGTCCTGGTGGGTATCGGTTTCGGCGCGCTGCTCGGCTGGCCGGTGCTGGGCAGCGTGCTGGCGATGACGCTCGGCACCGTCCTGTTCGTCGCGGCCTGCCTGGCCCTGGGCACCTTCATCGTCGCATTCTCCGGCTCGCTGCGCTCGGCGCTGTCGGCCTGCGCCTTCGTCACCGCGCCCGCCTTCGCCTTTTCCGGCCAGGGCTTCCCGATTCTGGCGATGCCCGCCGCGGCGCGCCTGTGGGCCGAGGCGCTGCCGCTGACCCATTTCCTGGGCTTGGTCAACAACACCTGGCTGTCCGGCGCGCCGCTGCGCTTCAGCCTGGGCGCGCTGGCCGCGCTGGCCGGCTTCAGCGCCGTGCTGGGCGCGGCTGGCTACCTGCGGCTGGCCGCGCGCATGCGCCAGCCCGACAGCTGGGGCAAGACATGAGCCGCCTGGCGGCCGCGTGCCAGGCCTGGCGCCTCACCTGGCGCGCGATCCTGGGCGACAAGGCGGCGCTGCTGCTGTTCTTCATCTCCGGCATCGTGTATTCCTTCTTCTATCCCTTGCCCTACAGCGGCGAAACGGTGCGCCGGGTGCCGGTGGCGGTGGTGGACCAGGATGGCTCGGCCCTGTCGCGCCAGCTGATCCGCTGGGCCGGCGCCCATCCGGGCCTGAGCGTGGCCGGCGTCACCACCCGCCCCGAGCAGGCCCAGGAATGGATCTGGCGCGGCGAGGCCGCTGGCGTGATGGTCATTCCCGCCGATTTCAGCGGCAAGCTGCTGGCCGGCAGGCAGCCGGAGGTCGAGGTAGGCGGCATCGGCGCCTATCCACTGCTGAACAAGGTGGCGCTCAACGGCCTCGCTGAAGTGGTGGGCACGCTGTCGGCCGGCATCGAACTCAAGCGCCTGGGCGCCGCCACGCCGTCGGCGCAGCAGGCCGCCGCGCAGCGCCAGCCCTTGTCGGTCGAGGCGCTGCCGATGTTCAATGTCAGCGAAGGCTATGCCTCGTACATCGTCCCGGGCGTGGTGGTTTTGCTGATGCAGCAGACCTTCCTGCTCGGGATCGGCCTGTTGTTCGGCAGCTGGGCCAGCACCGGGACCTTCCCCTATGCGGCCGGGACTGCCGCCTATGCCGGCGCGCTGGGCGCATTTGCCAGCGTGGTGCTGCTCAATGCCGCGTACTACTTCGGCTTCGTGCTCTGGTGGCAGGACTATCCGCGCGGCGGCAACCCGGCGGCCACCCTGGTGTTGAGCCTGCTGTACAGCGTCTGCGTGGCGGCGCTCGGGATCGTCATGGGCCTGTTCTTCCGCACCCGCGAGCGCAGCGTGCAGTTGCTGGTGGCCAGTTCGATGCCGGTGCTGTTCCTGGCGGGCCTGGTCTGGCCGGCCAGCGCCTTGCCGTGGCCGCTGCAAGCGCTGCGCTGGCTGCTGCCCTCGACCGCCGCGATCCAGGGTTTCGTCGCGGCCAACCAGATGGGTGCTTCACTGGCCGAACTGCGCCGTGAAGTGCTGGTCCTGGCGGGCCTGGCGCTGGTGTTCATCGGATTGGGCCTGCGCGGCTGGCGCCGGCGCGGGCATGCTGCTGTTTAGCCTACCAGGGCAACACGCTGCCGTCCCAGGACCGGAAGCTGCCGCTGTCGGCAGGCGTCAGCGCATCGAGCACGCGCAGCATGTCGGCGGCGGCGTCCCGGGCCGGGCGTCCGATGCTGTCGCCGCGGAAGGGCCGCGACAGATTGGAAGCGACCGTTCCCGGGTGCAGCGCGACCAGCACCGCATTCTTGTGGCTGCGCGCCACTTCGATGGCGGCGGTGTTGACCAGCATGTTGAGGGCGGCCTTGGACGCCCGGTAGCTGTACCAGCCGCCCAGCCGGTTGTCGCCGATGCTGCCCACCTTTGCCGACAGCATGGCCATGATGGCGCGTTCGCTGGCCAGCAGCGGGACAAAGTGACGCATGAGCAGGGCGGGCCCGAAGGCGTTGGCCTGGAAGGTCGCGAGCAGCTGCGGGTAGTGCAGGTCGGCCAGTCGTTTTTCCGGCATGAAGTCCGCCCCGTGCAGGAGTCCTGCCGCATTGACGATCAGGTGGTAGCGCGGCCCGTCCGCCAGCACGTGCGCCGCTTGCGCGATGCTGTCTTCGTCGGCGAAATCGAGGGGCGGCGTGGAATGGCGGTGCAGGGCGCGCACCGAGGCGCAGCGCGGCGCCTCGCCAAGCAAGTCGACGAAGGCGGCCCCGATCGACCCGGAAGCGCCCACCACCAGGGCGTGGAAGCCGTCGGGAAGGCTGTTCATCGTCATGTTGTCAATCGAGCGCGAGCCAGATTTCGTTGCGCCGCATGAACCAGGGCGTGATCGGGGCGTCGTAGCGGGACAGCACCGGCTCGCCTTGCCAGGCGAGGCCTGCCGCGCGCAAGGCATCCTGGAGCCTGGCCAGGTGCCGGTCGTAGTTCGACTGTGACCAGAAGCCGGAATAGCGGATCACCGCGACCCGCTCGGGCGGCATGTCGCGCAACCTGACGCGCGAGTCCAGGGGTTCCGGCGCGTCCGCCGCGCTGATGCCCGCCGGCAGGACGAACTGGACCAGGAAGCCGTCCCGGCTGGCGCTTTGCGTCACCGGCGCCGTCATCTCCAGCTTGACGGGCGTGGCCGCCTGGGTCACCGGCGCGGTCATGGCCAGCTTGCGCTCGCCCTTGTTGTTGCCGAAGATATAGCCGGCCAGGATGGGGAAGGCGCGGTTGCCGGCATCGCTCCCGGGACCCGGCACCACCACCTCGGCGACGGCATAGCCGGCATACTGCCGGATTTCAAAAGCAGGGAAGCGCTCTACGGTCGTGTAGGCAGGCTCTTCGACCGCGTGACTGCTCATGGGCCATATTGCCAGCGCGAGCAGGGCCACCGAGCCGATCAGCCATGCCACCTGCCCGGGCAGGGCGCGGCGGCGGACGTGTGGAACGCGTTGCATGGAAGGCCTCCAGTGCGTGATGATCGGTTGACTACCCAGCTTTATCTTCCGGCGAAACCAGAGGGGTGACAAGCCCGCGCGGGACCAGGAGGGGCCTGCAGCGGGTCTTGTACGGGTCAAGATCGCGCGCGTGCCTGGAACCCGGGCGCAAGGACAGCGGCAAGGCTCAGATCACCCCTTGGGCCAGCATGGCGTCGGCCACTTTGACGAACCCGGCAATATTCGCCCCATCCACATAACTGATGCTGCCATCGGCGCGTTTGCCGTATTTCAGGCACGAGGCATGGATGCCCTGCATGATCTGCAGCAGGCGGCCGTCGACTTCGTCGCTCGGCCAGGACAGGCGCGCGGCATTCTGGCTCATCTCCAGTCCGGAGGTCGCGACGCCGCCGGCATTGCTGGCCTTGCCCGGCGCGTACAGCACGCCGGCCGCTTCGAATGCCTTGGCGGCCTCGATGGTCGAGGGCATGTTGGCCCCTTCGGCCACGCACAGGACGCCGTTGCGGATCAGGACCGCGGCGTCGTCGGCATCCAGCTCGTTCTGGGTGGCGCAGGGCAGCGCCACGTCGACCGGAACATGCCACGGTCGCACGCCTGCTTCGAAGCGGGTGCCGGTGCGCTGCGCGTAATCGCCGACGCGGCCATACAGGTGGTTTTTCACTTCCATCAGGACGGCCAGCTTTTCGCTGGTAAAGCCATCCATGTCGATCACCGTGCCGCTCGAGTCGGAGACGGTGACGACCCTGGCGCCCAGGGAGAGCGCCTTTTCCACGGCGTACTGCGCCACGTTGCCGGAACCGGACACGCTCACGCGCAGGCCTTCGAAGGAACGGCCGCGCGTCTTGAGCATCTCTTCCGCAAAATACACGGTCCCGTAGCCGGTGGCTTCCGGCCGCATCAGCGAGCCGCCGAAGCTCAGGCCCTTGCCGGTGAAGACGCAGTCGGCGCGATTGCTCAGTTTTTTCATCATGCCGGCCATGTAGCCGACTTCGCGGCCGCCGACGCCGATGTCGCCGGCAGGAACGTCGGTGTCGGCCCCGACATGGCGGAACAACTCGCTCACGAAGGCCTGGCAGAAGCGCATGACTTCGCCCGGGCTCTTGCCCTTGGGATCGAAGTCGGAGCCGCCCTTGCCGCCACCCATGGGCAGGGTGGTCAAGGCATTCTTGAAGGTCTGTTCAAAAGCGAGGAACTTCAGTACCGACAGGTTGACGGAAGGGTGGAAGCGCAAGCCGCCCTTGTACGGACCAATCGCCATGCTGTGCTGGATCCGGTAGCCGCGGTTCACCTGTACCTGCCCATGGTCATCTACCCACGAGACCCGGAACATCACCACACGATCCGGCTCGACCAGGCGGTCGAGCAGGCCTTGCTCGGCATACCTGGGATGCTGTTCGATGAAGGGCCACAGGCTCTCCATGACTTCGGTGACGGCCTGCAGGAACTCCGGCTGGCCGGGATTGCGGTCGGCGACGTGCTGCAAAAACTGATGTACAGATGCGTATTTCATGTGGTGTCCAAGATCGAGAATGTCTGAGTCCAGGCAGCTCCATCGACGGCCATCGTCGACGTGATGCACGGGAGCGGCGAGCGCGACCAAGCTCCGGCGCCTTGCCGGCGGCTCGTCGTAGTGCGGCAGGCGTCACCTTGTGGGATCCGCCTCGCCGTATGGAGGAGTGGGTTGGCTACCCGAAGACAGAAACACCGATTTCATGGATCGGTGTCTCGATGTTGTTGTCGGCGCATGCGATGGATGCTCGCGCGCCAGGGGACTATGGTAGCAGAAGCGGCTGGGAGGGGCGATGGATGGAGCGGAAACGGCAAGCAGTGAGGGAAGGTGTTTCGTCGCTGATGAGCCCAAGGAGAAAGTTCCATTATCGGAAGAGAAATGGTTTAATGTAAAAACATTTCTTATGGGGCTCGTATGGCGGAACTTCTTCAATACGCGGAAAATGCCGAAAAGGTATTCGTGTTCGACCAGGTCTATCCTCTGAGCGCTGCTACCGAGCAAGCGAATCAGAAAAAATTGAATGCTTTCGGGATGTTGGCGAAGCTTAATCCGTTCAAGCGCCCGAAAGAAGAAACCGTCCTCCTCTCGAAACACGTCTTGCGTTACGAGCCGTTCTGGCATGTGGTGACGACACGTTCTGTCGATTACTCGCGCGAGCTGGTCTATCCCGTGGAGATCGGTAATGCGTATGCAAAGAAAGTACTGATCAACGGGATGGAGTATTCGATCGCAGAGCAGGGAAATAAACGGTCGATCAACCTGCAGGCAGTCGAGTTCTCTCATCGCAAGATCAATTACGAAGACCATCTGGACGGACTGTTGCGTGACCTGAAAAAGGGCGTGCTGGCAAATTACATCAACAAGTACAAGGTGCAGGAACATACGGTACTGGAGCTGTCCGAAGCGATTGTTCCACAACTGCGCCTGCCGATGCTCCTGCAAAAAATACGACAGACGCTGGACGCAGAAGTCATCAATGCCCATGAGTTCCAGGAAGACATCGTTACGATCGAAAAAATCTACCTGTACTACCGTCCGGTGTTTGCATTCGAATTCGCCTGGACGACCGAGGACAAGGTAGGCGTCATTGAAGTCGACGGCCTGACCGGCGAAGTGATCGAGAACGGGCAGTGGTTCAAGGAAAAGCTCCAGGCGATCACGACGCGTGAAATGCTGTTTGAAATGGGCTCGGAGCTGGCCGGCGCCCTGGTTCCCGGTGGTGGAACGGCTGTCAAGGTGATCGAAAGGATCACCGCCAGCTAATGCATGCGCCGGCAAGCTTCCAGGGGGAGCATGCCGCACTCCCAGCTTGCCCTCATCGAGCCAACGCCACCCTAGGGTGGCGTTGTTGCTTGCGTCATCCGCTCGGCATGGCCGTGACCGGGCAGGCCAGGCACAGTATTGTTAGAATCCGCCATACCTTTCACGTTCATCTGCAGGAGTACACAAATCCTACGTCTTTTGATCAATGCGGCAATACGTTCGCCCAAGTTAACGCTCGCCGTTGCCTTGCTGCTGCTGGCAGCGCTGGCCGGTACGATGACCTATACCGGCTTCCTGGTCATCGGGGTGCTGGCCGCTCATTTCGGCACGAGCCGGTTTCTGGCGGGACTGCTGCTTGCCGTCCTGTTTGCACGATTTCCCTCGATAAGCAAGGGCAAGCTGCGCGTCGTCGGTCTCTTGCCCAAACCCGTGCGCCGGCCGCTGATGGCGGGCATCCTCGCACTGTGCTTGCTGAACTTCGTGTGGTTGGGCGACAGCGTGTCCGCAATATTTACGGGCTTTAGCCTGGCGTTTCTTCTCGGCTATCCCTGGTTACGGCGAACCCTGTTCGATCGGATCGTCGCGTCCGTCTCCACGTTCACCGGCCGGCGCCCCGCGAACAGCCGCGACGATATGGTGATCGACGGCGAATTCAGGGAAAAGAAGGAATGAGAGGAATCTGAGTTCCGGAAACAAAAACGCCAACCTGCATGGGTTGGCGTTTTTACTGCGACGTTCTTGGTGGCCCGGGGCGGAATCGAACCACCGACACAAGGATTTTCAATCCTCTGCTCTACCAACTGAGCTACCAGGCCAAGGGCTCGCATTCTAGCACAAGGCCGGGCGCTGCGGTAGTGCCTGATTGAAATCAGGCCGGAATCCTCATTCGCCCTGCCTGGTCGGCACCAGCCGGTTCATGTCCAGCCCCTGGGCGCGCAGCCGGCCGAGCAGGGCGTCGTAGACGGCCGGGTCGACCTTCGGCGTGCGCGACAGGATCCACAGGTATTCGCGTTTCGGTTCGCTGACCGCGGCCAGCTGGTAGTCCGGGTCGAGGTCGATCACCCAGTAGTCGCCCCACACCATCGGCAGCCAGGACACGATGGCGGGCGCGAAGCGCACTTTCAGCTTCGGCGAGGTGGCCTCGCCGATCTGGCGCGCCACGGCCTTGGCATCGTCGGTACTGCCGTCGGCGCGCCGGCAGCGGTTGAGCACGTCCACCCGGCCGTCGTCGCGCAGGCTGTAGGTGGCGGTGGTGAAGCCGACGCACTTCTTCTGGAAGTCGTTCGGAAACTTCGCGATCTCGTACCAGGTGCCCATGTAGCGCTTGACGTCGAGCGCGGGAATCGTGGCCAGCGGTTTGGCGCCGGCTTCGGCCGTGTCCGCGGCCCGGGCCGGGGCCACGGACAGCATCAGCAGGGACAGCATCGGTGCAAGCAGGAAGGTTTTCATCGTCGTTCCCGTGAATGGTCGAGCGTCGATGGTAGCCGAAGCGGGCGCGGCCCCGCCGTACGCCAGCGCACGAAATACGCGCTAGGTGCGCGCGGCGGCGCGCTCGGCGTGGCGGCGTTCGAGTTCCAGCCGGGCGGCCTTGCGCGCCCGGGCTTCCTCGAAGCGGCGATGCTCGTCCTGGGTCGCCGGCTGCAGGGGCGGCACCGCCACCGGCTTGCGGTCGTCGCCTACGGCCACCATCGTGAAGAAGCAGCTGTTCACGTGGCGCACCACTTTTGAACGGATGTCCTCGGCGATCACCTTGATCCCGATCTCCATCGAGCTGCGGCCGGCATAGTTCACCGAGGCCAGGAAGGTCACCAGCTCGCCGACGTGGATCGGCTGGCGGAAGGTGACCTGGTCGACGCTCATCGTGACCACGTAGCGGCCGGCGTAGCGGCTGGCGCAGGCATAGGCCACCTGGTCGAGCAGCTTGAGGATGGTGCCGCCGTGGACGTTACCGGAGAAGTTGGCCGTGTCAGGGGTCATCAGGACCGTCATCGACAGCTGGTGGGAAGGCAGGTTCATGCAGGACTCGACAGAAGCTAGGATGACGCTATGGTGCGCCAGAATCGCCCGGCCGGCAATGCCGGCCGGCGGCGCTCAGAATTCCTCCCACTCCGCGTCGGCGGTCTTGCGCTCCGCGCGCGCAGGAGGGGCAGGGCGGGCAGCCGGCTTGGCGCGCGCCGCCGGGGCCGTCGCCGCGTCGGGTTTGGCGGGCGGGGTGGCTGCCTTGGCGATGCGCGGCGCGGCCTTGCCGGCGCTGGCGCGGACCGGCCGGTCGGCCAGCTTGAAGACCGCGACGATCTGCGCCAGGTGCGCGGCCTCTTCCTTCATCGACTCGGTCGCCGCCGCCGATTCCTCCACCAGCGTCGCGTTCTGCTGGGTGACGCCGTCCATGTCGGACACCGCGCGGTGCACCTGCTGGATGCCGCTCGCCTGTTCCTTGCTCGAATCGACGATCTCGCCCATGATCGCGGTCACCCGGCCGATGCTCTCCACGATGCCGTTCATGGTGGCGCCGGCGCGGCCGGCCAGGTCGGCGCCCTGCGCCACGCGCAGCGTCGAGTCGTCGATCAGTTCCTTGATCTCCTTCGCCGCGGCCGCCGAGCGCTGGGCCAGGCTGCGCACCTCGCCGGCCACCACGGCGAAGCCGCGTCCCTGTTCGCCGGCACGCGCCGCTTCCACCGCGGCGTTCAGGGCCAGGATATTGGTCTGGAAAGCGATGCCGTCGATGACGCCGATGATGTCGACGATGCGCGCCGACGAGGCATTGATCGCCCCCATGGTGTCCACCAGCTGGCCCACCATGGCGCCGCCCTGCTGCGCCACCGTCGAGGCGGCTACCACAAGGCCGTTTGCCTCTTCGGCGCTGGCGGCGCTGTGCTGGACCGCGTGCGCCAGCTCGTTCATCGAGGAGGCGGTCTGTTCCAGCGCCGCCGCCTGGCTCTCGGTGCGGCGCGACAGCTCCTGCGCTTCGCTGGCCATCGCATCGCTCGATGCGCCGATGGTCGAGGTGCCGTCGCGCACCTGGCCGACGATCTGCGCCAGGCTGTCGCGCATGCGCCGCAGGGCGTGCAGCAGGCTCGAATCGTCGCCCGGCCGCAGCGCGATCCGCACGTCCAGCTTGCCGGCGGCAATCTCGCCCGCCACGCGCGCCGCTTCGGCCGGTTCGCCGCCCAGGCGCCGGAACAGCGCGCGCGCGAACAGCATGGCTGCCGCGACGCTGCCGGCAAGGCTCGACAGGCATAGGACAATCAACATGGTGGTGCTGGCGGCGGCGCCCTCCAGCACGTCCTGCGCCATGCTGTCGATGGTCTTGTGCTGCAGGGCCTGCAGCGCCGCCACCTTGTCCAGGTAGAGCTGGGTGGCCGGCACGAATTCGCGCTCGTACTGGGCCAGTGCATCGGGCGACTTGCCGTCGGCCTTCAGCTTCATTACCTGGTCGCGGGTCTCGATGTAGCGTGCGCGCGCTTCGGCGATCGCATCGAACAGCGCCTTTTCCTCCGGCGTGTCGAGCAGTTTGCCGACCTTGTCCTGCAACACGCTGGTGCGCTGGCTCGACTCGAGGCTCTCGGCCGCGAAGGCCTTGGCCAGTTCCGGATCGCTCGAACGGGCGACCGCGGCGGTGCGCTTGGCCGACACCGAGGTGTTGAGCAGCCACTGCGAGGCCAGGGGCTCCTTGACCAGCGGGTGCCGGGTGAGCGCCTCGGTTTCTCGGGACATGAGCTGCAGGCGCCAGATGGCGACTGCGGCGGCGAGGGTAGAAATGACGATGACGATGGCAAAAACGAGGCGTAGCTGAACGCGGACACTGGACATGGCGTTGGACACGGCGTCTCCCGAAGTGATGGTGGGCTCCATGCCGGTGCGGCCTGCCCGGATTCGGGGCGGCCGGCGGCACGTCGGAGAAGCGCACCCTGCTGTCAGGGCGGCAATCCATTAACTTAGAGCAAAATGTGGACCAGAAGTAATGAAGTCGATCAAACTATGCGCGGACAATCTTTCATAACGATTTCCGCATAAGAAGCTGTGATTTAAATCGTTCTCCCAAGCCGGCAAAGCAGGTAGGCTCGGCACATGAACAGCGAACTCCCGCCCCCATCCGGCTCCGTGCAGTGGCACCTGGGCCCCATCATCGACGCGCTGCGCACCTCGCGCGAATCCACCCACAACATCCGCCACCAGGGCCGCGTGCGCGAGCTGCCCTCGCGCGAAGTGCTCACCCAGGTGGTGGGCGGCGTATCGGCGGCGCTGTTTCCTACCCATTACGGCCGGCCCGACCTGAACGACGAGAGCATCGATTATTTTGTCGGCGACACGCTCAACGTCACGCTCGACCGGCTAGTGGGGCAAGTGCGGCGCGCGCTGCGCTTTGCTCCCCAGTTCGAAGAAGCCGACGAGGCCGCATTGGCGGAGCACGCGCAGGCGATCACGCGCGAATTCGCGGCCAGCTTGCCGGGCATCCGCGCACTGCTGGTGTCGGACGTGCAGGCCGCGCTGGCCGGCGATCCGGCCGCCAGCTCGGTGGCCGAGATCATGCTGTGCTATCCGGGCACCATCGCCATCCTCTACCACCGGCTGGCGCACTGCCTGCACCGCCTTGGCGTGCCCTTCCTGGCACGCCTGATCGCCGACATCGGCCATTCGCTGACCGGCATCGACATCCATCCCGCGGCCAGCATCGGCGGCAGTTTCTTCATCGACCACGGCACCGGCGTCGTCATCGGCGAGACCGCCATCATCGGCGAGCGGGTGCGCCTGTACCAGGCGGTCACCCTGGGCGCCAAGCGCTTCCCGGTGGATGCCAGCGGCGCACTGGTCAAGGGTGCGCCGCGCCACCCGATCGTCGAGGACGACGTGGTCATCTATGCCGGGGCCACGGTACTGGGGCGCATCACGGTCGGCGCCGGCTCGACCATCGGCGGCAATGTCTGGCTGACGCAAAGCGTCCCGCCGGGCAGCAACGTGTCGCAGGCGCAGTCGCGCAATACCTGACGCAGGGTACCTGACGCAGGGTAGCTGACGCAGGGTAGCTGACGCAGGGTAGTAAGCGGCGGCGCCTTTGCTATCATGGCGCGATGTCCATCCTGCTCGTACCCGGCTACATGGCCGACGAAACGCTCTGGGACGACGTGGCGGGGCCGCTCGAACGATTCGGGCCGCTCGTGCACGCCGACCTGCGCCACGATTCCTCCATCGAAGCCATGGCCAGCCGCGCGCTCGCCGCTGCTCCTGCCAGCTTCATCCTGGTCGGCTTCTCGATGGGCGGCTATGTCGCCCGCGAGATCGCGCGCCTGGCGCCCGGCCGGGTGCGCGCGCTGGTCCTGATCGCCACCTCCACCCGCGCCGATACCCCTTCGCTGCGCCACAGCCGCGCCACGGTCGGCAAGGCCGCGCCTTCGGTCGCCTTCTCCGGCCTGAGCAAAACTGCGATCGCCACCTCGCTGCATCCAAAACAGGCCGCCAACGAGGCCCTCATCGAGCGGGTGCGCGCGATGGGCGTGCGCCTGGGCGGCGAGGTGTTCCGACGCCAGTCGGCGATCGTGCGCAGCAGCGACCGCGAGCGGCTGATTGACATCCGCTGCCCGACGCTGATCATTGCGGCGGGGCAGGATCGGCTGCGCTCGCGCGAGGAATCCGAGGAGATGCATGCCGCGATTCCCGGATCCGAACTCGCCGTCATCGAGGACAGCGGCCACATGCTGCCGCTCGAGGCGCCGCAGGCGCTGCTGGCCATCGTCGGGCCCTGGCTTCAGAAAGTGACGGCAGCCTGAGCAGGGTGTAGACGGCTAGCTTGATCTGTTCTCGCCTGTCTATTGCCGCGCGCAAGGTCAATCCCTATCAGCCTTGAGCTTCCTCAAAGCTCGCCCTTCGTCACGCCAAGATGTCGCCGGTCTAACCGACGTGACGAAGGAGACTTCCATGGACGACAATCCGGCCGCAAGCCTGGTTTCGCAGAAGGGCGTTCATCCGGCGCCGGCGCCTGCGCACATCGCCGCGCTCAAGGAGCGGCAGAACCGTGCCGCAGCCGGGCGTTTCGAGGCGAGGAAGGCAGTTCGGCAACAAGCCGACAAGCTGAGGGACCAGGGATTGTTCCTTGAACTCGAAGACCCGGCACACATTGCAGAGCGTGCCGCGCGCAAGGGAGGACAGGCGCAGGCAAGTCCCCATCTCGTACAGGCGGTGATCAGCTCCACCAAGATGCCCGCGCGCAGCATGAGCGCGGCCATCGAACGCCTCATCGGCAGCAACGATCTGCTGCCGGTGGCCTATTTCGAGCGCAGCGCCCTGGCTGCCGATGCAGTCGGGCGCATGGTCACGAGCGACGGGCAAGGCCACGAGCTGAGCTATGGCACCGGCTTCCTGGTGGCGCCAGGAGTGATCCTCACCAACCACCACGTCTTGCCGGATGCGGACACGGCCGGGCTGAGCGTCATCCAGTTCGACTACCAGGCCGGCATCGACGGACAGATGGAACATGTCGACGTTGCGCACATCGACAAGAGCCGCTACCTGTCGAACGAAGAGTTGGACTTTGCTTTGGCCGGCATCGTTCCGGCGCCGGGATCCCGCCAGCGGACCGTGGTGCCGTTGATCGCCTCCACCGCGAAGATACTTCCTGACGAGCCGGTCTCGATCATCGAGCATCCCGGGGCCCAGCCCAAGCAGGTGGCCCTGCGCGACAACAAGGTGGTCGACCTGCTGCCCGACTTCGTGCATTACACGACCGACACCGAGCTAGGCGCATCGGGATCGCCGGTGTTCAACGACCAGTGGGAAGTCGTGGCGCTGCACCATGCAAGTGTGCCCGGCGACGGGACGGGCGCGGCGGGCGTACCGGCCAGCTGGGTGGCCAACGAGGGAGTCCGGATCAGCCGTATCGTGTCCTACCTGAAGGCATTGGACAATCTGCCGGCACCGGTCCGGCAGATGGTTTCCCTCGTCTTGCAGCAAGAGGCGGTCACGCCCTTGCCCAGCCTCGATGGCGGCGCAGCAGCCAGCCCGGCAGCCGGCCCGGCACCCGGGCCCGGTGAGCACCAGGGAAAGCAGAGGGAAACAAAGACCGTCGCGCCGGCGACCCGCTGTTCCCTCGACGCCGGTGCCTACCTGACCGAGATCACGATCAGCGTCCGCCCGAACGATGCGCGCGCGCCCATGCCGGCGCGCCACGAGGGCCTGGGATTGGACCTCGTGCGCGGAATGTCGGGCATGCAGACCAGCTTGCCCGCCTTTATCCAGACGCTCGAGCCCGGCGATGTCCTGCTGTACAACGGCACGGGAATCCTGTCGGATGCGATCAAGTATTTCACCAACAGTGACGTGAGCCATGCCGCCTTGTACCTGGGCGGGGACGGCAAGGGCCTCATCGGCGAGGCGGTGGATGCCGGCCTGATCCGCGATCCCCCGGAACAAAGCTTTCCCGGTCACAACTGGGTCGTGGTGCACCGTTTCCGCGACAAGCGCGACATGCGGCCCGTGCTTGATCGAGGCAATTACTACCTGGACAAGAAGCTGCAGTACGCCTATCCGCAGCTTGTTTTCCTCGGCATCTTGCTGCTGACGAGAAAGTTACGTCCTTCAGGCATGCTGGGGAAGATGATCCAGGCGGTGTCGGTGGCTGCGGCAGAGACCCTCGACAAGTTCCTCGAAAGCGGAAAGGAACTGATGATCTGCTCGGAATTCGTGTACCGGGCCTATGACGAAGCGCTCAGCGGCCAGGGCAATCCATTTCACCTGCAGATTCCCGGGGGCGCCACGGAAGCCTACGCCCCGACCGCGCCCGCCATCGAGGAGGGAAGCATCGCCGCTACCTTGCTGGCGCAGCCGCAGTTGCTGCAACCGGGTTTTGCCGAGGCGGCCGAGCGTGCGGCCGTGCAGTTGCCGCTCAACCAGGAGCTGCTTCAGAAGCAGGCTGAAAAGTTCGTGGCCGAGTACCTGGCCGAGCTTCACTACGGCAGGCCGCCGAGCGAACCGAGCGAGCGCCTTGTTCTGGAAGCGCAACTCGGCGCCGCCGTGTCGAGGTTCGCCATCGCCTTGGCCGCCGTACGCTACCAGAACGCCGGAGCAGGCAAGGAAGAAGCGCTGGCGGCCGCGCGCCAACCGGCAGCCTTCGGAGGAGGGCTGCCCCCGGCGCTGCAGGCCCTGTTCCGATCACCCGCCGACTTCGTGACGCCGGCAGACCTGCGGCAGTCGCCCAGCCTGGCCGAGGTCGGCCGCATCTTCTGATGCGACTGGCCAAGTCCTTGATGGTGTCAGGCGTGCTGTCAAGCCATCGCAGAGGCCGACCAGCCGCGCAGGCCGCGGATCGCCTCTTCCTTGAGCTTGGCTTCGATCTCGATGTAGGGCGCGGCCAGGTAGGAGGAGGGCATCACCTCGATCAGGTCCGCATGCTGGCGGTCGTTGAAGCCTTCGCGCCCGTTCGAGATGTGCACCAGCTGGTGCGCGGGATCGGCCCAGGTTTCCCTCGCCTTGCGCAGCATGGCGCCCACGCTGGGGTCTTCATAGCTGTCCAGCTTGGCGTGCACCACATGGTGGTGGGCGTCGAAGACCATCGGCACGCCGGCGCGCATGCAGATCTCGTAGATTTCCTGCGCGCCATAGGCGTATTCATCGTTTTCCAGCCCCAGGCGGCAGCGGATCGCATCGGGCAGCAGGGCGATGCGCTCCACCAGCGCGTCGGCGCGATTGCCCTTGCCGCCGTGGATCTCTAGCAGTGCCCAGGGTGAGCGCGGCTGCTCCAGGAGGTCCATGATCTCGGCATGCATCTGCAGGATCTTGACGCTGTTCGCCACCACGCCTTCCGAATCCGAATTGAGCACGACGAACTGGTCCGGGTGCATCACCAGCCGGATGCCGCGTTCCAGCGCGCGCCGGCCCGAGCGTCCCAGGGTCGTGGCGAAGGGCGCCAGCACCTCGCGTCCGATGTCTTCGTCGGCGAAGGGGAAAATCGAGGAGGGCAGGCGGTACAGGCGGATGTCCTCGGCTTCGCAATAGCGCAGCGCCTTGTCCAGGGTCTGGATGTTGTCGCGGTACAGGTCTTCGAGCAGCTTGCGCTGGGCGTCCAGGCTGTGCTCGAGCAAGCGCTTGCGCGTGACCGTGCGGTAGCGGACGTCTTTCGAGGCGGTGATGCAGACGAGGCCGAGGTTCGGTTGCATGGTGTCCTGGGGTGGGGTGATGGTGCGTTCCAGTCTATCCACATTGGCTTTGCCGGCGCGTTCGCTTAAGGCGCCTTGCGCCATGTTCCCGGGACAGCTCAGGGACAGGACTCCGCACCGTGCGGAATTGCCCGCTTCAGCGCGGCCTGCCGAACACCTGGGTCCAGTACACGATGCCGCTGCGCTTTTCCGTAGTGACGCCATAGGCCGCGCCCATGTCGGTAAAGCCCGGGTTCATGATGTTGGCGCAGTGCCCCGGGCTGTCGAGCCAGCCGGCGATGGCTTCGTCGGGCGTGCTCTGGCCGAAGGCGATGTTCTCGCCCACCCGCTGCCAGGCATAGCCGGCCCGCGTCGCGCGGTCGGCCGGCATGCTGCCGTCCCTGGCCCTGTGGCCGAAATAGCGTCGCGCCGCCATGTCGCGGCTGTGGGACAGCGCGGCTTCGCCCAGTTGCGGATTCCAGCTCACGGGCGGCGCCGCCGCGAACTGCTGCTTGCCGCAGCGGCGCGCGCTGGCCCGGGCCGCATTCACGCCGTCCAGGATGGCCTTGCCGGCCACGTGCCAGTCCGGAAACGATTCGGACGGCAGCGGCGGCGCCGGACGGGCCAGGATCACAGTCCATTCGTTCCCCTCTCGGTAACTGCCGACGGCCGAGTAGCGGGTGTCGAGCAGGGTCCTGCAGTATTTTTCCTGCAGCACCGCCATCGCTTCCGCCGCGGACTGCGGGCCGTTGACGCTGACCGATACGGCGCGCTCGGCGGCGTACCCGGCGTGCTCGAGCGCGAGTTCGATGAAGGTGCCCGGGCCGATGCGCACCCGCGCCAGTGCCGGATGTGCCGTCAGCGCCGCGGCCGGCGCGGCGGCCCGGCCCGCGCAACTGCCCGGCGCGCTGCGATAGGCATTGACCAGGGTGGTGAGCTGCTCGGCGCCATAGGCTGGCGCCGGCACGGCTGCGGCCATGCCGGGCCACGCGGCGAGCGCGAGCAGCAGCGGCGGGGCGGCGCGTGAAAGACTTGGCAGAGTCAGGATGTTCGTTGGCAAGATCAACCCCAGCCGCGCGTACCGCGGCCATGCATCGCATTGAATCAATAGCAATTGACAGGAAACTAAGCCGGCCCCAATGCAAAAACGCCGACCCCAGGTCAGCGTTTGTCGGGCCGGACAGAAGCAATGGCGCCGCTGTCCGATGCATCCACTATAGCAGCGCCGCCGTCAGCGGCAAAGCGCGACGCTGTAACAAGCCGCAACAGCGTGGCCCTGCCTTGTATGCGCCAATCGACGGTCATGCGCGCGTCATCTGCCGCTGTTAAGCTAAATTTCTTGAAAGAAATTTTTTGCTTACTTGTTGCACTTGCGACCGAAGTGTTTGCCTTTTACCGCGGACCGGAACACAATTGGATTCCTGCAATAAACACAACACAGGAACCGCGCAGCCAGCACCGCATCCAGCAAGGAAGTCGAGGCACCATGACGCAAGCCATGCCGTTGTACAGGAATCAGGTCCTGCTCTTATCGCAGAGCTTTTTCATCAAGGACAACCGGGCCGAGCTGCTCCTGCACGCCCATAAGTATGACTTCGACATGCTGTTCTTCGATGACGTGTCGCGTTTCGTCGAGGCGGTGGCGCAGGACGGCGGCGACAATCTGTACGTGATCGACCTCGATGCCCTGCACAACATGCAGGCCGACATGCCGGAAGGCCGCCGTACCCTGATGCTGGGCGAGCTGCTGCAGCGCCTGCCCGCCAACCACCGCTACGTCTACCTGCAGAGCGCGCGCCAGGGCAGCCGCTTCCTGCTGCAGCAACGCTTGGTCGACAGCAATTGCCTGGCCTATGCCGAAAAGCCGATCCCCAACGACGTGTTGGTCGACAAGCTGTTCAACCTGTTCGTGCAGAAGAAGCGCGGCGACGCCGTGCGCATGGTCGTGCTGGGGGCGGTGCCGGGGCTGGACGACGACTTGCTGCAGCAGCGCAACCTCGAGGTGATCCGCCATCCGGAGGCGCAGACGCTGCACCTGCGGGTCAAGGAGCTGCAGCCCGACCTGGTGCTGGTGACCGATGGCGAATACCTGCGCACCGAAGCCATCGTGCGGGTGCTGCAAAGGAATATCGAGGCCGACCCGGTGCGCGAGATCGCCTTGCTGCAGTGCCGTCCGGACCCGGCACTGGCCCGGCGCGCGCTGGCTGACGGCTTCGACGCCGTGCTGGCGACCGGCGAGCCCGGACTGCTGGAAGCCCAGCTTGTGAACCGCAGCAACAAGATCCGCATCAACAAGGACCTGATCGGGAAGGACCGCGCCACCGGCCTGCTCAACAAGGTCGGCCTGCAGAAGAAGGCGCAGGCCATGGTCCGGCGCGCCGCCCAGGAAGGCTGCGAACTGGCCTTCGGCGTCATCGACATCGATAAATTCAAGACCATCAACGATACCTGGGGGCACCACTTCGGCGACATCGTGATCAAGCGCCTGTCCCTGACCCTGGCGCCGCAGTTGGGCGAGTCGGACCTGCTCAGCCGCTTCGGCGGCGAGGAATTCGTCGTGGTGTTCTGGAACTGCGGCCGCGAGGAGGGCAGGCGACGTCTGGACGCGATGCGTGAGGCTTTCTGCGCGATTCCCTTCGAGGTGGGCCCGGGCGACCTGCGCCATTTTTCCTTCAGCGGCGGGGTGGCGGCCTATCCCGAATGCCGCAGCGAGAACGAACTGTTCCTGCGCGCGGACGCCATGCTGTACGTGGCGAAGCAGGGCGGGCGCAACCGGATCTGTGCGGAGGAAACGGGACTGCAGTGCGCGTGAACGAAAAAAACGCCAGCCGCGGCTGGCGTTCGATACGCGCCGAAGACTGGCGCCGGCTTACTCGGCGGTCTTGGCCTGGTGGGCCTGCAACTGCTCGCGCAGCTGCTGCGGACCCGAGTGCGTGTAGTCCTTGTTGAACTCGGCCTTGACCAGTTTCTGGACCTGAGGATCGAGCTTGGTGCGGAGCACGCCCAGGAAATCCGGCGAGGCGGAGATGAGCAGCTGCTGGTAGCGGCCCTCGTTCTGCGCTTTCAGCAGGTAGGTCGCGACATCCTTCGCGAACAGGTCGGCCGCGTGCTGGTCGGGCGTCTGCGCCGGCTGGTACAGCTTGTTCGGCGCTCCCGCTTTCGCGTTGTGGGCAAGTCCGGCGCCTTCGTTGCCGCCGATATTGTGACGGCTACCCGAGGCGGCGGTCGGATCGAGCCGGTCGGTCTCGGTATCCACCGTGCGCAACTGCGCCGCGGAGTTGACCATGTCTTCGATTTCCTGCAGCGGCTCGGACGGAGCGGACTCCGCGAAGAACCTCGCGCGGCCGTTATTGGCCGAAAGAATCCAGGTTGTTGGCATGCTACCCCCTGTCAGTAGTGAATCGTTAGTATCGTTCTGGAACGACCAGGAATGGCGTCCCGGAAACAAGGTATGGCGCGGCAATCGACATGCGACTCGCGTGCATGTCGATCAGGCTATGAATCCAGTATATCGCCGCTTCCGGAACCCCGGCGCACCGACGCGGCACTGCCGTGCGCACGCATGAGCACCGGGAAAACAGGACTGGAATTCCGCCGGCGCTGGCTTAAGCTGAAGGAACCGGCAGGTGCCTGTCGCATCGTCCCGTCTCCCTCCGTGTCCAGGCATGCACCCGTTGTCGGGTATTTCTCAGGAGACAGTCATGACCCACACCATCGCTTCCACTCCCTCGCCACGCCAGCCGCCCGACACCGGCGCTCCCGACTATGCGGCGATCAAGCAGCGCCAGCAGGCCACCTGGGCAAGCGGCGACTTCGCCATCATCGGCGTGACCCTGCAGATCGTCGGCGAGTCGCTCGCCGAAGCCGCCGACGTCCGGGCCGGCGAGCGCGTGATCGACATCGCGGCCGGCAACGGCAACGCCACGCTCGCCGCCGCCCGCCGCTTCGCGCGCGTGACCTCGACCGACTACGTGCCGGCCTTGCTCGACAAGGGCCGCACCCGCGCCGCCGCCGAAGGCCTGACGGTCGAGTTCCGCGAAGCCGATGCCGAGGCGCTGCCCTTCTACGACGGCAGCTTCGACGTCGCGCTCTCGACCTTTGGGGTGATGTTCGCCCCCGACCATGCGCGCTGCGCCGCCGAAATGATGCGGGTGGTGCGCGGGGGCGGCCGCATCGGCATCGCCAGCTGGACGCCGGAAGGCTTCATCGGCCAGCTGTTCAAGACCGTCGGGCGCCATGTTCCGCCCCCAGGCGGGCTGGCCTCGCCGGCCATGTGGGGCAAGGAAGACTACCTGCGCCAGTTGTTCGGCCCTAATGCGGCCAGCATCCGCGCCCAGCCGAAGATGTTCAACTTCCGCTACGCCTCGCCCGCGCACATGATCCAGGTGTTTCGCGACTATTACGGACCGGTGCACAAGGCCTTCGCCGCGCTTGATCCGGCCGGCTAGCAGGCGCTGGAGCAGGACATGATCGCCTTGCTCGACCGTCACAACACGGCGGGCGACAACTCGCTGGTGGTGCCGGCAGAGTACCTGGAAGCCGTCATCATCAAGCGCACGCCCGAGGTCCTTCACTAGTTCCAGGCTTGCGCACGCATGACGGTTGGTGGCAGGGCGGCACGGCGTTACAATCGGCGGCATCCAGTCGAGAAAGGGTGCCATGCGTTTCGCCGCCGTCCTGTCCTCCCTGCTGCTCGCCGCCGTGCCGGCCAGCGCCCAGACCGAAGTGAAGATCGGCACCGCCTCGCCGCTGTCGGGCCCCGGCGCCCACCAGGGCAAGGACATCGAGAACGGCGCCCGCATGGCGATCGACGAACTCAATGCCAAGGGCATCGCGATCGGCGGCGAGAAGATCAAGTGGGTGCTGCAGGTGGAAGACGACGCCAGCGACCCCAGGACCGGCACGGCGGTGGCCCAGAAGCTGGTCGACGCGCGCGTGGCGGGCGTCGTCGGACACCTGAACTCGGGGCCGACCGTGCCGGCCTCGAAGATCTATGCCAGCGCCGGCATTCCGCAGATCTCGCCGGCCGCCACCACGCCGGTGTACACCGACCAGGGCTACAAGACCGCCTTCCGGGTAGTGGCCAACGACAAGCTGATCGGGCGCACGCTGGCGCGCCATGCACTCGGCGCGCTCAAGGCGAAGCGGATCGCCGTGATCGACGACCGCACCGCCTTCGGCCAGGGCCTGGCGGACCAGTTCGCGCGCGAAGTGAAGAGCGGCGGCGGCGCCACCATCGTCAGCCGCCAGTTCACCCACGACAAGGCGACCGACTTCAGCGCCATCCTGACCCAGATCCGCGCCCAGCGCCCGGACCTGATCTTCTACGGCGGCATGGATGCGGTGGCCGGACCCATGCTCAAGCAGATGAAGACCCTGGGGTTGCAGGCGACATTCGTGTCCGGCGACGGCGTCTGCTCGGAAAAGCTGCCGCTGCTGGCCGGCGACGCGCTCGGCGACGACAAGCTGTTCTGCGCGGTCGCCGGCGGCGTCACCGGCGCCCAGGAGGCCCGCTTCAATGTCTTCACCGAGCGCTACCGCCAGCGCTACGGCAGCCCGGTCGAAACCTATGCGCCCTATGCCTACGACGCGGTGATGGTGTTCGCGGCCGCGATGCAGAAGGCCCAGTCGGTCGAACCCGCGCGCTTCCTGCCGGCCCTGGCGGCCATCCGGCACGAGGGCGTCACCGGCAGCATCGCCTTCGACGCGAAAGGCGACCTGCGCGACGCCGCAATGACCCTCTATACCTACCGCCAGGGCAAGAAGGTCAAGCTGCAGGTGGTGCGCGGAAAGTGAGCCGGCAGGCCGGGAAGCCCGTATTGACGGGCGCTTTGAAACAAGATGCATACAAAAATGGGCTTGGCATTGCTTCTCCAGTTCGATTAGGATCGTTCGGTTCCTAACATCAACAATTCTGGAGAGAGAGATGAAACCTAGCCTGTGCAGCACCTTGATCGCGGGCCTGTTCGCAGTGGCGTCCCAGGCCGGCGCGTATGAAGCCCCGGCCACGCCCAACACCGTGGCGCCAGCGGCAGCGGCCGCCGCAGCCGCATCCGGCATCGATGTCGCCGCGATGGACACCGGCGTGCGCGCACAGGACGACTTCTTCCGCTACACCCAGGGCAAATGGCTGAAGGACGTCGACATTCCGTCGGACCGTTCCAGCTGGAGCGCCTTCAGCATCGCGCAGGAGCGCGTCGAGCAGCAGGTCAGCGCCATCATCGGCGAAGCAGCAAGCCAGAAGAACGCCAAGGCCGGTTCGGAAGCCCAGAAGATGGGTGACTTCTACACCAGCTACGTGGACGAGAAGCGCCGCAACGAGCTCGGCCTGGCGCCGCTCAAGGCGGAACGCGCCCGCATTGGCGCGCTGAAGGACAAGCGCGAGCTGGCCGGCCTGATGGCGCGCTTCGACCGCATCGACGTCGGCGGCCCGCTCGGCATGGGCGTCGGCCAGGACAACAAGGATTCGACCCGCTACATCATGGGCATCTCGCAGTCGGGCCTGGGCATGCCGAACCGCGATTACTACCTGCAGGACGAAGCGCGCCTGAAGGACATCCGCACCAAGTACCAGGCGCACATCGGCAAGATGCTGGCGCTGGCCGGCCACCAGGACGCCGAAGCGAAAGCCGCCCAGATCGTGGCGCTGGAAACCGAGATCGCACGCGCGCAGTGGAGCGCGGTCGAAAACCGCGACCCGGTCAAGCGCTACAACAAGCACACCCTGGCCCAGCTGCGCACCCTGGCTCCCGGCATCGACTGGGACGCCTACCTGAAGGGCGTGGGCGCGGCCGGCAAGGTCGATGCCGTGATCGTCAGCCAGCCGAGCTACGTGGCCGCGCTCGACAAGCTGATCGCCGCGGCCCCGCTGAACACCTGGAAGTCCTACTTCGAATTCCGCCTGCTGAGCGCCTACGCGCCCTACCTGTCGCAGCCCTTCGTCGACGAGGGCTTCGCCTTCCGCGGCGGCGTGCTGGGCGGCGCCACCGCCAACCGTCCGGTCGAGAAGCGCGCGATCGCCGAGATCAACCGCAACCTGAGCGAAGTGGTGGGCAAGGCCTACGTGGCCCAGCATTTCCCGCCGGAGCGCAAGCAGCAGGTGCTGGACATGGCGAAGAACTTCATCACCGCCTTCGGCGAAGGCATCGACCAGCTGGAATGGATGTCGCCGGAAACCAAGAAGCAGGCCCATACCAAGCTCTCGAAGATCAACGTCAAGATCGGCTACCCGGACAAGTGGCGCGACTATTCCGGCCTGAAGATCGTGCGCGGCGACCTGGTCGGCAACGTGATGCGCTCGCGCGAGTTCGGCCATGAATACATGATCA
Source organism: Massilia varians (assembly GCF_027923905.1). Taxonomy (NCBI): domain Bacteria; kingdom Pseudomonadati; phylum Pseudomonadota; class Betaproteobacteria; order Burkholderiales; family Oxalobacteraceae; genus Massilia; species Massilia varians. The sequence continues at coordinate 1,017,175 of NZ_AP026966.1, forward strand.
ACCGCCTCGGCAAGCCGGTCGACCGCAGCGTCTGGAGCATGTCGCCGCAGACCGTCAACGCCTATTACAGCCCGACCCTGAACGAGGTCGTGTTCCCGGCGGCGCGCCTGCAGTACCCGCTGTACGACGCGAACGCGGAACCGGCGGTCAACTACGGCTCGGTCGGCATCTCGATCGGCCACGAGATCAGCCACGCCTTCGATGACAAGGGTTCGCAGTACGACGGCGACGGCAACCTGCGCAACTGGTGGACCGAGGAAGATGCGAAGCAGTTCGCGGCGCGCGGCAAGGTGCTGGTGTCGCAGTATGCCGGCTACAGCCCGCTGCCGGGCTACAACGTGAACGGCGAGCTGACCCTGGGCGAGAACATCGCCGACAACGCCGGCGCCATCATGGCCAGCCGCGCCTACAAGATCTACCTGAAGGGCAAGCCGGGTCCGGTGATCGACGGCTTCACCGCCGAGCAGCGTATCTTCATGGGCCTGTCGCAGGCACGCAAGGGCAAGGCGCGCGACGCGGCCCTGATCTCGCAGGTCAAATCGGACCCGCACTCGCCGTCGGAATTCCGCGTCAACGGCAGCCTGCGCAACCACCCGGGCTTCTATGAGGCCTTCGACGTCAAGCCGGGCGACAAGATGTACCTGGAACCGAAGGACCGCGTGATCTTCTGGTAAGACCCATGACGCGCGCCGGCCTGCCGGTGCCGCCCCGTGCGAACGCCACCCTCGGGTGGCGTTTTTTTAGTGATCCCACCGGGGTCAGGTCTGACATTTAGACACGGGCTGAGCAATACAAGAATGTAACGCTCGAGTTCGTGTCCGAATGTCAGACCTGACCCTGACCCTTCCCCTCAAATTTTCACTACCTGCACCAGATTGGTCAGTGTAAGCAGGGCGAGCTGGAAGGCGTGCCGATCTAGCCGAGGTCGCACGCAATCGGTCAGATCCCACCGGGGTCAGGTCTGACATTTAGACACGGGCTGAGCAATACAAGAATGTAACGCTCGAGTTCGTGTCCGAATGTCAGACCTGACCCTCGGGAAGGCTAGCCGGGCGACAAGATGTACCTGGAACCGAAGGACCGCGTGATCTTCTGGTAATCATGTGGCGCCCCGGCCGCTATTCACGGCTGCGGCCATCGGCGATAATGCAGGTCGCCCCCGCATTGTCAGCTGATTTCCCATGCATTACACCTTCGAAGACATTGTCCGCCAGTTCGACTCGGCCACCTTCGCGCGCGGCGAGCGCTATGCCCGCCAGGGCATGGTCGTCGATGTCGACTTCTTCGACAGCACGATCACTGGCGAGGTCGAGGGCAGCTACAACAATGTCTACGAGCAAACGATCTTCGTCGAAGCAGGCCGTCACGGCATCAGGTTCGACAGCGATTGCAGCTGTCCGGTGGGAGGCGCCTGCAAGCACGTGGTTGCCGTGCTGCTGCATGGCCTGGAACAGCGCAAGGCCGATGCAAGGGACGGCCTGCCGCCGATGGCCGAGCAATGGCTGCAGCAATTCGCCATGCTGCAGTCCTGCACGGATTCCGGGCCGCCGCCTGCGCCGAAAGAGCGGCTCCTCTACGTCCTGGCGCCCGAGCGCGGCGCCGGTGCGCCGCGCCTGCACCTGTGCCGGGCGCGCTTGCGCAAGGATGGCAGCATCGGCAGCACCACCATCCAGAACGAGACGTATCAGCTGCTCGCCACCCGACCTGCCTATGTCCAGGAAGAAGACGAAGAACCGATCCGCCTGATCGCCGGACTGCATGCGGGGAGACGCTACCTCGAAGCGGCCAGCCCGGCCGGCAGGCTGGGCGCCCGCTTGCTGGATCAGCTGTGTGCCGAAGGCCGGCTGTGGTGGGCCGAGTCGAGCGCAAGCCTCAGGCGCGGCGATCTGCGCCTGATACACCCGGGGCCGCAATGCAGTGCGCAATTGTGCTGGCATGCGAACGAGGTGGATGGATCGGTCGAGCTGAGCTGGCGATGCGAAGACGGCAGCGCGGTCGGCCACGTACTGGCGACCGAACCGATGCGCTACCTCAAGGACGGCTTGCTGGGCGAACTTGTACCGCCTGCCGCGCTCGCGGCGTTGCCGCCGGAGGCGCTGCAGAAACTGGTGGATGCGGCACCCCGCCTGGCGCCAGAGCAGCGCGCGCCCATGGCCGAGCGTTTCGTGGCGCTGGGACTGGACCGCGTCCTCCCGCCGCCGCAAGCGCTGCAGACCCGCCGGCGCAAGGATCTCCTGCCCACGCCCTTGCTGGTGCTGGACAGCCTGGGAGCGAGCGCGCGCGGCGGGCTGCACTGGCACGATCATGCCATGCTGTTCTTTCACTACGACGGCATGCCGGCTGAAGAAGGTGAGGCCGAGCTGCGCAGCATCGCGGATGGCGTTGTCGAACTCATCGAGCGCAATGTGGAGGCGGAAGCCGCGGCGCAGGTCCGGCTCCTCGAACTCGGCTTCGCCGCGCCGGATGCGCAATCGTTGCTGGCGGACTATCCCGGTGCGCTGGTGCTACCGTCCGAGGCGGCGTGGGTGGACTTCGCGCGGCATGAGGTGGAGCGCCTGCGCGCGGCCGGCTGGGAGATCGAGTTTGGCGATAATTATCGCTACGAGCTGCTGGACGTGCAAGAGTGGTACGCGGAACTCAACGAGGAGGGCGAGGGCGCAGGCGCATGGTTCGCACTTGAACTCGGCGTGCTGGTCGATGGCCAGCGCCACTCGCTGCTGCCTCTGCTGCTGGAAATGATTCGCGAGGCGCCCCGGGAGTTCGACGCCGCTGCGCTGGCGGCCCGCGACGACGGGGGCGCACTCGTGGTGGAGCTGCCGGACTTCACGCGCGTCGCCTTGCCATGGAGCCGGGTCAAGCCCATCCTTGCCACGCTGGGCGAGCTTTATTTCAGCGATCGCATCGGGGAGTCGCTGCGCCTGCCCGTCATGGACGCCGCGCGCCTGGCCGAGCTGGAAGAGGTGGCGCAGCTGCGCTGGATGGGAGGCGAGCGCCTGCGCGAGCTGGGCCGGAAGCTGGACGGCTTCAGGGGGATGCCGCAAGTCGATCCGCCTGTCGGCCTGCAGGCAACGCTACGCCCTTATCAACAGATGGGTCTGTCTTGGATGCAATTTTTGCGCGAGTACAGCTTCGGCGGCATTCTGGCCGACGACATGGGACTCGGCAAGACCATCCAGACTCTTGCCCACATCCTGGCCGAAAAGGAAGCCGGCCGGCTCGATGCCCCGGCGCTGGTGGTGGCGCCCACCAGCCTGATGGGCAACTGGCAGGCTGAAGCCGCCAGGTTCGCACCGGGATTGCAAGTGCTTCTCCTGCACGGCAAAGAGCGCTCGGCGCAGTTCGACCGGATCGCCGGTGCCGACCTGGTGCTCACTACCTACCCGTTGCTGGCGCGCGACGAGGAGGCGCTGCGCCGCCATCATTATCACCTGCTGATCCTGGACGAGGCGCAGTACATCAAGAACAGCCGCTCCAAGGCGGCCCAGAGCGCCCGCCTGATCGAGGCAAGGCATCGCTTGTGCCTGACCGGAACGCCGGTGCAGAATCACCTGGGCGAATTGTGGTCACAGTTTCACTTTTTGATGCCAGGATTGCTGGGTGAGGAGAAAGCCTTCAACGCGGCGTTCCGCAAGCCGATCGAGCAGCAGGGCGACAGCTTGCGCAGGGATTTGCTGGCTCGGCGTGTCAGGCCGTTCATGTTGCGGCGTACTAAGGACAAGGTGGCGACCGAGCTGCCGCCCAAAACGGATATCGTGCTGCCGGTCGAGTTCGGTGTGGCCCAGCGTGACCTGTACGAAACCGTGCGGCTGGCAATGGACCGCAAGGTGCGCGAGGAAATCGATCGCAAGGGCCTCGCGCGCAGCCAGATCGTGATCCTCGACGCCTTGCTCAAGCTGCGCCAGGTGTGCTGCGACCCGCGCTTGTTGAAGACGGCCGGCAGGGCTGCCGATTCGTCGAAGCTGAGCGTGTTGATGGAATTGCTGGAGACCCTGCTGAGCGAGGGGCGCAAGATACTCGTCTTTTCCCAGTTCACCAGCATGCTGGCTCTGATTGGGGCGACGCTGCGTGAACGCGCCATCGACTACGTCGAGCTCACCGGCGATACCGTCGACCGCGCCGCGCCGGTCGCCGCCTTCCAGCAAGGGCGCACTGCGGTATTCCTGATCAGCCTGAAAGCTGGCGGTGTCGGGCTGAACTTGACGGCGGCCGACACGGTCATCCATTACGATCCTTGGTGGAATCCAGCCAGCGAGAACCAGGCCACGGATCGGGCCTGGCGCATTGGCCAGGAGCAGCCGGTGTTTGTCTACAAGCTGATTGCCCGGGGCACGCTGGAGGAAAAAATTCAGGACATGCAGCGTCGCAAAGGAGAGCTGGCACGGGGACTGCTTGATGCCGACGGCGGGCTGTCGGCCGCCATCGGCGTGGACGACCTGCAGGCCATCTTCGCGCCCCTTGCCCCCTGAGGCACGCCGGCCTGCGATGCCCGTCAATGGGGCGCCGGGCTGCCTGCGGCGCTTCCCGCCGCCAGCGGCGCGCATTCGAGGCATTCGGCGCCCAGGTGGGAGCCGAGATATTCGCGGAAGGCCGACACCCTGCCGTCCTCGAGGGTGAACACGTGCACCCAGTCGCTCTCGATGTGCACGTTTGTTTCCTTCGCCGTCCAGGCGCTGTGCCCGAGGACGACCACCTTGTCGCCCTGCGCGATGTATTCCCTGGGTGTGAATTCCCGTACCGCGAGCTTCTTGTCGAACTGCTCGAAGTAGTCGGCGACCTGCTCGCATCCCTTCCGTTTTCCGGTGAAAGCCAGGCCCGGCACGTCCGTCAGTTCCCAATCGATGTCGGGTGTCATGCGTGCGAAGAACTTGTCGAGATCCTTGCGCCCATACGCGGCATAGCACTCCTGAACTTCCTTGACATTCTGCTGCTCCAGCATGATCGCCTCCGGTCGGTAAAGAGTGGAATTTCAGTATGCGCCAGCAAACCGGATGTGCAAGGAACTTATCCGGTTTCGCTCAGGGGCGGGCGGCCTCGATCAGCTCGATCCGGTTGCCGAACGGGTCCTCGATGCCGGCGCGGCGCCGGCCGTCGACCTGCACTTCTTCCCGCACCGTCACGCCGCGTTCGCGCAGCAGCGCGCAGTAATCGTCGAAGTCTTCAATGACGAAGGCTGGATGCGCCTTTTTGGCGGGCACGAAACCGGCCTGGCCGCCGATGTGCAACTGGCCGGTGCCAGTCTGGAACCACAGGCCGCCGGAGGCGTTCAGCGGTGCCGGTTTGGGAATCTCGGTCAGGCCCAGCACGCCGCCATAAAAAGCGCGGGCAGCCTCGTCGGCGCCCGGTGGGGTGGCGACCTGAACGTGGTCGATTCCGGCGATATGGGGCATGGCGTTCTCCACGGTGCTTGAGCGATGCGGCATTATCGCATCGGCCCGTATCCAGTGCTGCGCCCGAGCGTAAACACGAGCGGAGCCATCGCTTTTTTCCGCCCAAGCCGCCGGACTGCTGTGCTACTCTCACAGTTTGTCCAACAAGCAACAGGTCACCATGCGCTCTCTGCTTCCCGCTTTCGCCGCCACCGTCCTGCTGGCCGGCTGCGCCGCCGCACCGCCCGTCCCAGACGCCCGCGACGCATTCATGGCCACGCTACAAGGCATGTGTGGCCAGCGCTTCGAAGGCGCACTGGCGTATGCGATCGACCCCAACAGCGAATTCGCCAACAAGACCATCTCGACCGAGGTGGTCTGCAAGGCCGATGCCGTGCGGATGCCGGTGCAGGTCGGCGCGGACCGCTCACGTACCTGGATCTTCACCCGCCACGCGGCGGGGCTGGAACTGCGCCACGACCACCGCCACCCGGACGGCTCGCCCGATGCGGTGACCATGTACGGCGGCATGGCGAAGGAGGGCGGCACGGCGCGCTCCCAGGCCTTCCTGGCCGATGCCTATACCGCCAAGCTCGTTCCGGGCGCCGAGACCAATGTCTGGACAGTCAGCCTCAGCCAGGATGGCAGCGTGCTGAGCTATCGCCTGGACCGTCATGACAAGCCACGCGCGGAATTCGTCCTGAAGCGCGTCTCCGGCTGAACGTTTTCTTCAACCACGACCTTCGTCGCCTGAACACAAGGGTAAGCAATGGCCGAACAAACGCTGACGCAAACGCAAGCACCCGCCGGGAAAACCGGCGCACTGAACCGCATCCTGAACCTGATCGAAAAGGTCGGCAACAAGCTGCCCGATCCGGCGATCCTGTTCGCCCTCCTGCTGGCCGTGGTCTGGCTGACGTCCTGGGCCATGTCGGGCATGGTGTTTACCGAGATCGATCCGCGCTCCGGCCAGGCTATCCAGGTCAAGAACCTGCTGGCGCCCACCGCCCTGACCGATTTCACGGCGCGCATGGTCAACACCTTCGTCACCTTCCCGCCGCTGGGTGTGGTGCTGGTGGCGATGCTGGGCCTGGGCGTGGCGGAATACACCGGCTTCATCAACGCCGGCCTGCGCAAGATCCTGTCCGTCACCCCGCGCCGCCTGCTCACGCCGGTGCTGGTCGCCGTGGGCGTGCTGAGCCACATCGCCGTCGATGCCGGCTACGTGCTGGTAATCCCGCTGGGGGCCGTGATCTTCTATGCGGCCGGACGCCATCCGCTGGCCGGCATCTCGGCCGCCTTCTTCGGCGTCTCGGGCGGCTTCTCGGCCACCTTCTTCCTGCCTTCGAGCCTCGATCCGCTGCTGGCCGGGCTGACCCAGGTGGCTGCGCGGCTCTCGTCCGATCCGGCCGCCGCCGCGATCGTCATCAACCCCCTGAACAACTTCTACTTCACGACGGCCTCGCTGTTCCTGGTGATCTCGGTCGGCTGGTTCCTGACCGATAAAGTCATCGAGCCGCGCCTGAAGAAAACGGCCGCCATCGATGCCGATCCGGCCGACCTGCCCAAGATGGATGCGCTGCAGCCCCGGGAGCGCAAGGGCCTGCGCTGGGCCGGCCTGGCGATGGTCATCAGCCTGGCGCTGCTGGCGTGGTCGATCGTGCCGGAAGGCTCGGCATGGCGCGCACCCGACACGCGCGAGATCACGCACGCGGGAGCGCCGCTGATGCAGTCGATCGTCCCGCTGATCTTCATCTTCTTCCTGATTCCGGGCGTGGTGTACGGCTACGTGGCCGGCACCGCGAAGAACCACCGCGACATCGTCAAGGGGATGAGCCATGCCATGAGCGGCATGGGCTACTACGTGGTCATGGCCTTTTTCTGCGCCCAGTTCATCTTCGCCTTCGGACAATCGAACCTGGGTGCGCTGCTGGCGATCAAGGGCGCCTTGTGGCTGAAGGAGATGGCCTTCCCGATGGGCGTCACCCTGGCCGGCATCGTGCTCCTGACGGCATCGGTCAACCTGTTCATCGGCTCGGCCTCGGCCAAGTGGGCGCTGATCGGCTCGGTGATGGTGCCGATGCTGATGGAACTCGGCGTCTCGCCCGACTTCACCCAGGCCGCCTACCGCGTGGGCGACTCCTCGACCAACATCATCACGCCGCTGCTGCCTTACTTCCCCCTGATTATCGTGTTCTGCCGAAAATACGTGCAGTCGACCGGCATCGGCACCCTGATCGCCCTGATGCTGCCGTACTCGGTGGCGATGCTGGTATGCTGGACCGCGTTCCTGCTCGGCTTCTGGGCGCTGGACATTCCGCTGGGCGTCGGCTCGACCTACACCTACCCGGCGGCAAGCTGAAGGCAATACCGTTAATCGCTACGACATGGAGACTCGTTTGAAATACGCTACCCTAGTTCTGATGGGCCTTGCGGTTACCGCCGCGCAGGCCGCCGACGGTCCACGCTTCGACCCCAAGCGCCTGGCCCAAGACGTCAAGACCTTGTCCTCGGACGAATTCGAAGGCCGCGGTCCCAACACCGCGGGTGAAACCAAGACGGTCGATTACCTCGTGCAGCAGTTCAAGGCGGCCGGCCTGCAGCCGGGCGGCGACCTGAAGGACGGCAAGCGCGCCTGGACCCAGGACGTGCCCCTGGGCCGTTTCGAGATCAAGGGGCCGGTCAAGCTGACCCTCACCCAGGGCGGCGCCAGCCGCGAGCTGAAGCAGGGGCCGGACATGGCCGTGCGCGCCTCGATGAGCGGCCTGAAACAGGTGTCCTTCAAGGACGCGCCGCTGGTCTTCGTCGGCTACGGCGTCACCGCGCCGGAACGCAAGTGGGACGACTTCAAGGGCGTGGACCTGAAGGGCAAGCTGGCGGTGGTCCTGATCAACGATCCGGATTTCGAAACCGGGCAGGGCGAGTTCGGCGGCAAGGCGATGACCTATTACGGCCGCTGGACCTACAAGTATGAAGAGATGGCGCGGCGCGGCGCACTCGGCACCATCATCGTGCACGAGACCGCGCCGGCTTCCTACGGCTGGGCAACGGTGCAGAACTCGAATACCAACGTCATGTACGACGTGGTGCGCAAGGAACCGCGCAAGTCGCATGCGCCGATGGAAGCCTGGGTGCAGCGCGACCTGGCGGCCTCGATGTTCAAGGCGGCCGGCCTCGATTTCGAGGCGGCCAAGAAGCAGGCCCAGACCCGCGACTTCAAGCCGGTCGAGCTCAAGGGTGTCAGCCTGTCGGCCGACTACACCACCGACTCCCAGGTCGTCACCTCGAAGAACGTGGTCGCGATCCGCGAGGGCAGCAAACAGCCGAAGCAGTACGTGATCTACAGCGGCCACTGGGACCACCTTGGCGTGGGCCAGCCGGACGCCACCGGCGACAAGATCTATAACGGCGCGGTGGACAATGCCACCGGCATCGCCGCCATGCTGGAACTGGCGCGTGTCTACGCCAAGCAGCCGGCGCCGCAGCGCAGCGTCGTGTTCCTGGCGGTGACGGCGGAAGAGAAGGGCTTGCTCGGTTCGGAATACTACGCCTCGAATCCCCTGTATCCGCTGACCTCGACGGTGGCCTTGATCAACATGGACGCACTGAACCCGCAGGGCCCGGCACGCGATTTCACGATCTCGGGCAGCGCCAAGCTGGAACTGCTGGACCAGCTGACCGCCAAGGCCAAGCGCTGGAACATGACGTACTCGCCGGATCCGAAACCGGAAGCGGGCTACTTCTTCCGTTCCGACCACTTCCCCTTCGCCAAGCGCGGCGTACCGGCGATCTCCTTCGGCTCGGGCAAGAACTGGATCGACGGCGGCACCCAGGCGGGCATGGCGGACGAAGCGTCGTATACCGAGAAGCATTATCACCAGCCTTCGGATGCCTTCAACCCGAACTGGAGCTTCACCGGCATGGCGCGCGACCTGGAGCTGCTGTATGCGCTGGGATCGGACCTGGCCAATTCGAGCGCCTGGCCGAACTGGGCGCCGGAGTCGGAGTTCCGCGCGGCGCGCGACAGGTCGGCGGCCGAGCGCAAGTAAGCGGTCCCACAGGATGAACGCCACCGCACGCGGTGGCGTTTGTTTTTCCGCGCTTACTTCCTGGCGCGCCGGCGCCGCAGCCGTTCCAGGTCGTCGAGTGCCGGAACGATCGCCAGCACGCACAGGACGACGGCAAGCGGCACCGTCGACCGGAAGCCGATGTGCGCGAATCCGAGGGCGCCGATCACGCCGCCCAAGAAGAAGGACAGCACCAGCACGGTGTGGATCCCGAGCCGGTCGCGGTTCGGCACGACCCTGCCGGCGCCGGGCGCCGCCCGCTGATACGCCAGCTTCCCCAGTTCGATCCCGATGTCGGTGATGATGCCGGTCATGTGCGTCGTCCTGATCTCGGCCTTGGACAGCTTGGTGATCAAGGCATTCTGCAGGCCCATGATGAAGCACAGCAGCATGACGGTCAGCGGCACGAACAGGCCTTCGATCCTGGCGAGGTGGCCGCCAAGCAGGCCGAAGCCGAGCAGGAGCCCGGCCTCGAGCAGCAGGGGCAGCGCGTATTCGCTGTGCATGCGGCGCTGGCGGGCGTGGCTGACCATCAGGGCGGTGCAGGTGGCGCCCAGCAGGAAGGACAGGATCGCGCCGAAGCCGGCCAGTACCGGCGCATAGTCTCCTAGCGCCAGGTGATCCGCCATGCCCGACACGATGCCGGTCATGTGCGAAGTGTATTGCTGTACGGCGAGAAAACCGCCCGCGTTGATGGCGCCCGCGATGAATGCCAGCGCCACACCGAGATGCCTGTTGGCATCGACGCTGCGCTTGTGCCCGGTAAGGCGTCTGGCAAAATGGATCGGCACGGCTTGCCTACCCCTTGGCTGTTCGACAGGATGGATGAACCTATCTTAAGCTATCTTGCCTGACTGCACAAAAGTAGGCCTCAGCTCTTGCGCACGAACGCCGATTTCAGGCTCATGGCGCCGAACCCCTCGATCTCGCAGTCGGTGTCGTGGTCGCACTCGACCAGGCGGATATTCTTGACCTTGATTCCTGCTTGACCACGCCGACCCCGCATTTCAGCTTGAGTTCCTTGATGACGGTGACGGTATCGCCGTCCTGAAGGATGCTGCCGGTGGCGTCGTCAGATCCAGGCCGCCTCGGCTGACTCGTCCTGCACCGGCCATTCGTGGGGCATTCCGGGCAGGGAGGCGGGGCGTGAATGTGGAGATCTTTGAAAGCAAGAACGCCACCCGGTGGGTGCCGTTCTTGAATACCTGGTGGCCCGGAGCGAATCGAAGCACCGACACGAGGATGCTCAATCCTCGGCGCATCGCTGCCGAGCTATGGATGTTATTTACTTCGTGGCGCGGCGCCGTGCGGCGGCGAAGCCGATCATGCCAAGGCCCAGCAAAGCCAGGGAGCCTGGTTCAGGCACTTCGGTGGACTTCAGTTTGACCGTTGCCTGAAGGGGTGACCAGCTGTTGTTGGAGTTGCTGAACGACAAATCATTCAGAGAAATCATGTAGCTGCCGCCATTGCCGAAATTGACCGTCATTGGGTCCCAGGTCAGTTTGTAGTCGACCTCACGATCATTGATTCGCCCGAGATAAGCGGTTCCGGTTGCCTGCAGCGTATTGATAATCGAACCAGGGGCGCCGAAGCTCAGGGCCAGCGATACGCCCAGGTTGTCGAGCTCACCTTCGGTGATGCCGTAGGTACCAAGCAACCAGACATCTGCCTCCCTGAAGGAAACTTGACCGACGTTGAAAGTCACAGAATCGCCGACATTGATCAGATCAAAGTTTTTTGCAGCGAAATTAGTCGTGGAAAAGAGTACGTCAAGCTTCGAACCACTGCAAAAAAAACCTATTTCGCAGCTGTCCGTACCATAGCCGGAACCCGGCGTCAGTACCGATTTGGTCACGCTGAACGGTGTTGCGGATACAATTTGTGCAGCGGTGATCAAGCAGACAGCAAGCATTGACTTGTTAAACATCTTCATTTCAGAACTCCTTCTCAGTTTGTAACAATAATTTTTAATTAATGGGATGTACTGCTGTCTAGGAATGGTTGTTGTTCAAAATTATCCATGCAGCGGCAGTATAAGCAACATTAATGCCAGATAAAAATTATTGTTTAATTTTAATAATTTACGAATTCCAATGATGTGTTCGATGAAGCATGTGTAAAGTTTCTCGACATTAAGCTTGATCCGCATCTCCCATCGGAAATTAACAATTGTATTGATGCGATGATTCCCCTGGACGCCAGAAGCGACAACGCCCACTTCAGGGAGTGGGCGTTGTGCAAACGGTTCTTGGTGGTGCGGAGCGGATCGAACCACCGGCACCAGGGCTTTCAAGCTTCGCTCATGCGTTCAGATCTTCCGAACGAACTCGGATTTCAGACTCATCGCGCCAAAACCGTCGATCTTGCAGTCGATGTCGTGGTCGCCGTCGACCAGGCGGATGTTCTTGACTCTGGTTCCTTGTTTGACCACGCCGCCTCCGCCTTTCAATTTCAGATCCTTGATGACGGTCACGGCATCTCCATCCTGCAACAGCTTGCCAGCGGCGTCGCGCCACACGCGAACTGCTTCTTCTGTGGCCGCCTCGGCCTTGATCGGCCATTCATGCGCGCACTCCGGGCAGACGTAGTTGCCCAAGCCGTCTTCGTAGGTCAGCGTGGAAGCGCATGCAGGGCAAGGCGGGGGCGAGCTCATGGCAGTATCCGAGGACGACAAGCGTAAACAAAAAGTAAAACAAAAACGCCACCCGAAGGTGGCGCTTTCTGAATTCTTGGTGGCCCGGGGCGGAATCGAACCACCGACACAAGGATTTTCAATCCTCTGCTCTACCAACTGAGCTACCAGGCCAAGAGAGGCATGATTATAGCCAGCGATTTTCATCTGCGCAAGCCCCCGTGCGCACGGGGCATTCCGCCAACGACTGTGGCACGCATCAAGATGCCCGAGCGCGCTGTTGACATCTCGCTATAATGTGTTTCATGACTACCACCTCCGCCCAGTACCGCAGCGACGTCTGCATCGTCGGCAACGGCGCCATCGCCAAGACTGCCGCCCTCGGTTTTGCCCAGTCGGGATACAGCGTCACCCTCCTGGTGCCGCCGGCGCGCCCGGCGCCAGAGACGCCCGGCACCTCGGCGGCGGACAAACCCTGGGACGTGCGCGTCTATGCCCTCAACCACACCGCCCACGACCTGCTGGCGTCGCTCAAGGTCTGGGGCGCCCTCGACCTGGCGCGCGTGCAGCCGGTCGATGCGATGGACATCAAGGGCGACGGCCAGCAGGGCGGCAATCTCGGTTTCGACGCCTTCGGCGCCCACGTCGGCACCCTGGCCTGGATCGTCGAGGACAGCAACCTGAACGGCGCGCTGGATGCGGCCCTGAAGTTCGCCGCCAACGTCCAGATGGTCTCCGGCTGCGCCTGCGACCTGACGTGCAGCGAACTGGGCGCCGCCGTGCTGCTCGAAGACGGCACGAAAATCGCCTGCGAACTGGTGGTCGGCGCCGACGGGCGCGAATCCTGGGTGCGCGGCCAGTGCGACATCGGCGTCGATTACCGCATGTACCACCAGCGCGCCATCGTCACCAATTTTGCCTGCGACAAGCCGCACCACGGCGTCGCCTACCAGTGGTTCACCTGCGCCGACGGCATCATCGCGCTGCTGCCGCTGCCGGGCAACCGCGTGTCGCTGGTGTGGTCGGCGCCGGAAACCCTGGCCGATACCCTGATGGACGAGTCGCTCGGCGAGCTGGCGATCCGCCTGGCCGAATACGCCGACGACAAGCTCGGCACCCTGCGCCCCTTGCTGCCGGAAGCCGTCAAGGCGGTGCCGCTGGCGCTGGTGCGCCCGCACTCGCCGGTGGCGCCGCGCGTGGCGCTGGTGGGCGACGCCGCGCATGCGGTGCACCCGCTGGCCGGCCACGGCATGAACCTGGGCTTCGGCGACATCGTCGACCTGCTGCAGGTGCTGCGCGAGCGCGAAGACCGGCGCGGCATCGCCGACGAGCGGGTGCTGGCGCGCTTTGCCCGCAAGCGCAAGGAAGACGTGCTGCTCATGCAATGGGCCACCGACGGGCTCGAACGTCTGTTCGGCGCCAACCTGGAGCCGGTGCGCGTCGTGCGTAATTTCGGCTTAAACTTGCTCGATAAATTGCCTTCGGTAAAGCGGCGCCTGATGGCGCATGCGATGGGCAAGTAAATCTATTAAGGAATTAACATGTTGAAAACCAAGATCGCCGTCTTGTTGGCGACGGGTCTGCTTGCATCCTGCGTGGAAGCGCAGAACACCACCGAAGCCACGATCAAGAAGGCGCTCGAACCGCGCCTGGGCGGCGCCAAGATCGAATCGATCCGCGAGACGCCCTACAGCGGCCTGTACGAAGTGCGCGTCGCCGGCGACATCCTGTATACGGACAAGAAGGGCGACTACCTGTTCATCGGCCACGTCTACGACACCAAGACCTCGACCAACCTGACCCGCGCCCGCATCGAGGAGGTCAACAAGATCAAGTTCAGCGAGCTGCCGCTCGAGCTGGCGCTCAAGCAGGTCAAGGGCAACGGCAAGCGCGTGATCGCCGTGTTCGAGGACCCGAACTGCGGCTACTGCAAGCGCCTGCGCCAGACCGCGCTCAAGGAAATCGACAACGTCACGATCTACACCTTCATGTACAACATCCTGTCCGAGGATTCCTTCGTGAAGTCGAAGAACATCTGGTGCGCGGCGGACCGCGTCAAGGCCTGGGACGACTGGATGCTCAACAACAAGCTGCCGCCGAATGCGCCGGCGGGCTGCGAGTCGCCCAACGAGCAGGTCCTGGCCCTCGGCCAGAAACTGCGTATCCAGGGCACGCCGGCCATCTTCTTCACGGACGGTTCGCGCATCCCCGGCGCGATCGACCTGAAGGGCCTGGAAGCCAAGCTGCAGTCGCTGAAGTAAACCGTAGCGTGGGCGGGTTTCCCGCCCACGCGTTCAACAAGTGCATGCTCTGCAGCGGTGCTCCCGAGAGTTGAACGCGTGGGCAGCGAAGCTGCCCACCCTACGAAAAACGATAACAACCACGTAGTCCACACAGGGAGCAGCACATGGTCACCTTGAACGTCAACGGGCGCGAGCTCCAGGTCGACGCCGATCCCGGCACGCCCATCCTCTGGGCATTGCGCGACAACCTCGACATGACCGGCACCAAGTTCGGCTGCGGCGCAGCGCTGTGCGGCGCCTGCACCGTGCACCTGGACGGCAACCCGATCCGCTCCTGCGTCACGCCGATATCGAGCGCGCAGGGCATGAAGATCACCACCATCGAAGCGATGGAAAACGACAAGGTCGGCAAGGCCGTGCAGGACGCCTGGGTCAAGCACGACGTGCCGCAGTGCGGCTACTGCCAGAGCGGCCAGGTGATGAGCGCCGTCGCCCTGCTGCGCACCAACAAGCGTCCGAACGACACCGACATCGACAATGCGATGAGCGGCAATATCTGCCGCTGCGGCACCTACCAACGGATCCGCGCGGCCATCAAGGATGCCGCCCAGACCCTGGCCTGAGGAGAGCGCGATGACATTCGATTGGATCGACCGCGCAGCCATTGCACGCTCCGCCGGCGCCGGCCTGTCGCGCCGCGGCTTCCTGAAGACGGCCGGTGCCGCCACGGGCGGCCTGGTGCTGGGCTTCATGCTGCCGGGCGCACACCGCTTCGCCCAGGCTGTCGATGCAAAAGTGTATGCGCCGAACGCCTTCCTGCGCGTGGCGCCGGACAACACCATCACCGTCATGGTCAACCGCCTCGAATTCGGTCAGGGCGTGCACACCTCGCTGCCGATGCTGATCGCCGAGGAGCTCGATGCCGACTGGTCGCAGATGCGCGGCGAACTGGCCCCGGCCGGCGAGGCCTACAAGGATTCGGCCTTCGGCATGCAGATCACCGGCGGTTCGGGCAGCATCGCACGCGGCTTCACGCAGTACCGCGAAATCGGCGCGCGGGCCCGCGCGATGCTGGTCGCCGCCGCGGCCGAGCAGTGGAAGGTCGGCCCGGCGCAGTGCCGCACCTCGAAAGGCATGGTGTTCGGTCCGAACGGCCAGAAGGCGAGCTACGGCGCGCTGGCCGAGGCCGCGATGAAGCAGCCCGTGCCCGCCACCGTCGTGCTGAAGGAAGCGAAGCAGTTCCGCTACATCGGCAAGCCGATGCGTCGCATCGATGCGCGCGCCAAGTCGAGCGGCCGCCAGCAGTTCGGCATCGACTTCGTGCCGGAACATGCGCTGACCGTGCTGGTGGCGCGTCCGCCGGTGTTTGGCGCGAAAGTCACGAAATTCGACGCCGCCGCCGCGCGCGCCGTCAAGGGCGTGGTCGAGGTGCTGGAGGTGGAACTGGACCGCGGCGCTCGTGGCGTCGCGGTGTTCGCACAAGGCTACTGGCCGGCGAAGCAGGGCCGTGAGGCGCTGCAGGCCGAGTGGGACACGAGCGGCCTCGAGAAGGTCAGCAGCGCAGGGCAGCTGGAAGCCTTCCGCACGCAGGCCAAGGCCGCCGGCGGCGCGGTCGCGCGCAAGGCCGACGTGTCGCAACTGGCGGGCGCCGCCCACAAGATCTCGGCGGTCTATGAATTCCCCTACCTAGCGCATGCGCCGATGGAGCCGCTCAACTGCGTGGTCGACCTGCAGGACAATGCCTGCACGATCTGGGCCGGCACCCAGTCGCAAACGGTCGACCAGCAGGTGGCGGCAGCAATCCTCGGCCTCAAGCCGGAGCAGGTGACGATCAATACGATGATGGCGGGCGGCGGCTTCGGACGCCGTGCGGTGCTGTCGTCGGACTGGGTCGGCGACACGGTGCGCATCGCCAAGGCCTGGCGTGCCGCGGGTAAAAGCGGCCCGGTCAAGCTGGTGTGGAGCCGCGAGGACGACATCCGCGGCGGCTACTACCGCCCGTCCTACGTGCACCGCGCCGACCTCGGCATCGACGGCAAGGGCCGGATCGTGGCCTGGGACCACAAGATCGTCGGCCAGTCGATCATGGCCGGCACCATCTTCGAGCAGGGCATGGTCAAGGATGGCGTGGACGGCAGCACGACCGAAGGCATGGGAGCGCCGTACGACGTGCCGCTGAACCTGGCGGTCGAGGGCGTGAAGCAGAACGTGCCGGTGCTGTGGTGGCGCTCGGTCGGTTCCACTCACACCGCCTACGTGATGGAGACCCTGATCGACGAGGCCGCGCACATCGCCAAGGCCGACCCGGTCGCCTACCGCAAGCAGCTGATGGGTGCACAGCACCCACGCCATCGCGCGGCGCTCGACCTGGCGGTGGCGAAATCCGGCTACGGCACGAAGAAGCTGCCGAAGGGACGCGCCTGGGGCGTGGCGGTGCACGAGTCCTTCGGCTCGGTGGTCGCCTATGTGGTCGAAGCCTCGGTGGTCGACGGCGTGCCGAAGCTGCACCGCGCGGTCGCGGGCGTGCACTGTAACCAGCCGGTCAATCCGCTGTCGATCGAGGCGCAGATCCAGGGTGCGGCCCTGATGGGGCTGGGCATGACCCTGCCGGGCGCCGCCATCACGCTCAAGGACGGCGTGGTCGAACAGCAGAACTTCGGCGACTACACGGTGGCGCGCATGCACGACATGCCGCAGATCGAGGTGCACATCGTGCCCTCGAACGACCCGCCCACCGGCATCGGCGAACCCGGCCTGCCGCCGCTGGCGCCGGCATTTGCCAACGCCGTGTTCCGGCTGACCGGCAAGCGCCTGCGCAAGCTGCCTTTCGACCTGGCGTCGGCTTGACGTCATGGGCTTGACCGGCATCCTGCTCGCGGCCGGCCGGGGCCGGCGCTTCGACCCCGGTGGCGGGCAGAACAAGCTGCTCCAGCGCCTGCCCGGCGGCGACCCGGTCGTCGTCGCCAGCGCGCGCCGCCTGCTCGCCTGCGTGCCGCGCGTAGTCGCGGTGGTCGCGCCCATGGACGGCGGCGTGGGCGACATCCTGCGTGCGCTCGGCTGCGACGTCACCGTGTGTCCTGACGCCGATACCGGTATGGGCGCCTCGCTGGCCCACGCGATCCGCCACTCGCTGCCGGCCGAGGGCTGGCTGGTGGCGCTGGGCGACATGCCCTTCGTGGCGGCATCCACCCTGGAAGCGCTGCGCGACGCGCTGGAGGCGGGCGCCGGCATCGCGGTGCCGGTGCACGGCGGCCGGCGCGGCAACCCGGTCGGCTTCGGGCCCGTTCACCGCAACGCGCTGCTGGCGATGGCGGGCGATCAGGGCGCGCGCCGGCTGCTGCAGGCGTATCCGGTACAAGACATCCCCGTGGCCGACCCCGGCATCCTGCAGGACATCGATACGCCCGCCGACCTGCCGGCGTGATGTATACATGTCAATATTTTCCTGTTGTGATCGAATCCGATTACACTAGGGAGCATATTTGGCCGCATCACCTATCGATATGAAAAAACCTTCCCAGAAAAAGAAGCCCGAGCAGCCCGCCATCCTCTACACCATCGTTCCCAAGGACCTGGCCGGCCACCTGTTCAACGTCACGGTCACGGTTGCCAGCCCCGATCCTGAAGGACAGGTATTCTCGCTGCCGGCCTGGATCCCCGGCAGCTACATGATCCGCGAATTCGCCCGCAACATCGTGCGCATCCGCGCCGAGAGCGGCGGCCAGGACGTGGCCTTGAGCAAACTGGACAAGCATTCCTGGCGCGCGGCGCGCACCAGCGGTCCCTTGACCCTGCACTACGAGGTCTATGCCTGGGACCTGTCGGTCCGTGCCGCCCACCTCGACCAGACCCACGGCTTCTTCAACGGCACCAGCGTGTTCCTGCGCGTGGTCGGCCAGGAGCTTCTTCCCCACCAGGTCGACATCCAGCGCCCCGGCGACCCGGTCGCGAAGGGCTGGCGCGTCGCCACCGCGATGAAGGAGCTGGGCGCCAAGCGCTACGGTTTCGGCACCTACACAGCAAGCGACTACGACGAGCTGATCGATCATCCGGTCGAGATGGGCGACTTCGAGCTGGCCAGCTTCAAGGCCCACGGCATCCCGCACGACATCGTCATTACCGGCCGCGTGCCCAACCTCGACATGGCGCGCCTGCAGGCGGACCTGAAAGCCATCTGCGAAACCCAGATCGCCTTCTTCGAGCCGCACACCAAACGCGCCCCGATGGACCGCTACGTCTTCATGACGATGGCCGTCGGCGACGGCTACGGCGGCCTGGAACACCGCGCTTCCACCGCCCTGATCTGCGCCCGCGCCGACCTGCCGAGCACGGCCAGCCCGAAGAGCGCCGAGCCGGGCGAAGGCTACCTGCGCTTCCTGGGCCTGTGCAGCCACGAGTACTTCCACACCTGGAACGTCAAGCGCATCAAGCCGGCGGTGTTCGCGCCCTACGACCTGCAGGTGGAGAACTACACGCCGCTGCTGTGGCTGTTCGAAGGCTTCACCAGCTACTACGACGACCTGATGCTGGTGCGCGCCGGGATCATCGGCGAAGCGACCTATTTCAAGCTGCTGTCCAAGACCGTCGGCGGCGTCCTGCGCGGCAGCGGCCGCCTCAAGCAGAGCGTGGCCGATTCCAGCTTCGACGCCTGGAGCAAGTACTACCGCCAGGACGAGAACTCGCCGAACGCGATCATCAGCTACTACACCAAGGGTTCCCTGATCGGCCTGGCATTCGACCTGACGATCCGCGCCAGGACCAACGGCGCCAAATCGCTGGACGACGTGATGCTGGCCTTGTGGGAGCGCTTCGGCCGTGACTTCTACAGCGGCGCGGGCCGCGGCGTGACGGAGGCCGAGGTCGAGGCGATCTTCGACGAGGTGGCCGGCACCCGCCTGCGCACCCAGTTCGAACGCTGGGTGCGCGGCACCGACGACCTGCCGCTGGCCAAGCTGTACGCGCCCTTCGGCGTCAAGCTGGTGGACGAGCGCAAGGGCGGCAAGCCGTCGCTGGACGCCGGCATCGGCCGCGATCCGCTGGGCGCCAAGCTGACCCAGGTGCACGAGGGCGGCGCCGCGCACCGCGCCGGCCTGTCGGCGCACGACGTCATCATCGCCATCGACGGCCTGCGCGCCAACGGCAACCCGCCCAACGTGGACACGCTGCTCGGCCGCTACCGCGTCGGCGACAAGGTGACGGTGCACGCCTTCCGCCGCGACGAGCTGATGGCCTTCGATGTGACGCTGCAGGGCGACAAGGTGCCGACCATCACCCTGTCGCAGGCCGTCGCCGGCAAGAAGTCGACCGCCTTGAAGCGCCCGAGCGGCATCTGACTCTTACGCGACGGCTTGTATTCCGTGCCACTGGCACGGAATACTCCGCGCGTCCAAACCGAACCTGCACCGAGACTGAATTGAAAAAATCCCTGACCGCCGTCGTCCTCGCCCTCTGCACCGCAACCGCCTCCGCCCAGCTCCCCGCCCCGCTCAAAACCGACATCAAGACCCGCGTCGACGCCATGTACCCCTGGCTCGACACGGTCTACAAGGACCTGCACGCCAACCCGGAAATCGCCTTCCAGGAAGTGCGCACCGCCGCCAAGCTCGCCGGCGAGATGCGCAAGCTCGGCTTCGAAGTGACGGAGAAGGTCGGCAAGACCGGCATCGTGGCGGTCCTGAAGAATGGCGCCGGCCCGACGGTGCTGGTACGCACCGAGATGGACGGCCTGCCGATGGAAGAGAAGACCGGCTTGCCCTACGCCAGCCGCGCCAGGGCCGTGAGCAACGGCGCCGAGAGCTTCGTCACCCACAGCTGCGGTCACGACGTCCACATGGCCGGCTGGCTGGGCACGGCGCGCCTGCTTGCCGAGATGAAGGCCAAGTGGAAGGGCACGCTGGTCTTCATCGCCCAGCCGGCCGAAGAGATCGTCTCCGGCGCCAGGGCGATGCTGGACGACGGCCTGTTCCAGCGTTTCCCCAAGCCCGACTACGCATTTGCCCTGCATTCCTGGCCGCTGGCATATGGCACCGTGGGCTTCAATTCCGGTCCGGTCTCGTCCAACTCTGACGCGATCGAGATCGTCTTCAACGGGCGCGGCGGCCATGGTTCGGCGCCTGACAAATCGGTCGACCCGATCACGATCGCCGCCCGTTTCGTGGTGGACGTGCAGACCGTGGTCAGCCGCGAGAAGGATCCGAAGGAATTCGGCGTAGTGACCATCGGCGCGATCCAGGGCGGCACGGTCGGCAACATCATTCCGGACAAGGTGCAGGTGCGCGGCACCATCCGCTCGTACAGCCCGGAGGTGCGCGCCAAGCTGCTCGAGGGCGTGCGCCGCGTCGCCAACGCCTCCGCTGCCATGGCCGGTGCGCCGGCGCCGGACGTCCAGCTCATCAGCGGTGGCGCGGCCATCGTCAACAGCGAAGCGCTGGTGGCCAGCACCGAGGCCGTGTTCAAGGACGCTTTCGGGGCCGACAAGGCCCAGCGCATGCCGGCCATGACCGCCAGCGAAGACTTCTCGCTCTTCGTCAACGAGGGCGTGCCGTCGATGTTCTTCTTCACCGGTGTTTACGACCCGAAAGCGGTGGCTGAGGCCGAACGTCCCGGCGGCAAACCGATCGCTTTCAACCACTCGCCGTTCTACGCGCCGGTGCCGGAGCCGTCGATCAAGACCGCCGCCCAGGCGATGAGCCTGGCCGTGCTGAACGTCCTCAAGCGCTGACGACGCTATTGCGGCCCGGCCAGCGTGCGCAGCTGGAAGCGGTAGTCGCGGTCGAACAGGAAGGTTTCCGAGAAGGTCATGGCACGGCTGTTCGCCGCGAGCAATCCATGCGGCCGGGGCAGGGGACCGCTGCGCAGCATCGAGGCCAGCGCCACCCTGGCGGCATCCGGATCGCGCGAACGCTGCACCCGCACGTCGGTCAGCTGGCCGTCCTGGTCCACCGTGATGCTGACCACCACGATTGCCGGCAGCATCGGCGGCAGGCGCCCGCTGAAGGTACGCTCGGCATTGCGCTGGACGATGTGGCGCGCCACGTGGGCCTTGTAGGCGTCGAGCGTGAGGGAGGGCGGCGGAGCGGGAGCGGCCGTCGGTTCGCGCCCGATGGCGATGGTGCTGCGTTCTTCGACGGGAACGGGAGGCGGAGAACTGGCGCATCCGCACAGGACTGCCAGAAGCGTCGCGAAAAGCGCTGTACTGCGAAGAGATAGGTTCATGGCGGATGAGTGAAGCGTCGCAGGTTGGCGCCTCGAGGGCGCTCAGCTTCGACGCCGCGCATTCATCCTTAGTTCCGCTGAGTGTCGTCAGCCCCCGACATCAGCCAAACAGCCTCTGCAGCTCTACACCCGGTTCCGGCGCCCGCATGAAGGCTTCGCCGACCAGGAAGGCATGCACGTTCGCCTCGCGCATCCGCCGCACATCCGCCGGCCCCATGATGCCGGACTCGGTCACCACCAGGCGTTCCGCCGGAATGCGCGGCAACAGGCCGAGCGTGGTATCGAGCGACACCTCGAAGGTCCGCAGGTTGCGGTTGTTGATGCCCAGCAGCGGGGTCTTCAATTTCAGCGCCGCAGTCAGTTCCTCGCCGTCGTGCACCTCGACCAGCACGTCCATGCCGAGGTCCATCGCGCAGGCTTCCAGTTCCGCCATCAGGCCATGGTCCAGGGCCGAGACGATCAGCAGGATCGCATCCGCGCCCATCGCGCGCGCCTCGTACACCTGGTAGTGGTCGACGATGAAGTCCTTGCGGATCACCGGTAGCGCGCAGGCCGCGCGCGCCTGGCGCAGGTAGGCTTCCGAGCCCTGGAAGAACTGCACGTCGGTCAGCACCGAAAGGCAGGCCGCGCCGTGTTCGGCATAGCTTTGCGCGATCGCCGCCGGCTGGAAGTCCGGGCGCAGCACGCCTTTCGAGGGCGAGGCCTTCTTCACCTCGGCGATGATGCCGGCCCGGCCCGCGGAAATTTTGCTGCGCAGGCTGTTCTCGAAACCGCGGATGGCGCGGCGCGCTTCCAGGTCGCTTTCCGCCTCGCGGCGCAGGCTGGCCAGGTCGCGCGCCTTCTTCGCCGCGGCCACTTCGTCGGCCTTGACGGCCAGGATCTTGTTCAGGATATCGGACATAAGACTCTCAATACGTTGGCTGGCTGCCTTGCTCAGGCGTGGCCGCCGAGCTGGCGCGTGACGGTGACGAACTGCTCGAGCTTGGCCAGGGCCGCGCCGGATGCGATCGTCGCCCGCGCCTTCGCCAGGCCTTCCTCGATCGAGCCGACCACGCCGGCCGCGTACAGGGCGGTGCCGGCATTGAGGGCCACGATGTCGGTGGCGGGGCCCGGTTCGCCGCGCAGCGCTTCCATCACGCGCTCCTTCGACTCCGCCGTGTTCGCCACTTTCAGGTTGCGGCTCGAGATCATCGACATGCCGAAATCTTCCGGATGGATCTCATATTCGCGGATCTCGCCGTCGACCAGTTCACCCACCAGGGTGCCGGCGCCGAGCGAGACTTCGTCCATGTTGTCGCGGCCCCACACCACCATCGCATGCTGGGCGCCGAGGCGCTGCAGCACGCGCACCTGGATGCCGACCAGGTCGGGGTGGAACACGCCCATCAGGATGTTGGGTGCGCCGGCCGGGTTGGTCAGCGGTCCCAGGATGTTGAAGATGCTGCGCACGCCCAGTTCGCGGCGCACCGGCGCCACGTGCTTCATGGCGGCGTGGTGGTTGGGCGCGAACATGAAACCGATGCCGGTCTGGGCGATCGACTGGGCGATCTGCTCGGGCTTCAGGTCGATCTGGGCGCCGAGCGACTCGATCAGGTCGGCGCTGCCGGAGGACGAGGACACGCTGCGTCCGCCGTGCTTGGCCACGCGCGCGCCGCCGGCGGCGGCGACGAACATCGACGCGCTCGAGATATTGAAGGTGTTGGCGCCGTCGCCGCCGGTGCCGACGATGTCGAGCAGGTTGGTGGTGTCGGCCATCGGCACCTTGGTCGAGAATTCGCGCATCACCTGGGCGGCGGCGGTGATCTCGCCGATGGTTTCCTTCTTCACGCGCAGGCCCATGGTCAGGGCCGCGACCATGGTCGGCGACATCTCGCCCGACATGATGCTCCGGAACAGGTGCAGCATTTCGTCGTGGAAGATTTCGCGGTGTTCGATACAGCGCAGCAGGGCTTCTTGTGGGGTGATCGGCATGGTGGTTTCTTCAGCTAGACGTTAGGTGGGCTGTCATGCGTGGGCGCGGCGCCGCAGACGCGGCGCACGCACCGGGCGCATCAGCGCGCGAGGAAGTTCTTGAACAGCGCGTGGCCGTGTTCCGACAGGATCGACTCGGGATGGAACTGCACTCCCTCGATGTCATATTCCTTATGGCGCACGCCCATGATCTCGCCGTCGTCGGTCCATGCCGTCACTTCCAGGCAGTCCGGCAGCGAAGCGCGCTCGATCGCCAGCGAGTGGTAGCGGATCACGGTGAAGGGACTTGGCAAACCCTTGAACACGCCTTCGCCGGTGTGGGCGATGAGCGAGGTCTTGCCGTGCATGACCTGCTTGGCGCGGATCACCTTGCCCCCAAACGCTTCGCCAATCGCCTGGTGGCCGAGGCACACGCCCAGGATCGGCAGCTTGCCCTTGAATTCGCGCAGGATGTCGAGCGAGATGCCGGCATCCTTCGGCGCCTTCGGCCCCGGCGAGATGCAGATGCGCTCGGGCGCCATCGCTTCGATATCTTTCAAAGTGATTTCGTCGTTGCGCACCGTGCGCACGTCCTCGCCCAGCTCGCCCAGGTACTGGACGATGTTGTAGGTGAACGAGTCGTAGTTGTCGATCATGAGCAGCATGTCAGAACTCCCCATCCAGGCCGTCTTGCACCTGTTCGGCCGCGCGCAGCACGGCGCGCGCCTTGTTTTCCGTTTCCTGCCATTCCATCTCGGGGATAGAGTCGGCCACGATGCCGGCCGCGGCCTGCACGTACAGGTTGCCGTCCTTGATCACGCCGGTGCGGATCGCGATCGCCACGTCCATCTCGCCGCCAAAGGACAGGTAGCCGCACGCGCCGCCGTAAATCCCGCGCTTGACCGGCTCCAGCTCGTCGATCACTTCCATCGCGCGCACCTTCGGCGCACCGGTGAGGGTGCCGGCCGGGAAGGTGGCGCGCAGCACGTCGAGGTTCGACATGCCGTCCTTGAGTCGGCCTTCGACGTTGGAGACGATGTGCTGCACGTGCGAGTACTTCTCGATGACCAGGCGGTCGGTGACCTTGACGCTGCCGGTGTCGGCGATGCGGCCGATGTCGTTGCGCGCCAGGTCGATCAGCATCACGTGCTCCGCGATCTCCTTCGGGTCGGCCAGCAGCTCGGCCGCCAGCTCGAGGTCGCGTTCCGGCGTGGCGCCGCGCGGGCGGGTGCCGGCGATCGGGCGCAGCGTGACCTTCTTGCCGCCATCCGGCGTCGCTTCGTTGCGCACCAGGATCTCGGGCGAGGCGCCGACGATCTGCATGTCGCCGAAGTTGTAGTAGTACATGTAGGGCGACGGGTTCAGCGAACGCAGCGAGCGGTACAGCGACAGCGGCGAATCCACGTAGGGCTTGCGGATGCGCTGGCCGATCTGCACCTGCATCAGGTCGCCCGCCATCACGTATTCGTGGGCGCGGGCCACCGCCTTCAGATAATCTTCCTTGTTGAAGTCGCGCACCGCCTCGGTACGCACCGAGCTGGACGTCACCGGCGCGTCGACGCTGCGGCGCAGCATCACGCGCAGGTCCTTCAGGCGCTGGCGGGCCTTGGCATAGGCTTCCGGCTGGGCCGGGTCGGCGTACACGATCAGGTAGAGCTTGCCCGACAGGTTGTCGATCACCGCCAGTTCTTCGGTCAGCAACAGCTGGATGTCCGGCAGGCCCAGTTCGTCGGGCGGGCAGCTGTGTTCCAGCTTGCGCTCGATGTGACGCACGGTGTCGTAGCCGAAGTAGCCGGCCAGGCCGCCGCAGAAGCGCGGCATGCCCGGGCGCAGGGCGACCTTGAAGCGCGCCTGGTAGGCCTCGATGAATTCGAGCGGATTGCCTTCGTGCGTCTCGATCACTTCGCCGTGTTTGACCACTTCGGTATGCTTGCCGCTGTTGCGGATCAGGGTCGACGCCGGCAGGCCGATGAAGGAATAGCGGCCGAAGCGCTCGCCGCCGACCACCGACTCCAGCAGGAAGGTGTTCTTGCCGCCCTGCTGGGACTGGGCCAGCTTGAGGTAGAGCGTCAGCGGGGTCTCGAGGTCGGCAAAGGCTTCCGCGATCAAGGGAATGCGGTTGTAGCCCTGGTTGGCCAGCGATTTGAATTCGAGTTCGGTCATGCTTTTCTCCAGACCGCCCAAGGGAGGGGAAGGGCGGTGGTTCACTTCAAAAAACCTGTCGGACGAGCACGGCCGACAGCAATCGGGACGGGTCAGTTAGCCCAGGATTGCCAGCGTCGCCACAGCCAGGCCTCAAGGGTGCCGGTCTGGTTGACAGTGTGTTTTTTGGTGAAAAACATGTATAGATAACTTATTTTGCGGTGTGGTTATGCGCAGATATCTGCTCTGCCGCTTCTAGCAGCGAACTCACTATACCATCAGAATTAATTTCTTGTATAGGCCGTCCGTGGTTATAACCATATGGCACCGTCAGCACATAGCAACCGGCGGCGCGTGCGCTTTCCGCGTCGTTGGACGAGTCACCGATCGCCACCACGTGTGACGGCGGCAGGTCCAGCGCGGCGCAGGCGCCCAGCATCGGCATCGGGTCCGGCTTCTTCCTGGCGAAGGAATCGCCGCCGAACACACGTTCGAAATACGGCGCCAGGCCCTTCTGGTCCAGCAGGGGAAGCGTGAAAGCGATGGGCTTGTTGGTCACGCACACCAGGCGCAAACCCTGCTCGCGCATGGCCTGCAGGCCCTCGATCACACCCTCGAACAAGGTGGAGCGATCGCCGTTGATGGCGAGGTAGTGGCGCTGGTAGCCGGCCAGCGCCTGGTCGAATACCTCGTCCACGCGCGCCGCGTCCCAATCGAGCAGCAGCGCGTCGCGCACCAGTTTTTCGGAGCCCTTGCCGACCAGCGGCTTGATGACCGCCTGCGTGATCGGCGCCAGGCCCAGGTCGGCGCGCATGCCGTTCAGGGCCGCCTCGAAGTCGGGCACCGTGTCGAGCATGGTGCCGTCCAGGTCGATGATGGCGGCCCGGATGGCTGCCGCGCCGGCCCGCATTACTTCGACACCTTGGCCAGCTCGCCGCGCATCGCGTCGATCACGGCCTTGTAGTCCGGCTTGCCGAAGATCGCCGAACCTGCGACGAAGGTGTCGGCGCCTGCTGCGGCGGCTTCGGCGATGTTGTCGGCCTTGATGCCGCCATCGACTTCCAGCATGATGTCGCGGCCCGATTCGTCGATCATGCGGCGCGCCATCGCGATCTTCTTCAGCGCCTGCGGGATGAAGGACTGGCCGCCGAAGCCCGGGTTCACCGACATGATCAGGATCATGTCGATCTTGTCCATCACGTGTTCGAGGTAGTGCAGCGGGGTGTGCGGGTTGAACACCAGGCCGGCCTTGCAGCCGTTATCGCGGATCAGCTGCAGGGTGCGGTCGATATGCTCCGAGGCTTCCGGGTGGAAGGTGATGATGTCGGCGCCGGCCTTGGCGAAGTCCGGAATGATGCGGTCGACCGGCTTGACCATCAGGTGCACGTCGATCGGCACCTGCACGTGCGGGCGGATCGCCTGGCACACCAGCGGGCCGATGGTCAGGTTCGGGACGTAGTGGTTGTCCATCACGTCGAAGTGGATGATGTCGGCGCCGGCGGCGACGACATTGCGCACTTCCTCGCCCAGGCGGGCGAAATCGGCGGACAGGATGCTGGGAGCGATGCGGTAGGTGGTCATGGGCGATCGTGCGTGAATAAGAGAATCCGCTATTTTACGCTGATGAAGCGCATGCCCGCTCTGCCTGTGCCGACCAGGAAGGGCGGCGCGCGGTATGATTGTCGTTTGCGCCATACAAGGCGCTTCCACCAATATTGACGATCACGCAAGGAATCCCCATGCCCGCCTATGAATTCGCTGTCAAGGTCAGGACCCAGTACCTGGCCGAACAGTCCAACCCGGAACGGGACCAGTACGTGTTCAGCTACACCATCACGATTACCAACACGGGCACCATTGCCGCCCAGCTGATCTCGCGCCACTGGGTGATCACCGACGCCAACAACGTGGTGCAGGAAGTGAACGGCCTGGGCGTGGTCGGCCACCAGCCGCTGCTGCAGCCGGGCCAGCAGTTCGAGTACACCAGCGGCACCCAGGCGGCGACGCCGCAGGGCTCGATGAAGGGCGAATACTTCTGCGTGGCCGAGGACGGCCATCGCTTCGAGGTGCCGATCCCGGAATTCGTGCTGGCCCAGCCGGGCGCGCTGCACTGATCAGCGCAGTACGGCTTACTGCTCGCCGGCGTCACGTTCCTTCTGTGCCGGCTCGTCGCGCGGCACGTCCTTGCGGCCCGCGAACATCGTCCACCAGACGATAAAGACGAGCAGGAAGAGTGCCA
The DNA here is from genome assembly GCF_027923905.1 of Massilia varians. Taxonomy (NCBI): domain Bacteria; kingdom Pseudomonadati; phylum Pseudomonadota; class Betaproteobacteria; order Burkholderiales; family Oxalobacteraceae; genus Massilia; species Massilia varians. The sequence goes on from NZ_AP026966.1 coordinate 1,045,029, forward strand.
CGCCGGCTTCCACCATCAAGATCCACATATCGGTCCTTCAGTCCTTAGGTTCTTATGTCATCGACACGCCGCAGTGTAACCGCTTCGCTTGCCCTCGTCGCCTTGTTAAGCGCCTGCTCGACCACGCCGCCGCAGCCGCAGCAGCCTCCCAAGCCCGCCGAACCGGTGCGCATGCCGCCGCCGGTCGGCCCGGTGTATGTGCCGGAGCAGCCGGCGCCGGTGCCGCCGACCCCGCCGGCACCTGTTCCGCTCATGACGCCGACCACCTTCAGCGCCTTGCCGGGCTGGGCGCAGGATGACGTGCGCCAGGCTTGGCCGGCCCTGCTGCAATCCTGCCGCGGCCTGGCCAGCAAGCCTGACTGGAAAGCGGTGTGCGCCGCAGCCCGCGCCATCGATGGCAGCGACGGCGCCGCGGTGCGCGGCTTCTTCGAGAGCCGGTTCGTCCCGCACCTGGTGCGCGCCGCCGATGGCGCCGATACCGGCCTGATCACCGGCTATTACGAAGCGATGCTGTACGGCGCGCGCAAGCGCGGCGGCGCCTACCAGACGCCGCTCTACCGCGTACCAGGCGACCTGCTCACGGTCGACCTGGGCAGCGTGTACCCCCAGCTGAAGGGCATGCGCCTGCGCGGCCGCCTGTCAGGCCAGACCGTGGTCCCCTACAGCACCCGCGCCGAGATCGCGCGCGCGCCTCTCAAGGACAAGGAACTGCTGTGGGTGAACGATCCGGTCGAGGCCTTCTTCCTCGAGGTACAGGGTTCCGGCCGCGTCCAACTGGACACGGGCGAGACCGTGCGCGTGGCTTACGCCGACCAGAACGGCCATCCGTACAAGGCGATCGGGCGCTGGCTGGTGGAGCAGGGCGAACTCACTGCCGAGCAGGCCACGGCCCAGGGCATCCGCGCCTGGATCGCCGCCAACCCAGGCCGGCGCCAGGAGCTGTTCAACGTGAACCCCAGCTACATCTTCTTCCGCGAAGAGAAGCTGCCGGATCCGTCGCTCGGCCCGAAGGGCGCGCTGGGCGTGCCGCTCACGCCGGGCCGCTCGGTGGCGATCGACCCGGCCTTCGTGCCGCTCGGCGCGCCGCTGTACCTGGCGACCACCGAAGCCGGCAGCGAGGTGCCGATGCGGCGCCTGATGATGGCGCAGGATACCGGCGGCGCGATCCGCGGCGCGGTGCGGGCCGACTTCTTCTACGGTTTCGGTCCGGAGGCGATGGACCGGGCGGGCAAGATGAAGCAGCGCGGCACGGTCTGGGTGCTGCTGCCGCGCGCGGCGCAGTAATCCCGGACTTACTCCCTGGCCGCTTTGAGGCGGGTGCCGAACACGCCGCCGGCCGCCAGCAGGACGGCGCCGGCAGCGATGCAGCCCAGGCCTGCGCGCACGCCGAAGCCTTCGCCCAGCCCGCCCGCGAGCAGGGCGCCCAGCGGCGCGGCGGCCACGGTCAGGGCGCGCATCGTCGCCACCATCCGGCCCAGCACCGCGTCCGGCGTCACGCGCTGGCGCAGGGCGATGTAGGGCACGAAGAACAGGGTCGCGCCGCAGTCGATCCAGAACACCACGATCGCATAGGCCGCGACCGTCCATGCTTCGCTGCCGTCCTGCGCCGGCGGGATGGCCGGCATCAGGGCGAAGCCGAGCGCCGACACGCACAGGCCGACCAGGATGCCGCCGCCGGTGCCCAGGCGTCTCGAGAGCGGCTTGACCAGCAGCGAGGCCGCCAGCACGCCCAGGCCGCCCAGCATGTTGGCCATGCCCATGGTCCCCGGTGTCATGCCGAGCACGCGGGTGGCGAACAGCACGTGCAGGGCGGTGTAGCCATAAAACAGCAGGTGCCAGCAGGCCGAGACCCAGGCCAGGGTGCGCAGCAGCGGCTGGTTCCAGACGAAGGCCAGGCCTTCCTGGATGTCGCGCAGCGGATGCGAGTTGGACGGCGGCGGCTGCGGCTCGCGGGCGCGAATGCGGCGCAGGTTGAGCAGCGAGACGATGAAGCCTGCCACATTGCACAGGATGGCGATCGGCGCGCCCAGCAGCTGCACCAGGCCGCCCGCCATGCCGGGACCGACCACGCGCGCGGCCGATTCCGTGGCCGCGAACCTGGCCTGGGCGTCGACCAGGCCGTCACGCCCGACCAGGAAGGTCAGGAACACCTGTTCCGCACTGCCGCCCACCACGTGGCCGGCGCCGATCACGAAGCCGACCGCATACAGCCAGGGGATGGTGAGCACGCCCAGCCACCAGGCCAGCGGCACGCTGGCCAGCGCAATGGCCACCATGGCATCGCTGCACATCATGACGGGCAGGCGCCGGCCGCGGTCCAGCAGGACGCCGGAGGGGAGGCCGAACAGCAGGAAGGGTAGAGACTCGAAGGCGGCCAGGGTGCCCATCTGGGCCGGCGTCGCATGCAGCATCAGCACCGCGCAGATCGGCAGGGCCAGCAGCGTGATCTGGGCGCCGAAATGCGCCAGGACGCTGCTGAACCAGAAGCGGCGGAAGTCGGCGCTGCGCATCACCGAGCCGGCCGGAATGCGCTTTTGCAGCCAGGAATGTAGCTGACGGGTGCCAAACGAAAGAATGATAATCTCGCACAGAATATTGCTGAACAAATAATCATATCGTGTTTGAATCGGCGCAAGACGTTACAATCCCGGCAATCCGTCCAAGCTCACAAAGGGAACTCACATGGAATATGCAGATCTGCTGATTGAAAACCACGGCAAGGTCGTCGTGATCCGCCTGAACCGTCCAAAGGCGATGAATGCGCTGAACGACAACATGATGAACGAGCTGGGTGATGCGCTGGTCAAGTTCGACGCCGACCCGGCGGTCAACGTCATCATCCTGACCGGCAGCGACAAGGTCTTCGCGGCGGGCGCCGACATCGCCGCCATGGCGAACTACACCTACGCGGCGGACACCTACCCGGGCAACTACATCGGCCGCAACTGGGAGCACATTCTGAACATCCGCAAGCCGGTGGTCGGCGTGGTGTCGGGCTACTGCCTGGGCGGCGGCTGCGAACTGGCCATGATGTGCGACTTCCTCATCGCGTCCGAGACCGCCAAGTTCGGCCAGCCGGAAATCAAGGTGGGCGTGACCCCGGGAGCCGGCGGCACCCAGCGCCTGCCGCGCGCGATCTCGAAGTCGAAGGCGATGGACATGCTCCTGACCACCCGCATGATCGACGCCCTTGAAGCCGAGCGCACCGGCCTGGTGTCGCGCGTGTACCCGGTCGAGAGCGTGATGGAAGAGGCGATCAAGGTGGCGCAGGGCATCGCCGAGATGCCGGTGTCGGTCGCCATGCAGATCAAGGATTGCGTCAACCAGGCCTACCAGATGCCGCTGAACGAAGGCGTGCGCTACGAGCGCCGTTACTTCCACGCCGGCTTCGGCACGCCTGCACAGAAAGAAGGCATGTCGGCCTTCCTCGAGAAGCGCAAGCCGAACTTCGAAGGAATGTAAGCGATGCGGGCGGCGGCGTTCCCGGCATTGCGTCGAGGAGCGGCGGCGCTCGTCATCGTCGCCGTCGCGGTGGCGGCCTACGGCTGCAGCGCGCTGCCGCCACTCGGCCAGCGCAACGCCAGCTTCACGCTGGACGGCACCCACACGACACGGCTGGGACAGGCCATCGCCCCCGTGGCGGCCGCCCACCCCGGCCGCTCGGGGATCCACCCCTTGATCGATGGACGCGATGCCTTTGCGGCGCGCGTCCTGCTCGCCCGCAGTGCCCAGCGCAGCCTCGACGTCCAGTACTATATATGGCGTGACGACCTCACCGGCACGCTGATGCTCGACGCCTTGCGCGAGGCCGCGGCGCGCGGCGTGCGCGTCCGCCTGCTGCTGGACGATAACAATACCGCCGGACTCGATCCGGTCCTGGCGGCCCTCGACCGCGAACCGAACGTCGAGGTACGGCTCTTCAATCCCTTCGCACTGCGCCGCTGGCGCAGCCTGGGCTACCTCACCGACTTCAGCCGCCTGAACCGGCGCATGCATAACAAGTCCTTCACGGCGGACGGCCAGGCGACGATCATCGGCGGACGCAACGTGGGCGACGAATACTTCGGCGCGACCGGAGACATGCTGTTCGTCGACCTCGACGTGCTGGCCGTCGGCCCCGTGGTGCGCGACGTATCGCAGGATTTCGACCGCTACTGGAACAGTGCTTCCGCCTATCCCGTCATGGCGCTGGTCGATGCGCAAGACGCGGCGCCTCCAGGCGCACTGGCCGCAAGCGCGGCCGCCTTGAATACGAAGCCCGCCGCCCAGCGCTACCTGGAGGCGATCCGGACCTCGCCGTTCGTCGAGCAGCTGATGGCGGGGCAACTGCCGCTGGAGTGGAGCCTTGCGCGCCTGGTCAGCGACGATCCGGCGAAAGTGCTGGGCAAGGCCGATCCGGACGACCGCATGGCCGTGGGTTTGCGCAAACTGCTGGGCGAGCCGAAGCGGCAGCTCGACCTGGTCTCGCCATATTTCGTCCCCAGCAAGGATGCGGCAAACACGCTGGGCGATATCGCACGTGCGGGCGTGCACGTGCGGGTGCTGACCAACTCCCTCGAAGCGACCGATGTGGCGGCCGTGCACGCCGGCTATGCCAAGTGGCGCCACCAACTGATCAGCGCGGGTGTTTCCTTGTACGAGCTGCGCCGCAGATGGGGAGCGGAACTGCCCGAAAAAGGGAAGGGGCGCTTCGGCAGCTCCGCCTCTAGCCTGCACGCCAAGACCTTCGGCGTGGACGGTCGCGCGGTATATGTAGGCTCCTTCAATATGGACCGGCGCTCGATCGACCTGAATACCGAGATGGGCCTGGTGATCGACAGCGCGCAATTGGCCGGGCAGCTGGGCCAGACCCTCGACGACAGCATTCCCGAAACCGCCTACGAAGTCCGCCTGGACGAGCAGGGACGGCTGTATTGGCTGGAACGGACGGGCGGCAAGCTCAGGCGGCATGACCAGGAACCGGGCACCACGG